>NZ_JBFOCV010000033.1:0-407741 GCF_040907975.1 Aeromonas sp. s10 | reverse complement strand
TAGAATACCGGCCTGTCACGCCGGGGGTCGCGGGTTCGAGTCCCGTCCGCTCCGCCACTAAATTGAAAGGCCTTCCCTATCGGGAAGGCCTTTTTGCTTTCTGACATTTACTCAATCCCTCATCCTCAGTGCCAGGTGGCTTGGCCGGGTTATCCTCACCTCCCTACACGACCATCTCCGCCGAATGGCATACACGCTTCATTCGTGGTCACACACATAGACAGTTCAGGGATGACTCAACAATCTGCCTGGCGGAGCAGAAGCCAGTGGCCATTGTTACCTGGAATCAGTCGCCAGGAGCACTCTGGCTGGTTGGCCGCGGCTGATCTGCTGCGTTCTGAGGGCCTAGTGGATGTCGCTGAGTATAGATGAGGGAAGGCGGAGGAAAGGCAACGAGCGCTACTGTGGCTGCCTCTGGTGGGTATACAAACAGGTTATCCGTGATGCAGATGGCGTGATGTGGGCAGGATCGCTCAGGTTGATCCCATTCTCTGATGTGTTGCCGCACAAAAGAAAAGGGGACAGCATCTGCTGTCCCCTCAAGTCATTTCGTCCATTCCCTGAACTGCCATGCTCCCTGCAATCCTTGACGCTATCCTTTCCTTTGGAAATTCCCCTTCCCAATCCGTTGGGGTGTCCTGTGGCCTTCCTAGCCTGGCAATCTGTCCTGATTGCTTCACCCTCTCCTTCCTGGAGGTGTCCATTACCACATCCCGTGGTGTTCCTGCGTCATCCTGACTGATAACCATCCTAGCTATCACGCTTCATCTTGAAGCTGTTCCTGACCGCGTCTTGCGGTGTCCTTTCATCCTTGATGAGCGACAATCCGTGCCACTCAACCTCATCCCGAGGTATCCAACTACCGTATCCTGCGGTTGTCCTGTCGATCCTTGTGATAACCATCCTGGCTATCAACCCCATCCCGAGGTGTTCCTTGCCCACATCCTGCAGGCTATTCCTTGTTTATGCGCTGTTTCTGCATCCTGCCGAATCAGCTCGTCCTTGTGAGACCCATACTAAGGCAATTGCAGGCTCGAACAAGGTGTGCAATCGGATTGAGCTCCGTGACATGTGGTACAGAAATGGGCTTGTGTGGAATATTATCTACGTTTATCAGTCACTTAGATAGTTTCCATGGAAAGCATACCCAGTGCGGGATGGCTTCACGTACGGTTCAACACTGAGGGGTCTTACAGGGGGAATGGCAGATCTCTTACAAGCAGAAATCGGTAGGAAAACGATGGTACAGCCGCTTCAATCAGGGGTGTAAGAGTTCAAAATTAATTGAATACTTATGCTTTAAAAGTAGACAAAAGCCGAGATAAATCTCGGCTTTGTATTGTCTGCTGGTTTCTTTAGCTGACCCTTGTCCCAGGTGTCGGGTAGGCCTTGCGCAGTGATTCGGGTGCAAGCACCTCCAGGTTGCCGCTCATGTTGTTCAGCCAGGAGCGGAACTCGGGCGTATCCTGCACTTCGGTCTCCACCACCACGCTGCGCTTGTCGTAACGGGTCATACGCGGGTTATGTCCCGGGATTTGTCCATCGATCAGGGTCGGGCAGTTGGCATCGATGCGCCCGACGAAGCGGATCGGACCGCTGACGTCCTGATAACCCTGGTCGCGGATCAGCTTCTGGATATTGAAGTCCTTCGGCTGGGTCGCGCTGAAGTTGGTCAACTCCACGTTCTTGATGTGATCGAACGGAATGCCGTAGACCTTGGGATCCAGCTCGGAGAGGGTACAGAGCAGGATGGGGCCATCGGGCTGGTTCAGGATGCCGAGGGGATTGATGCGGTCATAGCAGAGCCAGACAGTACGCTCCTTGATGACACGCTGGATCTCGGCGCTGAACTTGCGGCCACGCCAGAGGGCGTCGCGGATCAGGGTGCTGCGGCGGATCTCCGGATTGCCGGCGAAGGGGCGAGGTGACTGGTGCACGCTCTCCAGCCAGCGCTCGGCCAGTTCGCTCTGGCTGTCGCGGATCACCTGACCAGCCTTGTCGATCAGCGGGTTCAATTCGGTCAGCACGCTTGCCGGCAACAGTTGGCTTGCCTGGTCGCTCCAGGTTTTCAGGGCCACTGCCAGCGAGAGCGGCATGATGTTGGCAAAGTCATTGAGACCATGGCGCTCGAAGCACCAGCCATGAGGCTTGCTGCGCTCATCGGAGGTGAGATCGAACAGTCCCATGCCGGACATCTCTTCCAGGTCCCGTTGCACGGTACGGAGACTGACGTGAATGCCTTCCTCTTCCAGTTTTACCTGGAGTTGGCTGGCGGTCAGCTTGTAAGGGCGGTGCGGGATGCAACGCGCCAAGGTCAGTTGTCGTAACAGCTTCTTACTCATGGTGCATGCCTTCACTGGTTTAGCGTTGAGTGTATCCTAGCCATGGCCTGCGACAGTCTATGTCGCAAGTTTTGCTGCGACAACTGTCGCCATTTTCATACATGAAGAGGCAAGCCATTGATAAATAAAACAAAATAACAAACAAAAGGGGTTGTTTGAGCCCTTTTTTTATTGAAAACAAGCCTTGCGAGGATGCTCGCGACCAGGGTGACAGGAAGGAAATGGAAGCAGTAAGGAGGGGGAGGTGGGAAGGAGGTGAGGGACGGACCCCCACCTCGACACGTCGTTATGCCAGCCAGGACCAGGCTGATTTGGTGATGGCTGCGCCCACCATGTAGCCGAATACTGCGAGAGCGGCCACTCCGGCCACCAGCTTCTGGCCGCGGGCAGGGCGCTTGAGCGCCATGACGCCCAGGCCGATGTAGATCACCAGGGCAATCAACTTGGCCATCAACCAGGGCTGCTGGCCAGGGCTCATCTGCAGGGTCACCGCCAGCAGCACGCCAAACAGCAGCAGGAAGGTGTCGTTGATGTGGGGCAGCACCTTCAACCATTTCTGTTGCAGCCGCCCGCTGCCCGCCAGCGCCAGGCTCCAGCGGTAGAGGAAGAGCAGCAGGCTGACCAGGGCCAGGGTCATGTGAAGGTGTTTGAGCATGGGGTAATAGGCAATCATGTTGCTTCCTTGTCGTTGTCGGGCAGACCGCTGTTCCATTGATGGGCGTGGGTACGCTCCTGTCCTTCCTGATCGTCTTGCAGCAGGTCGGAGAGGATGTCGCGGTATTGCAGGCTCTTGTTGATATAGGTGTGCTCGTCGTCCAGGTAGTTGACCTGTTCCCGCAGCAGTCGGTTGTCATACTGCTTGAACATCTGTCCCGCACGCCAGGCCTGATTGGCCCTGAACCCCAAGAGGGTGAGTGCTTCTACTCCAAGATCCACGGCCGATCCCAGGGTTTCGCGGTGCACGCTGTCTATCCCGTGGCGCAGGATCTCGTGGGCATGGGGTCTGTCCTGGGCACGGGCCAGTATTCTGAGGTGCGGGAAGTGCTTTTTCACCATCTCGATCACTTCGAGGGAGGTGGCCGGGTCATTGAGGGAGAGCACCAGCAGTTTGGCCTTGTGGGCGCCGGCCGCGTGCAGCAGATCGAGTCGGCTGGCATCCCCATAAAACACCTGGTAGCCGTACTTTCGCAGCATCTCTATCTGGCTGGCATCCTGCTCCAGGATGGTGGTGCCAATACCGTGGCCGTGGAGCAGACGCCCCACTATCTGACCGAAGCGACCGAAGCCGGCGATGATGACCGGGTGTTCCACCAGCTCGGGCTGTTCGTGTTCGGGGGTGTCGCTCTGGTTGCGGTAGTCGAACCAGGGCTGGATCACCCGATCGTTGAGGATAAGCAGCAGCGGTGTCAGCGCCATGGAGAGGGCGACGACCAGAGTCAGCAGTGAGATGGTGCTGCCCGGCAGTACCTTGTTCTGGGCGGCGAACGAGAATAACACGAAGGCGAACTCCCCGCCCTGGGCCAGGGCCAGGGCGAAGGTCCAGCGCTGGTTCGGGGAGAGGCGAATGACAAAGCCGAGCCCCATCAGCACCAGCCACTTGAGCACCATCAGACCGATCACCAGTGCCGGGATCAACAGGGGATGGGCGGCAAAGAGGCTGAAGTCGATGCCGGCACCCACCGACATGAAGAAGAGGCCGAGCAGCAGCCCCTTGAACGGCTCTATGTCCGCTTCCAGCTCGTGGCGGTATTCGCTGTCCGCCAGCACCACGCCGGCGAGGAAGGAGCCGAGGGCGGGGGAGAGACCGACGGATTCCATCAGCACGGCGATGGCGATCACCAGCAGCAGGGCGGCAGCGACGAAGATCTCCCGCATGTGGGACTGGGCGATGGCGCGAAACACCGGCCGCATCAGGTAATGGCCACCCAGCACGATGCCGGCGATGGCGGCCACCACCAGCAGGCCGTGCTGCCAGCCTGCCAGCTCCGAACTGCCGCTGCTGGCGACCGGTGCAATGGCCAGCAGCGGCAGGATCGCCAGGATGGGGATGACGGCGATGTCCTGGAACAGCAGCACGGCGAAAGCGGAGCGGCCGCTCTCGCTCTGCATCAGTTTGCGCTCCTGCAGGCTCTGCAGCACGATGGCGGTGGAGGAAAGCGCAAGAATGAGACCGATGGCGAGCCCCTGCTGCCAGGGCAGACCCAAAAGATAACCCACCCCGGTCAGGGCGACACTGGTGAGCAGCACCTGCAGGCCACCGGTGCCGAGGATGGGCCCTTTCAGTTGCCACAACAGGGCCGGGCGCAGCTCCAGACCGACCAGAAACAGCATCAGCACCACCCCGAACTCGGCGAAGTGCATCACGTCTTTCTGCTCGCCCACCAGACCAAGCAGGAAGGGACCTATGATGATCCCCGCCAGCAGGTAGCCAAGGACGGAGCCCAGCCCCCACCGCTTGGCCAGCGGGACGGCGATCACCGCCGCCGAGAGGTAGATCAGGGCATCAAACAGCAATCCATGTCCCATCAGCGGCTCCTCCTTAACATGATGAATGCCGGTGAGGGCTGGCCGGGCCTGCGCCCGGATCGAGTGTGTGTCATGGGAGTACCCCCAGCAGATCGCGCAGATAGGGGCTCTCGGCCAGCTGGGCCGGGGTCAGCTGTTCGTCACGCAGGGCGCACAGCAGTTGGCGATAGTCCTGGCCGCAGCGGCGCAGCGCCTCGGGATCCTCGAGCTTGTGGAAAGAGTGCAGCACGAAAGGGGGCAGCCAGCGCATGCCGCACAGCTGTGCGGTCTGCTGGAAGGGGAGCAGGAAGTCGAGCAGCGGGCGCTGGTTGTAGCCGGCGCGGCAGTAGGATTCAGGGCCGCCCCCCGTGGTGATGGCGCTGAGCCACTGCTTGCCGTTGAGGGCATGGGCCTCGGGGCCGTAGGCATAGCCGTACTCCAGCACCAGGTCCATCCACTCTTTCATGATGGCCGGGCAGGAGTACCAGTAGAAGGGGTGCTGGAAAACGATGATGTCGTGCTCCGCCAGCAGGGCCTGTTCCCGTTTCACGTTGATGAACATGTCCGGATAGCGCTGGTAGAGATCGTGCAGGGTGATCCCCTCCAGCCCCTCGATGGCGTGCAGCAGTTGTTTGTTGGCCCGGGAACTCTGCAGCGCCGGGTGTGAAAAGATGACCAGAATGCGTTTCATGGGATTCCTGAAGAGGGTCTGCTGCCGGCACATGCGACAGACTGTGAGCTGAAACGTTATCAAGAAGCTCCCTGGCCCGCCAGTTCCGGGATCAGTGCGCGCAGCGCCGGATTCAGGGTCTGGTGGGCGGGGTAGCAGAGGCCGATGCGGCGGAACATCCGGGGGCCGCTCACGGGCAGGGTGCACAGGCCCGCTTCGTCCTCCACCAGCCCGTCGGGCAGGAAGCTGATGCCCACTCCGGCCAGCACCAGCGCCATCACTAGCCCCTTGCTCTCGGCCTTGGCCACCAGATTGAGGGTGAGCCGGTCACAGGCCAGCAGGCCTATGGTTTGCTGATGGGCTTCGCAGGGGGGACACTCAATGAAATCATGGTGTTGCAACTCAGCCAGCTCGATACGCGCCCTGCCCGCAAGAGGGTGTCCCCTGGGAACGCACAGCACGTACTCCTCTTCCCAGAGCGGCAGGAAGATCTCGTCCTCCCGGCGCAGGGCATCCAGGGTCAGCCGGCAGTCGGCCGGGGTGCCGTAATCGGAGAGGGTGAGATCCAGCTCGGGCAGCACCCCCTGCACCCGCCGAAGCAATCCCGCCAGCCGACGGCGGCTGAGGTCGGGCATGATGGCCATGTTGAGTCTCGCACGCGTCGCCTTCTGGCGAAACAGGGTCGGCAGGCGACGCGCCTCTTCCACCAGCTTGACGGCGTGGGGATAGAGATAGTGGGCCGGATCCTTCGCTTCCACCCCCTTCTTGCCCCGGATGAAGAGGCTGTCCCCCAGGCTCTCTTCGAGCTGGCGAAGGCCGGCGGAGAGGGAGGGTTGGCTCACGTGGCAGCGGGCTGCCGCCGCCGTGATGTTCTTCTCTTCATAGATGGCGATGAAGAAGCGCAGCAATCTCAGGTCCAGCATGGGGATACCATAGTTAATTCAGATGATAACCAGCGGAAAACTATATTTATCGCCGATGGATGTAGCGACTATAGTGACTGGGTCCCGTGCTGGCCAGCCCTTGTTTGACGCCCATTTCAACGCATCAGAAGGAAAACTCCATGTCCAAGTCCCTCGTGGTGATCACCGGCGCGTCCGCCGGGATCGGTGCCGCCATTGCCCGCGCCTTCTCCACCGCCGGCCATCCGCTGCTGTTGCTGGCCCGCCGGGTCGAGCCCATGCAGGCGCTGAACCTGCCCGATACCCTCTGCATCGGGGTCGATGTCACCGACACCGCCGCCATGAAGGCCGCCGTGGCGCAGGCGGAGGCGCAATTCGGCCCGGTGGGATGTCTGGTCAACAATGCCGGCGTCATGCTGCTGGGACAGGCCGACGTGCAGGATCCCGCCGAGTGGCAGCAGATGCTCAACATCAACGTGATGGGGGTTCTGAATGGCGTGCATGCGGTACTGGCCGGCATGAAGGCCCGCCGCAGCGGCACCATCATCAACATCAGCTCCATCGCCGGTCGCAAGACCTTCCCGAACCATGCCGCTTACTGCGCCACCAAGTTCGCCGTCCACGCCCTGACCGAGAACATCCGGGAAGAGGTGGCCGATGTCGGCGTGCGGATGGTGACCATCGCTCCGGGCGCGGTGGAGACCGAGTTGCTCAGCCACACCACGGACGAGAGCATCAAGGCGGGCTATCACGACTGGAAGGATCAGATGGGAGGCGTCATTGCACCCGAGGTGATCGCCGACGCCGTGCTCTACGCCTGGCTCCAGCCGGCCAACGTCTGCGTGCGGGAGATCGTGCTGGCGGCCACCCGCCAGCAACCCTGATGCAGACGGGGGAGGGGTTGACCCTCCCCCTGGGCCAAGGGTTACCATAGGCCCTCTTTCGTCATTGAGTCGTCTCATGGTCCTGACCCGTCGCCAACTCGCTCGCGCCCGCCGCTGGCTCCCCCTGTGGAGTCTGGTGCTGGTGCTGATGTCGTTTGGCAGCCGTGCGGCCGCCGATCTCTGTACCCTGACGCCCCATTGCAGCCAGAGCGAGCGTACCCTGGAAAAAGCCATGCCCTGCGGCAGCTTCACCTCGGCGCTCGCCATGACGGTGCTCACCAGCGACAGCCTGACGGTTGCCCGGCTTGAGCCCGACAGGCCGACATTCCTCTCTCCCTCTCTGTTCATGCCGGAGGCGCCCCTGGAGCGTCTCGAGCGTCCGCCCCGTCACCACGGCTGAGTCGAGTTTCCCTTTCCGGGCATTTCTTCTTAACCGAGGTGAGATATGTACAAGTCCCTGTTACTGGCCGTGCTGGCCGGTACCGTCAGTTTTTCTGCTCTGGCAACCGGGCAGATGACCGTCTACAAGTCCCAGTATTGCGGTTGCTGCAAGACCTGGATCAAGCACATGGAAGAGAACGGCTTTGAGGTCAAGGTCGTGGAAACCGAGCAGCTTGACCCGATCAAGCAGCAGCATGGCATCACCCCGCAGCTGGCCTCCTGCCACACCGGGGTGGTGAACGGCTATGTGGTGGAGGGGCATGTGCCTGCTGCCGACGTGCAAAAGCTGCTCAAGGAAAAACCGGCGATCCGCGGTCTGACCATTCCGGGGATGCCCCAGAGTGCGCCGGGCATGGATATTCCAGGTCAGCCCTATCAGGTGCTGAGCATCAGTGACGAGGGCGCGACCAAAGTCTGGTCGAGCTACCCCGGCTGATGGATGCTGACCGTGAGCAGACACACTTCCATCATGTGAGGCACACCTGAGCGAACCCGTGTCGCCCACGGTCAGGGAGGAGGGCCGCCATCGCGAGATGGCGGCCCTTTTTCGTCGATTTGGGGGGTAATGTCCGGGGAGCCCTTGCAACCCCGGGCGACAAGGGGCAGATTGATCGCCAATTTTTATTTTCTCAGGGACGCTTTTCCCGCTGCCTGCCGGTGTGCCGTCTGGATGCGTGCAGCACCAGCGGGAGGGGCTGCCCTGTGACAGCGCAAAGGATGCGACATGTTCACCTTTTCCCGGGGGTTGCTGCTGGCTTGCCTGCTTGCTGCGCCCTGTTCCCATGCCAACGAAGAGTCCGCCATGCCTACACGCGATACTTCCACCCAGCCTGTCATTGTCCCCCCGGTGGCTGCCAAGCACCCCCATACCCTGAAAAAACACGGGGACACGCGCGTCGACAACTACTACTGGCTGCGTGACGACGAGCGGCAGAAGCCCGAGGTGCTGGACTATCTCAAGGCCGAGAATGCCTACACCGAGGCCATGCTCGCACCGATCAAGCCGCTGCGCGAGCAGCTCTACAAGGAGATGGTGGCCCGTATTCCCCAGCAGGACGAGTCTGTCCCCTATGTGAAGAACGGCTACCGCTATCAGACCCGTTACGAGCCGGGCAAGGAGTACGCCATCTACTCCCGCAGCAAGGTGGAAGGGGACGGGGCGCCCGCCCTGCTGCTGGATGGCAACCAGCGCGCCGAAGGCCACGAGTTCTATGCCCTGGGGGCGCTCGAGGTGAGCCGCAACAACCGCTGGCTGGCGGTGGCGGAAGATTATCTCTCCCGCCGTCAATACAGGATCCAGTTCCTCGATCTGGAGAGCGGCGCCTGGGCCGCCGACACCCTCGAGAACACCTCCGGCAACCTGGTGTGGGCCAACGACAGCAAGACGGTCTTCTACGTGCGCAAGCACCCCAAGACCCTGCTGCCCTACCAGGTCTATCGCCACGAGCTGGGCACGGATCCCGCGAAGGATACCCTGGTCTACGAGGAGAAGGACGACTCCTTCTATGTGAGCCTCTACGCCACCACCTCGGAAGATTTCATCGTCATCTCCCTCTCCAGCACCACCACCAGCGAGGCGCGCCTCATTGATGCCAATGTGCCGGGCCAGACGCCACGCCTGTTCCTACCCCGCCAGGTGGATCACGAATACAGCCTGGATCACTACCGCGGTCGCTTCTATGTGCGCTCCAACAAGGACGGCAAGAACTTCGGCCTCTATGAGACCAAGGAGAGTCCGGTGGATCGCTGGAAGGCGGTGATCGCCCCCAATCCGGACGTGCTGCTGGAGAGCTATGCCCTGTTCAGGGACTGGCTGGTGCTGGAGGAGCGCAGCCAGGGGTTGACCCGGTTGCGTCAGGTCAACTGGCAGAGCGGCGAACAGAAGGAGATCGCCTTCGACGATCCCGCCTATGTCACCTGGCTTGCCTACAACCCGGAGCCGGACACCAGCGCCCTGCGCTATGGCTACTCCTCCATGACCACGCCGTCCTCCACCTATGAGCTCGACATGGACAGCGGCAAGCGGACTCTGCTCAAGCAGCAGCCGGTGGCAGGCTTCGTGCCTGCGCAATATGCCAGCGAGCGGCTCTGGATCACCGCCCGTGACGGCGTAGCCGTGCCGGTGTCGCTGGTCTATCGCAAGGACAAGTTCAAGAAGGCAGGGGGTGGTGCAGGCACCAATCCCCTGCTGGTCTACGGCTATGGCTCCTACGGCGCCAGCATGGACCCGGACTTCAGCAGCTCACGCCTGAGCCTGCTGGACCGGGGCTTCGTCTACGCCATCGCCCATATCCGGGGTGGCGAGGAGCTGGGCCGCACCTGGTATGAAGAGGGCAAGCTGCTCAAGAAGCAGAACACCTTCAACGACTTCATCGACGTGACCGAGGCGTTGGTGGCGCAAGGCTACGGCGCCAGGGATCAGGTCTATGCCATGGGAGGCAGCGCCGGCGGCCTGCTGATGGGGGCCGTCATCAACCAAGCGCCCCAGCTCTATCGCGGCGTGGTGGCCCAGGTGCCCTTCGTCGACGTGGTCACCACCATGCTGGACGAGTCCATTCCCCTCACCACAGGGGAGTATGACGAGTGGGGCAACCCGAACAAGAAGCGCTACTACGACTACATGAAGGCCTACAGCCCCTACGATCAGGTCAAGGCCCAGGCCTACCCGAATCTGCTGGTGACCACGGGGCTGCACGACTCCCAGGTGCAGTACTGGGAGCCGGCCAAGTGGGTGGCCAAGCTGCGTGAGCTGAAGACGGACGACAACCAGTTGCTGCTCAGCACCGACATGGAGGCCGGTCATGGCGGCAAGTCGGGCCGTTTCAAGGCCTATGAGGACATCGCCCTGGAGTTCGCCTTCATTCTGGAGCTGGCTGGCAGCAAGGCGTGATGGCCGGGCCCAAATGAAATCAGCTTGTTACCAAACCCCGTTCCGGCAGCCCCGGATCGGGGTTTTTGCATCTTGGCGACAAAAGCGTCATTAACGTCGTGTTTATGCTGTTCAGTATGCATTTCGCGATATAACGGACCAGGTATCTAATCCTTGCCAGTCAAGGGTTGCGAAAGAATCTGGGCGTGCTTTTTATTGCTTCCCTTTGATAGTTCATGTAATTAATCTGCCCTTGAGAAATGAATGATCCGCTTCAAACTTCTCGCTATTTAAATCCGCCATTTTGCTGTTTTGTTTGATTTATGTTGGTGTTATGTGCTTAATCGGAGCGTTAATGCTTTTGAACTGACCCGTTTCTGGTCAGATCACCTCCGATCGGCATGACGCTGATTATCTCACCGCAGGATGATGGTGGCTTTTGGAAGGGCCGTGCTGCTCGACCATTTCCTCGTACGAGGTCGTATAGGCGAACCCAGTCTTGATGCGGGTCTGTCTCATATTCTCCCGGGAAACGGGTGAAATAAATCAATGAAAAGGATGAAGAACATGAAAGGATTATCCTTGGCGTGCGCCTTGTCGGCGGCTCTGGTCGGTGTGTCGTTTGGTGGTCCGGTGCAAGCGCAGGAGCGCTTCGTGACCATAGGCACCGGCGGTCAGACCGGCGTCTACTACGTGGCGGGCCAGTCCATCTGCCGCTTCCTCAACCGCGGCGCCGCCGATCACCAGATCAAGTGCAACGCCCCGGCCAGTGGCGGCGGTGTTGCCAACGTCAACGGCATCCGCTCCGGCGAATTCAACTTCGGCATCATGCAGTCCGACCACCAGTACAAGGCGATGAAGGGCGTCGAGCCGTTCAAGGCCGAAGGTCCGATGGATGACATCCGCGCCGTCTTCTCCCTGCAGAGCGAAGTGTTCACCATCCTGGCCCGCAAGGACGCCAAGGTAGCCAGCTTCGACGACCTGAAGGGCAAGCGCGTCAACATCGGCAACCCGGGTTCCGGTCAGCGTGACACCTTTGAAGAGATCATGGCCGTGAAGGGCTGGGACAAATCCGCCTTCAGCCTGGTTTCCGAACTGAAACCCGCCGAGCAGGCCTCTGCCCTGGGTGACAACAACATCGATGCCATGAGCTACTTCGTCGGCCACCCGAACGGCGCCATCCAGGAAGCCTCCACCACCACGGACACCGTGCTGGTGCCGGTCACCGGCCCCGAAATCGACAAGCTGCTGGCCGAGAAGAGCTACTACAGCAAGGCCGAGATCCCGGGTGGTCTCTACAAGGGCAGCCCGAACCCGACTCCGTCCATCGGTGGCAAGGCGGTGCTCTCCACCAGCGCCAAGGCTGACCCGGAAATGGTCTACCAGCTGGTCAAGTCCGTGTTCGACAACCTGGACCGTTTCAAGCGCCTGCACCCGGCCTTCGCGGATCTGAAGGAAGCCGACATGATCAAGGTGGGTCTCTCCGCTCCGCTGCATGAAGGCGCTGTGCGTTACTACAAGGAACGTGGCTGGATGTAATCCGGCTGCGTCTTCGGATGTGCCCCGGACTCGCTCCTCCTTCGGGGGAGCGAGTCTCATTTATTGCAGTACCTACAGAGTCACACTATGCAGCAAACACAACAACAAGAGGCGTTCTCGGCCGAGGAGCTGATCGCCCAGGACGTCGGCGCCAGGCTGCCCGTCGGCCCCATGAGCTGGATCATCGCGGGTCTTGCGCTGATCTGGTCCCTGTTCCAGCTCTGGATTGCCTCGCCGCTGCCCTTCTCCCTCGGCATCGGCGTCCTCAACGACACTGAAACACGCTCGATTCACCTGGCCTTCGCCATCCTGCTCGCCTACCTGGTGTTCCCCGCCATGCGCAGCTCACCGCGAGACAGGGTTCCCCTTGCCGACATCGCCCTCGGCCTCGTCGGTGCCGCCGTCGCCAGCTATCTGTTCGTGATGTACCAGGAGCTTGCCCAGCGTCCCGGCAACCTCACCACCATGGACTTCGCGGTGGCCTGCGTCGGCATCCCGCTCCTGCTGGAAGCGGCCCGCCGCGCCCTGGGCCCGGCCCTGGCGGTCATCGCCATCGTCTTCCTGGCCTACAGCCTGGCCGGTCCCTGGATGCCTTCCCTGCTGGCCCACCGCGGGGTGAGCCTGCATGCGCTGGCCAACCACCAGTGGATCACCACCGAAGGGGTGTTCGGCATCGCCCTTGGGGTCTCCACCAGCTTCGTCTTCCTGTTCGTGCTGTTTGGCGCCCTGCTCGAGCGCGCCGGTGCGGGCCATTACTTCATCCAGCTCGCCTTCAGCCTGCTGGGTCACCTGCGCGGCGGCCCGGCCAAGGCGGCCGTGGTCGCCTCGGCCCTGACCGGCGTCATCTCCGGCTCCTCCATCGCCAACGTGGTGACCACGGGCACCTTCACCATCCCCATGATGAAACGGGTCGGTTTCTCCAAGGAGAAGGCCGGCGCGGTGGAAGTGGCCTCTTCGGTCAACGGCCAGATCATGCCGCCGGTCATGGGGGCTGCGGCCTTCCTGATGGTGGAGTACGTGGGCATTCCCTATGTGGAGATCATCAAGCACGCCTTCCTGCCTGCGGCCATCTCCTACATCGCCCTGCTCTACATCGTGCACCTCGAGGCGCTCAAGCTCGGGATGCAGCCCATTGGCAACCGTCAGCCGCGCCCCTGGCTGCGTCGCCTGACCGGCTTCGCCTTCGGTGCCGCCCTCATCAGCGGCCTCTCCATGGCGGTCTACTACGGCCTGGGCTGGCTCAAGCCGGTACTGGGTGACTATGCCCTGCCGGGGATCAGCGTGCTGCTGGCCGTCGCCTACCTGGGACTGCTGAAGATCGCCGCGAGCAACGCGCCGCTGCCGGCGGAAGACCCGGACAAGCCACTGGACGAGCTGCCCGAGACCCGCGCCGTGCTGCTCTCCGGCCTGCACTTCCTGCTGCCCGTGGTGGTGCTGGTGTGGTGTCTGATGGTGGAGCGCCTCTCCCCCGGCCTGTCGGCCTTCTGGGGGTCGGTGATGCTCATCATCATCCTGCTGACCCAGCGTCCGCTGCTGAACTGGCTGCGCACCGACGGCAAGCACGACTACGGCTCCTTCACCGATGGCGTGGTGGACCTGCGCGAGGGGCTGATTGCCGGTGCCCGCAACATGATCGGCATCGGCATTGCCACCGCCACTGCCGGCATCATCGTCGGGGCCGTCTCCCAGACCGGCGTCGGCCTGGTGCTGGCGGATCTGGTGGAGTTCCTCTCCATGGGCAACCTGCTGCTCATGCTGATCCTCACCGCGCTGCTGAGCCTCATCCTCGGCATGGGGCTGCCGACCACTGCCAACTACATCGTGGTATCGAGCCTGCTGGCGCCGGTGATCGTCACCCTGGGTCAGCAGAACGGCCTCATCGTGCCGCTCATCGCGGTGCACCTGTTCGTCTTCTACTTCGGCATCATGGCGGACGTGACCCCGCCGGTGGGGCTGGCCTCGTTCGCCGCGGCCGCCGTCTCCAAGGGCGACCCCATCAAGACAGGGATCACGGCGTTCTACTACAGCCTGCGTACCGCGGCGCTGCCGTTCCTGTTCATCTTCAACACCGATCTGCTGCTCATCAACGTGGACTTCGCCCACGGCGTGCTGATCTTCATCGTGGCCACCATCGCCATGCTGATCTTCGCTGCCGCCACCCAGGGCTTCTTCCTGGTGAAGAGCCGCTGGTACGAGAGCGTGCTGCTGCTGCTGGTGGCCTTCACCCTGTTCCGCCCTGGCTTCTGGATGGATCTGCTGCACGACCCGTATCGCGACACCGCCCCGACCGAGCTGGCCCAGACCATGGGTCAGGTGGAGGCCGAGAGCACCCTGCGCCTGCGGATGGAAGGGGAAGATGCGGTGGGCAAGTTGCGCCGCTTCACCGTGTTGCTGCCGGTGCCGGATGGTGCGAGCGGTGAGGATCGTCTGACCAAGCTGGGGATCCAGACCTATGAGCAGGACGGCAAGATCCTGATCGACACCGTCACCTTCGGCAGCCAGGCGGCCGATCTGGGGCTGGAGATGGATCAGCAGATCCTGAGCGTCAAGGCGCCCACCGAGCGCTGGCCCAAGGAGCTGATGTGGCTGCCGGGCTTCCTGCTGTTCGGGGCCGTGGTCTGGCTGCAACGCCGCCGGGTCACTCGACCCTGATCATCACCCAATAAAAAACGGCGCCTTCGGGCGCCGTTTTTTATGCTGGGCTGTGATGCCGGCCGCTTCGGACCATCAGTTCAGGGCATCAGTTGGACTGGGTCTGCTTCTGTTTTTGCAGTTGGTCGAGGGTCTGCTGCTCCTGCGGGCTGAGGCCAAGCTGCTCGCAGGCCTGTTCAAAGCTGATGCCAAGATGGCACATCATGATGTCGATAGCGGGCAGGTAGTTGGTCATAGCGTCTTCCATGGTGATCCTCCAGAGCTGTCTCTTATGCCCGAGGGCGGGGATGGGGGCAATTAGACTTTAGGTGTAGGGTGCCATCTGCTTCAGCCTCTGCCACTGGCCGGGGGAATTTGCTACTCTTGCGGGCACTAAAGAGGTTGCCGCCCCAGGGTGAGCAGCCGGTGAGGAGCAGGGCATGTTATTGAGTTTCTTGATCATCGCATCGGGCTGGTGGCACATCCGCGCGGCTTACGGCTCAGACTCCCGTCAGTTCTACATCAGCAAACCCCTGACCATGCTGTTCATCATCGCCCTGGCGTTTGGCTACCAGAGCGACGATCACAACGGCTCCCACGCCTGGATCCTGCTCGGTCTCTGCCTGTCGCTGGCGGGGGACGTGCTGCTGATGCTGCCACGGGATCGCTTCATCCAGGGGCTGGCGGCATTTTTTGTCGCTCACCTCTGCTACATCGTCGGTTTCGCCCAGGGGCCCCTGGTGCTCAAGCTGGTGGACGGCCTGCTGCTGTTGCTGGTGGCCGGCATGGTGTTCGGGCTCCTGTGGGGCCAGCTCGGCGAGATGAGGATCCCCGTCTTCTGCTACATGCTGGTGATCATCGCCATGGCCTGGGTGGCCGCCGGTGCCTGGCATGCCTCTCTCACTGCCGGCAGCGCCGCCGCCCTGGTGGGGGCGCTGATGTTCCTCTTCTCCGACGGCATGCTGGCGCTGGACAGATTCCGCCGCCCCTTCCCCCATGCCACGGCCTGGATCATGAGCAGCTACTTCGCGGCACAGTTCCTGATCGCCGCCTCCCTGGCGGGCTGACCGGCGGGCAGCCATGAAAAACGGGCCTTCTGGCCCGTTTTGCTATGTGAGCCCCACCTTTCACGCCTCGACCGGTTCTGCGTCAGGGGCCCTCGGGGCAGGCTGCTTGAGCAGCAGCATCAGGGCGCTGGCGACGAGCAGGAAGATACCCATCACGTAGAACACCTGGTTGTAGGCCATGATGGCCGCCTCGCGGCTGATGGTGTTCGACAGCATGGCCCGGGCCTGCAACTGGGCCTGCTCCGGCCCGGCTCCCTGGGCCATCATGGTCTGGGCCAACTGCATCAGATAGGCCTGCCCCTCGATGCTGGTGGCGGCCAGGGTGCTGCCGATCTGGCTGACATGAGTCCGGGTGTCGTTGTCGATCAGGGTGGCGATGATGGCGATGCCGAAGGCGCCCCCCAGGTTGCGCAGCACGTTGAGCAGGGTTGAGGAAGAAGGGATCTCGTCCGGCGTCAGGCTGGCGGTCGCCACCAGGGAGAGGGGTACCATGATGAAGGGCTGCCCCAGGGCCCGCACGATGAGGGACTGGATCAGCTGGGGCCCGGCGTAGTCGGCATTCATGTTCACGTTCATGAAGCAGCTGATGGCGAAGACCAGAAAGCCGAAGCTCACCAGATAGCGCGGATCTATCTTGTGGGTCAGCTTGGGCACCAGGGGGAGCACCAGCAACTGGGGCAACCCCATCCACATCAGCACTTCACCGATTTCCAGGGCGTTGTAATTGTGGATCTGGGTCATGTAGAGGGGCAGCACATAGATGGAGCCCATCAACCCCATACCGAGTACCAGGTAGGCGAAGCAGGCCAGGGCGAAGCGCGGGTTGTGCAGCAGCCGCAGGTTGACCAGGGGGTGGCGGCGCAGCAACTGGCTGATGACGAAGAACACCAGGGCCACCACCGAGATGACGGTGAGCCGCACGATGAAGCTCGAGCCGAACCAGTCCTCCCGGTTGCCCTCTTCCAGCACCACCTCCAGGAGGCCGAGACCCACCGCCATGGTGAGGATACCGATGAGATCCACCCGCTTGATCACCTCCCAGTCCACCGGCTTCCTGTCCAGCCCGTGGGCCAGCATGGCCATGACCAGCAGACCGGGCGGCACGTTCAGATAGAAGATGTAGTGCCAGGACATCTGCTCCGTCAGCCAGCCCCCCAGGGTCGGGCCGATGGCGGGGGCGAAGGTGGCGCACAGGCCGAACAGCGCCATGCCGGTGGCTCGCTTGTGCAGCGGCAGCAGGCTGACGATGAGGGAGAAGGCCATGGGGATCAGGGCCCCGCCGGTAAAGCCCTGCAGCGCCCGAAAGACGATCATGCTGGTGAGGTTCCAGCTGAACGAGCAGAGCACGGAGGCGACGATGAAGGCGCCCGTGGTCCACAGCAGGTAGCGCCGCACGCTCAGTCCCCGGCTCAGCCAGCCGCTCAGCGGTATGGCGATCATCTCCGCCACCAGATAGGAGGTGGAGATCCAGGAGCTCTCGCTCAGGGTGGCTGAGAGTGCCCCCTGAATGTCTTTCAGGGAGGCGTTGGTGATCTGGATGTCGAGGATGGCCATGAAGGCGCCGATGAGGCCCCCCATGACCGCGATCCAGTTGCGGCGTGGTATGGCGTCCATCAGTGGGCGGCCACCATGGGATCAGGGGTACGGGTGTCGACGATCACCTCGGTGGAGAGGCCGGGCAGCAGCTTGCCCGCCAGGGCGCCCGGATCCGGGATGCGGATCTTGACCGGCACCCGCTGCACGATCTTGGTGAAGTTGCCGGTGGCGTTTTCCGGCGGCAGCAGGGCGAACTTGGCGCCGGTGGCCGGAGAGAGGCTGTCGATGATCCCCTCGACCGGTTGATCCGGATAGGCATCCAGGATCACCTCCACCTTCTGGCCCGGCTGCATGTGCTGCAACTGGGTCTCCTTGAAGTTGGCCTCGACCCACACCTGGCTCAGGGGCACCAGGCTGGCCACCTGCATACCGGACTGGACGTAGAGCCCTTCCCGCAGGCTGCGCTTGCCGATGATGCCGTCAGCCGGGGCTCGCAGCTCGGTGTAGCCGAGTTCCAGCCTGGCTTGTTCAAGCTGGGCTTCGCTCAATGCCAGCCTGGCCTGGTTCTGCTTGGCTTCGGCATCCAGCACCAGCAGCCGCTCGCGGGCGGCCTGCAGGGCGGCTTTGGCCTCCAGTGCCTGGGCCTGGTTGACCTGCAAGCCGGCACGCACCTCGTCCAGGCTGTCCTGGGAGCTGTAGTGACGCTCATTGAGCTGGCTGACCCGGCGCACCTGCTGCTGGGCCCGGACCTGTTCGGCATTGGCCGAGCTGACTTTTGCCTCGGCCTGGCGGATGAGGCTCAACTGCTGGATACGGGTGGCGGCGAGGTTATCCGCCGTCGCCTGGTTGAGGTGCAGATCGGCCTCGGCCTCCGCCACCTTGGTCCTGTATTCGCGGTCGTCGAGCCGGGCGATGAGCTGGCCGGCCTTCACCGCCTGGTTGTCGGTCACCAGTACTTCGCTGATGTAGCCGGAGAGCTTGGAACCGATGCCGGTCACCTCGCTTTGCAGGTAGGCGTTGTCGGTGCTCTCGAAGTAGCGGCCATGCAGATACCAGTAACCGGCAAACAGCAGGCCGAGCAGGGCCAGCACCAGGGCGGCCAGCAGGGGGATCTTCTTGTGTTGACTCATGATATTGGTTTTCCTGAACTGTGGCGGGCAGGCTAACATCGTGCAACTGTTTCGATTAGTATCCATTCATGAGATATACAGTTTCACTGGTGAAACAATGGACCTGAATGCTGCCTTAATCCTCGTTCGTATCGTCGACAAGGGCTCCTTTACCGCCGCTGCCCAGGAGCTGGGCATGACCAAGGCGACGGTGAGCCGCCGCATTGCCGAGCTGGAGCAGCGTCTCGGCGCGCGGTTGCTCTATCGCTCCACCCGGCAGCTCACCCTGACGGAAGCCGGTGAACAATATTATCTACGCTGCAGCAAGGCGGTGGAGGAGCTGGCCCAGGCCGAGCTGATGCTCAGTGCCAGCCAGCAGGAGGTGACGGGGACCCTCAAGCTGGCGGTGCCCATCGAGACGGGACAGCTGGTGGTGGGCAGGCTGGTGGCGAACTTCCTGCAAGCCTATCCGGGCATGAAGGTGGAGCTGGAGCTGACCAACCGCATCGTGGATCCCATCAGCGAAGGGCTGGATGCCATCGTGCGGGTCGGCGACATGAGCGACTCCAACCTGGCGGCGCGGCGTCTCTGGAGCACCGAGCGGCTGCTGTGCGCCAGCCCGGACTATCTGGCGCGCCACCCGGTGATCCAGAGGCCCGCCGATCTGGTGCATCACGAGCGGATCGCGGTCAGCACGGGGTTCCTCGCCTCGCACTGGTGTTTCGAGCTGGATGATCGCGAAGTGCTGGTGGATCCCCCGTCCCGCTTCCAGGTCAACAACATCACCTGTGCCAGGGAGGCGGCGAAGGCGGGGCTGGGGCTGGCTTCCCTGCCCGCCATGCTGTGCCATGATGAGCTGGCGAACGGGACGCTGGTCTCCTTGCTGCCGGAGTGGCAGCAACCCAGGGTACCCATCTACCTGCTGTTTCCCGAGCGGCGCCTGATGCCGCGCAAGCTGAGGGCATTCATCGATTTTCTGGTTGCCAACGGCCCGGCTTACGGTATCGACAAGCTGCTGTAAGGGTTTCGAGGACAACGTATGGAGCGGTGGATGAATCTGTATCGGGCATCTCGCTCCCGGAAGATGCTCGCCCTGGAATGATGGTAGTGCTGGTGATGACGGCACTGGCAAGGGTTTCGAGGACAACGTATGGATCAGTGGATTAACTTGTATCGCGCCTCTCACTCCCTGGAGGCGCATGCCCTGAAAGGGGCCTTGGAAGTAGAGGGAGTCAGGGTGCGCCTCAGCGGCGAAGGACTCTCCGGCGCGCTCGGGGAGCTGCCGGTGGATCTGCTGCAAGTGACCCTGATGGTGAACGAGCGGGATCGTCAGCGGGCGGGCCGGATCATCGAGCGCTACCAGCAGCGCCAGGGCAACGGCTGGCTGTGCGGCCAGTGCGGGGAGGAGAACGGCGCCAACTTCGATATCTGCTGGCGCTGCCATCACGATCCCCAGGATCATTGAACGCCCCTCGCGCCCTCAGCTCAGGGTGAAGTCGATGTCATCCCCCGCATGGGCATCGTGGTAGGTGGCGAGATCCAGCTCCTTCTCGCTGCGGGCGATGAGCACGGAGACCAGGATGTCGCCGGAGACGTTGACCGTGGTGCGCGCCATGTCGAGGATCCGGTCTATGCCTGCGATGAGTGCCACCCCTTCCAGCGGCAGTCCCACGGCAGTGAGGGTCAGGGTCAGCAGCATCAGCCCGGTACCGGGTGTGCCCGCCGTGCCGATGCTGGCCAGCGTGACGATGCTGATGATGGTCAGGTAGTCCACCAGATGCAGATCCACCCCGAAGGCCTGGGCCACGAACAGGGCGGTGACTCCCTGATAGAGGGCGGTGCCATCCATGTTGATGGTGGCGCCGATGGGCAGCACCTTGGCGGTGATGGCGGGGGAGACCCCGAGCCTGCGTTCGGCGCAGGCCAGGCTGATGGGCAGGGTGCTGCTGCTTGAACTGCTGGTGAAGGCCACCGCCTGGGCATCGACGATGCTCTTGAAGTAGTGCAACGGGTTGAGGCGCGCCATCAGGAGCAGCAGGCTGCTGTAGACGCCGAGCACGTGGAGCAGGCAGCCGAGGTAGACGGCGCCGATCACCTTGAGCAGCGGCAACAGCAGGCTGACGCCGTACTTGCCGGTCATCCAGGCCATCAGGGCGCAGACGCCATAGGGGGCCAGCGCCATCACCATCTGGGTCAGCTTGAACATTCCCTCTGCCAGGGAGGTAAAGAACAGTATGGCGGGGCGGCCGCGTCGTCCGGTGGCGTTGAGGGCGAGAGCGAGGGCCACGGCGAACACGATCACCTGCAATATCTTGCCATCGCCCATGGCCTGCACCGGGTTGCGCGGCACCAGGTGGCTCAGCACGCTGGCCAGAGTAGGTTGCTGCGCCATGGCGCCCCGTTCATAAGGACCCATGTTGGCGCCCATGCCCGGTTCCAGCAGCCAGCCCATCATCAGGCCGATGCAGATGGCGACGGCGGTGGAGCAGAGATAGAAGCCGATGGCCTTGCCGGCGATGCGGTCGAGCCGCTTGCCCTTGAGCAGGGCGGTGAGGCCTGCCAGGACGGAACAGAAGATGAGGGGCACCATCAGCATCTGGATGGTGTTGACGAACAGGACGCCGATGGGCTTGAGCAGCAGGGCCTGCTCGCTGAAGCAGAGTCCCAGACCTATCCCGGTCAGCATGCCGAGCAGAGTCTTCAACCAGAGCGGGCGACGGGTCCAGATCCGCCAGGGTTTGAAGACCAATCCATGGAACAGCATGACGCCAATGTCCTTATTTCTGTCTGCGGTGGCAAAAAGGGGCGACAGTGTAGCCATCCCCCCGTCAGGTTGCCACATTATCGACAAAGCGGCGCTCACGACCAGCCCGCTGGCGTTAAAAAAGGCGTTTTGTTGGCCTATATCAAGAACCCTCTCCGGGCTTCGGGCTTTAATTGTCATCTGACATGATGATTAAAGAGGTTCGAGATGCCCCAATCGATACACGGTCACGAAGTGATGGAGATGATGCTGGAGCAGGAGAGTCCGTTTACCCGGGCCAGCCTCAGGGCGGCGATCGCCTCGCGCTTCGGTGCCGAGGCCCGGTTCCACACCTGCAGCGCCAGCGAGATGGACGCTGACGCCCTGATCGACTTCCTGGCCAGGCGCGGCAAGTTCATCGACTCGGAGTCAGGGTTCCAGACCCGCGCCGACAAGATCTGCAACCACGGATGATCGCCAGCGGCGAGCGCGGTGGGGCGCTCGCCGAATCCCGCCACCTTTGTTATATTTCGCCCTCCTTCCCCTCTTGTTGAAAGGTTCTGCCCGGGCGCTCTATGGACACATTCTCCGCTGCCGTCATGCTGTTTCTGATCATGGATCCGCTGGGCAACCTGCCGGTCTTCCTCTCCATCCTGCGCCATGTCGACCCCAAGCGTCGACGCAAGGTGATGCTGCGGGAGCTGTTGTTTTCACTGGTGATCATGATGGGCTTCCTGTTCGCCGGTCAGCAGATCCTGAGCTTCCTCAACCTGCGTCAGGAGGCGGTCAGCATCGCGGGGGGCATCATCCTCTTCCTCATCGCCATCAAGATGATCTTCCCGAGCCCCGGTGGTGTGACCGGGCTGGCGGCGGGGGAGGAGCCCTTCCTGGTGCCCATGGCCATCCCCATGATTGCGGGCCCCTCCATCCTGGCTTCCCTGCTGCTTCTGGCCAACCAGGAGCCGACCCGGATGGTGGACTGGTCATTGGCCCTGCTGATGGCCTGGGGGGCCAGCGCCGTGATCCTGATGTTCTACGAGCTGTTCAACAAGCTGCTGGGTGAGCGAGGACTCACCGCGGTGGAGCGGCTGATGGGCATGCTGCTGGTGATGATCTCGGTGCAGATGCTGCTGGACGGGGTGCACCACTATCTGGCGGTGACGGGTCAGAACTGACGGGGCGAATGCTGATGTCAACGTGAAACGGGGCTTCTTGAGCCCCGTTTTTTTTGCGCGTCAGGCGGCAGCGGCCGGGCCGTCCGCCGAGGTTTCCAGCTTGCCCATGATGAGGGCGAGTAGGGTCTCCCGCAGCCAGCGGTGGCCCGGATCCTCCTCGTGGCGCTGATGCCAGATGAGCAGGTGGGAGATGCTGTCCAGGGCGATGGGCAGCGGCAGCGGCACCAGGGGATAGACCTGGGTCGCGTGGCGGGCATAGAGCCGGGAGAGGGTCACTATCATGTCCGAGTGCATGCCCATGCGCAGGGCCGCCTCGAAGGAGGGCACGGTCGCCTCGATCCGGCGATAGAGATCCTGCTCCGCCAGCTTGTGATCCAGCATCCAGCGATCCCGCCCCTCGCAGTAGGTCTGCACATGGGGGTAGGCGAGGTAACGGGCGAGATCCCACTCGGGCTCCTGCAAGGCAGGGTGATCCCGCTGCACCAGGCAGGTGAGATCGTCGATGGTGAGCAACCGCTGGCAGATGGCGTTGGGCAGGGTGTCGAGGCGAAAATCCGAATTGATGCAGTTCTCCCGCACCGTGAAGGCGATATCCACCTGGCCCTGGCTCATCTCGGTCAGGCTGTGTTCGGTCCACTCCTCGTAGCGCAGGCGGATGCCAGGGGCCTGACGCTTCAGTTCGCTCAGGTAGAGGGGGGCAAACAGGGTGAAGGCGCTGTCCATGCTGGCGATGACGAACTCCCGCTCCGTGCTGGCGGGATCGAAGTCCGGCGGCTGGATCAGGTTGTCCAGGGAGAGCAGTATGGGCTGCAGTTGCTGCTGGAGATCCAGGGCGCGGGGAGTGGGATCCATCCCGTAGGCCGAGCGCACGAACAGGGGATCGTCAAAGGTCTCCCGCAACCGCCCGAGGGCCTTGCTGACGGCGGACTGGCTCAGGTGCAAACGGCGTGCAGCCCGGCTGCCGTTGCGCTCTTCCAGCAAGACTTGCAGGATTATCAACAAATTAAGGTCTATGCGTGCAAGCTGTTCCAGCAACATGATATGAATCCTCTTCAATTCCTAGATGAATATATACCATTTGTTTTCATATCTTGGCGATCCTATGCTCGACGGGTCTCTCGCCCTGGTGGCGGCTGGTACAGGATGTAGCGGTTGAGGGGACAAGTAGCACCGACTCATACGGCGGCCCATGGTCGCCGTATTTTTTTGCGCCTCGTCGCGGTTTTTTTGCGCGATTTTTTCGCCAACTTGCACCTGCCTTGATTTTGCCCAACAATCGATACGCTTTCTTTTGATACAACCTCCAGGTATCTAACAGTCAGGAGTCTCCCTATGGGACTGGGTGGCATTCATATCTGGCATCTGCTGATCCTGCTCGTGGTCGCCGTCGTGGTGTTTGGCAGCAAACGCCTGGCTGGCGCCGGTGAGGATCTGGGCACTGCCATCAGGGATTTTCGCAACGCCTTGCGCGACGATGACAATATCCGGAATAAGTAGGAGTGAACGTATGTCTGTAGACGAGAAAGTGGAACTGAACGAGACCTGTGACAGTTGCGGCTGTTTCGCCGAAATTGGCACCATCATCGGCGAAGGTGACGACGTCATGGAGCTGGTGATCGAGGCCGCAGCAGAAGCCGACGCCCGCGAGAAATTTGCAGCTTACGAGGCGCTGGCCAAGCAGGTTACTGCCGAAGCCAAAAGCAGCAGCGAGCTGAGCCGGGGCCCGGATGGCGTGATCCTGAAGGCCCGCCTGCAATTCACCTGCACCGCCGAGAAGCTGATCTTCGAGATGCGCGCCCGCTCCCTCTGAGATCGTGATGACACGGCAGGCTTGCCTGCCGTCTTGCTCTGCCCCTCGCTTTTTCCCTCCCTTTGCGTTGTATAGTGAGTTATCCCACGGACGATCCGTTTTCCGTCCGGCATGCGCCGATCGGCAGAAGATCCCGCGACGCCCCATGACTTGGCGCAGGCGCCTTCTCTGACAGACCCGACGGTGCGCACCGGCCCACAGCGAGGTGGTTAAATCATGATGCGGCGATGGATCTGGGCCCTGCTGGCTCTCTGCTCTCTCCCTCTGCTGGCGGCGGATCTCAAGCCGCAGTTGCTGCCCCAGGCCGGTGATCTCGAACACATCCTGCAAAAAAAAGAGCTCAGGGCCCTGGTGGTCTATGAGCGGGGGTTTTTCTTTTTCGACAAGGGAGCCCAGTACGGCATCCTGGTCAATCAGCTTCAGGGATTCGAGCGCTGGTTGAACCAGACCTACCTGGCCAAGGAGAAGCTCAAGCTCAAGATCATTTATATCCCGGTGCGCCAGGACAAGCTGCTGGACTATCTGGCCGAGGGGCGCGGGGATCTGGTGGCCGCCAACCTGACGGTCACCCCCACCCGGCGCGAGCAGGTGACCTTCTCCCAGCCGCTGATCACCCCCATCGAGGAGTGGGTGGTGAGCCAGCGGGAGCTCCCTGCCTTCAATCGCATCACCCAGCTGTCCGGCCGGCGGATCTGGGTGCGAGCCAGCTCCAGTTATTTCGAGAGCCTGCACCAGCTCAACTGGCTGTTTCGGGAGCTGGGGTTGCCCCCGGTCTACATCGAGACGGTTCCCGAATACCTGCAGGACGGGGACCTGCTGGAGATGGTGTCAGCCGGGATCATTCCGCTGACGGTCACCGACAGCTTCAAGGGGCGGATCTGGCTCGACATGATTGGCGGCCTCAAGGCCCACAGGCTGATTCCGCTGCGGGACAAGGGGCGCAGCGCCTGGGCCCTGCGCAACAACAGCCCGGAGCTGCTCAAGGCGGTGAACGCCTACATCTCGGAGTCGAGCAAGCGGACCCTCTACAGTGACATGACATTGCGCCGCCTGCTGGCGCAGAGCGACCGCATGAGCAACATACTGGCGCCGGACCCGCTGGGGCGACTGTCGACCATTCGCAAGGTACTGGAGGCCCAGGCGGACAAGTATCAGCTGGACTGGCTGATGCTGGCCGCGCTGGCTTACAAGGAGTCGGGGCTCAATCCCAATGTCGGCTCTCACCGGGGGGCCGTCGGCATCATGCAATTGCTGCCGAGCACCGGCAAGGAGGTGGGGATCCGCGGCGCCAGACTCACCAGTCTGGAGGGCAATGTGGAGGCGGCCTGTCGCTACATGCGGCTCATCCTGGACACCTACTTCAATGATCCCGGGATGGACAGGCTCAATCGCCATCTGTTCGCCCTGGCCGCCTACAATGCGGGTCCGAACCGGGTCCAGGCATTGCAGGCCAAGGCGGCTGACAAGGGGCTGGATCCGAACGTCTGGTTCGGCAACGTGGAGCAGCTGGTGGCCAACGACGTGGGCCAGGGGCCCATCAACTACGTTGGCACCATCTACAAATACTACGTGGCCTACCGTTTCAGCCTGCCCCAGCTGGAGGGCAAGTCAGAGGCCATCGAGGCGGTGCAGCCCTGAGCCTGTCAATGCTGGCCGGGGGGGGGATCCTCGTGATGCTGCGCAAGGGGCTCCCAGCCCAGATCCCGGTGCTGCTGGTACCAGGGCATCAACAGCCTGGCCGGGGTGGGATCCGGTTGGCTGGCATGGGGTCTCTGACTGAGGGAGGGGTGGTCGCGCAGTTCCATCATCGGCTCCTTGACACTGGGCTATCGGGGCGGTTGTCTGGGTTATGCCACCACCAGATGACAGAGAGATGACCCTTGATCCCCGCCGAGTTTGCCTTGCTCGCCGATCCCGGTGCAGCCCTCAAGGCCCGATGCCAGTTGATCCGCCAGGCTCGCCACCGGATCCTCGCCCAGTATTACAGCTGGGAAGAGGACGGCAGCGGCAAGCTGCTGCTGGCGGAGCTGGTGCGGGCGGCCCGGCGCGGAGTGGTGGTGCAACTGCTCATCGATGATCTCTACGGCGGGGAGAACCGCTTTCTGGAGGCGGTGGCGGCGGAACCGGGCATCGAGGTGCGCCTGTTCAACCCCTTCTGGCTGCGGGGCTGGCGTCCCCTTACCTTGCTGCTGGAAGGGGTGCTGAGCTTTCGCCGCATCAATCACCGGATGCACAACAAGCTGCTGCTGGTGGATGGCAGCCAGGCGGTGATCGGCGGGCGCAATATTGGTGATCGTTACTTCGGGCTGGGGATGCCGCCTCACTTCATCGACCTGGATCTGCTCTGCCGCGGCCCCCTCTGTCAGCAGGCCGAGCAGGGGTTCGCGCTGTTCTGGCACAGTCGCTGGAGCCACCCGGTCCGTCGCCTGTTGAGACGCCCCTTGCTGCCAGCCGAAACCCGGGCCCTGAACGATTTCCTGCTGACCCTGACCGACCCCGCCATGGCGGCCGCCTATGATCTGCCGGCCACTCTGTTTGATGAGTGCCCCGTTCCCCTTTGCTGGCATCCCGGGCGAGGGCAGTGCTGGTTCGATCGCCCCGGCAAGGGGCTGGTCGCCCGGCCGACCACGGCGCCCCTGCTGGGACGCATGCTGGCGAGCAATCAGGGGGCCCTGAGGTTGGTGAGCCCTTACCTGATCCTGACACGGGGGCTGCGTCGCCGGCTCAAGGGGCAGCGACGGCAGGGGGTCGACATCGAGATCCTGACCAACTCCCTGGCCAGCACGGACGTGCCCCTGGTCTATGGCGCCTATCGACGTCACCGCCCCTGGCTCGAGCGTCAGGGGGTCACCCTGTTCGAGCTGACGACGGAGGCGTTCAGTCTGCATGCCAAGCTGATCCTGATGGGGAAGGAGGAGGCGCTGCTCGGCAGTTTCAACCTGGATCCCCGCTCCCTGATGCTCAACACCGAGTTGATGCTGCACCTCCATAGCCCGAGGTTGTGCGACGAGTTGCAGCAACTCATTGATGGCTGGTTGCAGCAGGCCGTGCACCCGGTGGCGGCGTCCCCCTCTGCATGGCGGCGCCTGCTGGCGCAATTGAGCGATTGGTTACCTTTGCATCGTTGGTTGTGAGTGGGATCCGCCTTGTGCGAGATCTCGCAAAGCCTTGTGCGCCTTCGAGGATAACGTTTGCCATCCAAAAACGGGACTGGATTGCATCGTATTGTTTTTAATCGATTTATATTAAGGGCGCCGTAACAATCCAGGCTCCTCGACTGCATAGAGGTGCGTGTAGAACGGTTTTTTATTTTATTTAACTGCGTAGTATCTCGAGTGCAAGGACAAACACGGCGGCTGGTCTGCCGTGTGGGTGACGGCAACAGGGGAAATGGGCCAACCGGATTGCTCCGGCAGGCGAGGCGGATCGGGAGCGGAAACCCGTGATGCCAGACAGACCCCCGTGGTTGCGGGAGCCCAATATGGAACATGCTATTTGCGAGGGGGTGACATGCGAATGTTGCCCCATTTTTTATGCCCGCCGTCTGCTTGCCCAATCAAAAAGACCGCCTGCTGGCGGTCTTTTGCGTGATGTCTCGGCGATCAGGCGAGGCCCGCCAGCAGACGACTCCAGTTGCGCTTGGCAACGAGGAAACCGTCTCGCACTGTGCGGTACTCCAGTTGCAGCCTGAGCCTGTCGTAGCGTGCGAGGGCTGTGCGCTTGCGCTGCTCCAGCAGTGACTTGCGGCTGGCATAGTAGTGCTGGATCTGCAGGCTCAGCTTGTCGTACTCCTCCTGCAGCAGTGCCTGCCAGCGTTCCCTGTCGTCCTGCTGGTGCACTCTGGCCTGGGCGCGCTTGAGTTGCATCTCCAGCCTGGCCTGCTCGATGCGTTCCTCCGGGCAGGATCTCAGGTCTTTGGCGAGCCCGCACCAGGCGGCGGTGCGGATCAGCCACTTGGTGGGATCGAACTGCCACCACTGAATGCCGTTGCGGTAGTCGTTCTCGAACAGGTGATGGAAGTTGTGATAGCCCTCGCCAAAGGTGAAGAAGGCCAGGATGCCGTTGTCCCGGGCGCTGTTGCGATCCGTGAACGGCTGGCTGCCCCAGATGTGGGCCAGGGAGTTGATGAAGAAGGTGGTGTGATGGGTCATCACCATGCGCAGCACCCCGGCCAGCAGCATCATGCCGAGCAAATCCCCGTGCAGGAGGCCGAGCAGCAGCGGAATGCCGATGTTGGTGACCAGAGCCAGGGCGAGATAGTGCCTGTGCTGGAAGGCGACCACGGGGTTGTTTTGCAGGTCGCGCACATTGCTGTAGTCGTGGTAGGTGTCGCGCTGGTATTCCCGCAGCATCCAGCCGATGTGGGAGTACCAGAAGCCGCGACCCGCACTGTAGGGATCCTTCTGGTTGTCATCCACGTGGCGGTGGTGGCGGCGATGATCCGAGGACCAGTGCAGCGCCGAGTTCTGCAGGGCGAGCGCGCCTCCGATGGCGAAGAGCCATTGCAGGGCCGGGTGCGCCTTGTAGGCCTTGTGGGACCAGAGCCTGTGGTAGCCGGCGGTGATGGAGATGCCGCAATAGCAGAACAGCAGCAGGAAGCAGAGCCACTGCCAGAGGTCGTAGCCCTGGCTCAGTCCATACCAGGGGACCGCTATCAGTGCCGTCAGCCCGGAGAGGGCGAACAGCAGGGTGTTGGTCATGATGATCGGGGGGCGGTCCATTTCACTCGGCTCCTTTCAGCGAACAGCTGTTCACTATTCTCCATTGAGCCGGAATGCGGGTCAATGGTAAAAAAGTCGGAGACAAACCTGATCCCGGCCCCGCCTTCGGGTTATCATCTGGCCTCGCTAATCTCAAGGTGACTGTTTTCGTGGGTATTCGCGCGCAACAAAAAGAAAAAACCCGGCGTACGCTGATCGAGGCGGCGTTCAGTCAACTCTGCGCCAACCGCAGTTTCTCCAACCTCAGCCTGCGGGAAGTGGCCAGAGAGGCGGGCATAGCGCCGACCTCCTTCTATCGCCACTTTCGGGACATGGAAGAGCTGGGGCTGACGCTGGTGGACGAGGGAGGGCTGACCCTGCGCCAACTGATGCGCCAGGCGCGCCAGCGCATTGCCGGTGGTGGCAGCGTCATCAGCACCTCGGTGCAGACCTTCATGGAATTCGTCGAAAACAACCCGAACATCTTCCGGCTACTGCTGCGCGAGCGCTCCGGCACCTCGGCTGCATTCCGTCAGGCGGTGGCTCGGGAGATCCAGCACTTCATCGCCGAGCTGACCGATTATCTGGAAGCCACCACGCAGGCGCCACGGGAAGAGGCCTATATCCAGGCGGAGGCCATGGTGACCATCGTCTTCAGCGCCGGTGCAGACGCCCTCGACATGACCCCGGAAGAGTGCAAGGCACTGTCGGAGCGGACCATCAGCCAGCTGCGGATGATCGCCATGGGCGCCGAGGTGCAGAACCGCAAGCGCCACGAATCTCTCACATAACGCAAGGATGGACAGCCTCATGCATGAACCGAACGCGATTCCGAAGAAGCCCCTGGTGCTGGCCCTGCTGATCGGTATCTGTGGCGATGCCTTCCTGTCGGCCTTGATGGAGTCGGTCGTCCCCTTCTCCTTCTACCCCCTCATCGCCCTGTTGCTGGCGGCCAGCCAGCTCTATCAGCACTATCGCCATGAGCCCATGGTGGGCAACACACCCAGCTGCATCCTGCTCTGCTTCTTTATCGGCGTGTTCGGCCATTCTGCCCTGGTCAAGGTGCAGTACCCCGAGCTTGGCAGCAACTTCTTCTCCCTCATTGCCATGCTGCTGCTGCTCGCCGCCCTCTCCATCAAGCTGGGAATCAGCCTCGGAAAAACGCAGAAGGAGTGACGAATCACTCCTTCTGGTCGGGCCGGGGGTGGCCTAGTCGGCCCTGGGGGGGGTCTCTCCCTTCTTCCTAGCGTCTATGATGGCCTGCAGCTTGGTGCGGATATCCATCATGCCGAACACCCCGAAGATCAGCACCTGGGTGAATTCGAGACGAGTGACCGCGAAGTAGGGTTTGCAAGCCGCCTTGATCATGCTGGCCTGTACCCAGTGCATCAATATCACGATGACGCCGCACACAGGCAGAAAGCCGTTCAGTTTGCCCGGCAGGGTGCCCAGCAGGGCGAGTGCCACACCGAACCAGAAGAACAGCAGCACCCCCATCGCCAACAGATTAAACACCCGCTTCATCGTTTACCTCCCGTACATAGAGTTGATAGCAGACCTGATGTGATCGACCTGCTTGTCCTTGAGCCGTTGTCCAAATTGACGGAGAAGGGGACTGTACCCATCTCCCCTTTAAACAGCAGCGTCATGCTTGGTGTCCCGCAGATAGAGCTGATAGCAGACCTGACCAGCCTGCTTGTCCTTGAGTAGTTTCCAGTTGGCGGGCAGAGCCAGATCGGCCATCTCTTTTTCCCGCTCCAGATAGATGAGGGCATCGGATGCCAGCCAGCCGCGCTGCTCGAGCAGCTCGCACACCTGGGGCAGCAGCTCGCGACGAAACGGGGGGTCCAGAAAGACCAGGTCGAAGGGGGTGGCCGGGCCTTGCAGCCAGCTCACGGCATCGGCCTGGATCACCTGCCCCTGGCTGCTGCCCAGGGTCGTCAGGTTCTTCTTGAGCTGGTCGGCGGCGCCTCTGTCCATCTCGATCAGGGTGACCTGTTCGGCATAGCGGGACAAGGCTTCCAGCCCCAGCCCGCCGCTGCCGGCGAACAGATCCAGGCAGCGGGTACCGCGCACGTGGGGAGCCAGCCAGTTGAAGATGGTCTCCTTGACGCGATCCGTGGTGGGTCTGAGCCCTTCCACATCCCTGACGGGGAGTTTGCGCCCCTTCCATTGGCCGCTGATGATTCGTACCACGCCCGCTCGCCCCTGGGGGGCCGGGCTCTTGCTCGGGCTGTTACGGCTGGATTTCACTCTGGGCATCGCGTTTCGTCGTCAGAAAATAAAGTGATAGTATAAGGCGGTTCATTTTTATGCCGACCCGCCGAGGGACGGCTATCTTAGCAGTCAGCCTTTGATGTGAGTATTTTTAGATGGCAAAAGGTTTGTTTTCCTGGCTGGGTTTCGGCCGCAAGAAAGAAGAGGCTGAGGCCGTTCCATCGCAGGCGCCCGACGCTACCCCGGCGGTAGTCGAGTCGGAGGCCGCCGCTGTTCCCGCGCCTGTCGCCGATGTTGCCCCGGCTGATGCCCCCGCCGCCAAGCCCGAAGCGCTGCTGAGCGGCCCTGACGAAGGCCCCCTGGTTGTGGAAGAGCCGGAGGGCGAGCTTGAGCCCGTCATCGTCAATGAGGCCTTGATCGCCACCGAAGCTCAGGTCTCAGACGAAGCCATTGTCGCCGCCGAAGCTCGCGCCGCAGAAGAAGCCCGTATTGCCGCCGAGGCCCGCGCCGCGGAAGAGGCTCGCATCGTTGCCGAAGCCCGCGCCGCGGAAGAGGCTCGCATCGTTGCCGAAGCCCGCGCCGCAGAAGAGGCCCGTATTGCTGCCGAGGCCCGCGCCGCAGAAGAGGCCCGTGTTGCCGCCGAGGCTCGCGCCGCAGAAGAAGCCCGTATTGCCGCCGAGGCTCGCGCCGCAGAAGAGACCCGTATTGCCGCCGAGGCCCGCGTCGCGGAAGAAGCTCGTATTGCTGCCGAGGCTCGCGTCGCGGAAGAAGCTCGTATTGCTGCCGAGGCACGCGCTGCGGAAGAGGCTCGCATCGCTGCCGAAGCCCTTGCCGCGGAAGAAGCCCGTATTGCCGCCGAGGCTCGAGCCGCAGAAGAAGCCCGTATTGCCGCCGAAGCTCAGGCTGCCGAGGAAGCCCGTGTCGCCAAAGAGGCCCAGCGAGCGGAAGATTTGCGTCTGGTCGCCGCGATGGAAGCTGAGGCCGCCGCGCTGGCCGCTCTGCCACTTGCCGCCAAGGTGGACGACGACACTCAGGAGAAGCCGCAGCGGGAGGGCTTCTTTGCCCGCCTCAAGCGCAGCCTGGTGCGTACCAGGGAGAATATCGGTTCCGGTTTCTTCGGCCTGTTCAGCGGCAAGAAGATCGATGACGATCTGTTCGAAGAGCTGGAGACCCAGCTGCTGACCGCCGATCTTGGCGTCGACACCACCACCCGCATCATCGAGGGGCTGGTACAGCACGCGGACCGCAAGCAGCTCAAGGACGCCGAGGCGCTCTACGGTCTGCTCAAACAGGACATGGGCGAGATGCTGACCAAGGTCGAGCAGCCCCTGGTGATCGACACCAGCAAGAAGCCTTACGTCATCCTGATGGTCGGCGTGAACGGCGTCGGCAAGACCACCACCATCGGCAAGCTGGCCAAACAGTTCCAGGCCGAGGGCAAGAGCGTGATGCTGGCCGCTGGCGATACCTTCCGTGCCGCTGCGGTCGAGCAGCTGCAGGTGTGGGGTCAGCGCAACAACATTCCGGTGATTGCCCAACACACCGGTGCCGACTCCGCCTCCGTCATCTATGACGCCATCGAGGCTGCCCGCTCCCGCGGGGCTGACGTGCTGATCGCCGATACCGCCGGCCGCCTGCAGAACAAGAGCAACCTGATGGAGGAGCTCAAGAAGGTGGTGCGGGTGATGAAGAAGCTGGACGATGCGGCACCCCACGAGATCATGCTGACTCTGGACGCAGGCACCGGCCAGAACGCATTGAGCCAGGCCAAGCTGTTCAGCGAGGCGGTGGGCCTGACCGGCATCACCCTCACCAAGCTGGACGGCACTGCCAAGGGTGGTGTCATCTTCGCGGTTGCCGACAAGTTCCAGATCCCGATCCGCTACATCGGGGTGGGCGAGGGGATCGACGATCTGCGCCCGTTCGTCGCCAACGACTTCATCGAGGCACTCTTCAGCCGCGAAGAATAAATCCGGCTGACATGAGTCGGCCCGGCCGTGACGAGCACGTGTTCCATACCCCGACTCCGGTCGGGGTATGTCACTATGAGGGCGCAGGCATGGCTCATCCGGGCAAGGATGACACGCGGCATGGTTGTGAGCGGTGTTGTCATCCAGGTGTTGTGCCGGTACGGGCGAGTGAGCGCCCCATGCTTTATCCCGGTCGGGGTTTGTCAATCTCAGGGAACCGTTATGATTCGTTTTGACAAGGTCAGCAAGGTCTACAGTGGCGGTCATCAAGCGCTGCAAAAGGTCAGTTTTCACCTGCGCAAGGGGGAGATGGCCTTCCTGACCGGCCATTCGGGGGCGGGCAAGAGTACCCTCCTCAAGCTCATCAGCGTGATGGAACGACCGACCGACGGCCGCGTTTTCTTCCACGGTGATGACGTCAGCCACATCCAGCGCAGTCAGATCCCCTACGTGCGCCGCCAGATCGGCATGATCTTCCAGGATCACCGTCTGTTGATGGATCGTACCGTGTTCGACAACGTCGCCCTGCCCCTGGTGATCGATGGCTACAGCCATGGGGACATCAACAAGCGGGTGGCGGCGGCGCTGGACAAGGTCGGGCTGCTCGGCAAGGAGCGCTACCAGCCGCGCATGCTCTCCGGCGGTGAGCAGCAGCGGGTCGGCATCGCCCGCGCCATCGTCAACAAGCCGCCCCTGCTGTTGGCTGATGAGCCGACCGGCAATCTGGATCCCCAGCTTTCCATGGACATCATGCGCCTGTTCGAGGAGTTCAACCGCTTCGGCGTCTCCGTGCTGATTGCCACTCACGATCTGGGGCTGATCGCCCGGATGCGCTACCGCACCCTGACCCTCAAGGCGGGTCGCATGTATTCGTCCGGGGAGGATCGCTGATGGCTATTGTTCGTCATAAACAGCCGCCGTTGCGTCGTTTGATGATGTATGGGGTGGATCATGTGCGTCAGGCCTTTGCCAGCCTGGGTGAGCTGTGGCGCAACCCGCTCGCCTCCCTGATGACCCTGGCAGTGCTTGGCGTGAGTCTGGCGCTGCCTTCCTGTTTCCACGTATTGCTGAAGAATGCCGAAGTGGTAGAGGGGAGCTGGCAGACCAGCTCCCAGATCTCCCTCTATCTGCGCAAGGATCTGCCGGAGCAGAGCATCCTCGACATGAAGCAGCGGATCCTGCTCTATCCGGAAGTGGAGTCCGTCACTTATATGAACCGTGACGAGGCGCTCAGGGAATTTCGGGAGATCTCCGGTTTCGGTGATGCCCTGGATTATCTGGACAGCAACCCGCTGCCGCCGGTGCTGAGCGTGATCCCGGATCCGCGCTGGCAGAATCCCGAAGGGGCCGCCGAGCTGCTCGCCAAGCTAGAGAACGAGCCCGGTATCGAGCAGGGCAAGCTGGATCTGCAGTGGTTGACCCGGTTGCAGGGGATCATGAACCTGCTGCGCCACACCATTACAGGTATCGCGGTGTTGCTGCTCTCCGCCGTGTTGCTGATCGTGGGCAACACCCTGCGCCTGAATATCCTGAACCAGCGTTCCGAGATTGAAGTGCTCAAGCTGGTGGGAGCGACCGATGCCTTCATCCACCGTCCCTTCCTCTATACGGGCATCTGGTTCGGGGTCATTGGCGGCATGCTGGCCTGGTGGCTGACCGAGGTGATGGTGATCTGGAGCGAGGGGGTGGTGAAGGAGCTGGCGGGGCTCTACAACAGCAACTTCCGTCTGGTGGGGATGGGGGCGTTCGACGGCTTCAATCTCATACTGCTGGGCGCCCTGCTGGGGTTGATCGCCTCCTGGTTCTCGGTACACAGACACATTCGCGACATAGAACCGTCCTGATTAATTTGTCAGCATTTTAAAGCGCTGGATTTTGCGAACTGGATCAAGTAAAAGAGTGGCCCGTTTCTGGCACGGGCCACTTTCTCAGAGTAATCTGAATGGTGTCTGCGCCGAGGATCATATGTGGATCCTCTGAACCTTTTGATTTATCAATGGTCTATTGACTGCAGCAGAATGAATACGGGTATGGCCCCTATGCCTTGCTCGTCTGACTTGGCAAGCATGTGAAGGTTGCGAGCTCCGCAACAATGGACTTAGCATGCTACTTTTCAGGGGTCCTTTACTGTGACCCCTTTTTTTTGACTGTTCATTTATGATTCATGCCGTCAGCCTAAGATAGGCCGGGTTCATGCTGGGGTGATGTATGATGCAGCACGCAGAATGATACCTGGTCGGTAGACACGTCTTCTCAGGGTGTTAGACTGATTCGATTGAAAAGTAAGAGGTAGAACATGGGAACTTCATTGCAACGCACTATGGCTCTGATTCCGCAAGGTAGTCTGGAAGGCTATATCCAGGCCGTCAACTCGATCCCTGTGCTGAGCGCAGAGGAAGAGCGCGAACTGGCGATGCGTCTGCAGCAGGATGGCGATCTCGAAGCTGCACGCCAGCTCGTTATGTCGCACCTGCGTTTTGTCGTTCACGTGGCCAAGAGCTACTCCGGCTATGGCCTGCCTCAGGCCGATCTGGTGCAGGAAGGCAACATCGGCCTGATGAAAGCCGTCAAACGCTTCGACCCGAGCGTGGGCGTGCGTCTGGTCTCCTTCGCCGTACACTGGATCAAGGCCGAAATCCACGAATATGTGTTGCGCAACTGGCGCATGGTCAAGGTGGCGACCACCAAGGCCCAGCGCAAGCTGTTCTTCAACCTGCGCAAGTCAAAAAAGCGTCTGGGCTGGCTGAACCACGAAGAGGTGCAGGCCGTGGCTGCCGACCTCGGGGTATCCGCTGCCGACGTCACCGAGATGGAAGCGCGCATGAGCAATTACGATCAGGCTTTCGATCTGGTCGGTGACGATGAAGACGAGGGTGGCTTCGCGCCGGTGCACTATCTGGAAGACAAATCTTCCGATCTCGCCGCGAACATCGAGAACGACAACTGGGACAGCCATGCCACCCGTCGTCTGAGTGCGGCCATGGCGACCCTGGACGAGCGCAGCCAGCACATCATCCGTGCCCGCTGGCTCGATGACGAGAGCAAGACCACCCTGCAGGAGCTGGCCGATACTTACGGCGTCTCGGCCGAGCGGGTGCGCCAGCTTGAGAAAAACGCGCTCAAGAAGCTGAAAGATGCCATGGATGCCTGACGGCCTCCTCCGGTAAGAAGCAGGGCCTGATGGCCCTGTTTTTGTTTTGCGGGGATCTGGTCGGCCTTGCCTTGGTTACCCTTGTGTATGGTATGTTGCCGCCATTGCCACAGTAGGGAGAGCAGAAGTGAAACTGTTGAACGACTTGTTTACCAACAACCGCGAGTGGGCGGAACGGATCAAGGCCGAGGATCCCAATTTCTTCGCTACCCTGTCCGCCCAGCAGGCACCCGAGTACCTCTGGATCGGCTGTTCCGACAGCCGGGTTCCCGCCAACCAGCTGATGGGGCTCTTGCCGGGGGACGTCTTTGTCCACCGCAACGTCGCCAACCTGGTGGTGCACACCGACTTCAACTGCCTCTCGGTGCTGCAATACGCGGTGGAGGTGCTCAAGGTGAAGCACATCATCGTCTGCGGCCACTATGGCTGCGGTGGGGTCAAGGCTGCGATGCAGAACCAGGAGCTGGGTCTCATCGACAACTGGCTGCGCAACATCAAGGACGTCTACTTCAAATACGGCGAACAGCTCGAAGCCATCGAGGATGAGCACGAGCGCTTCGACTACCTGTGCGAGCTGAACGTGGCCGAGCAGGTCGCCAACGTCTGTCACACCACCATCATCCAGAATGCCTGGCGCAAGGGGCAGGAGCTGGCGGTGCACGGCTGGATCTACGGCATCAAGGATGGCCTGCTGCACGATCTCGATCTCTGCATCAGCGGCCCTGACCAGATCCCGGACGTCTATCGCGCCTGGCCGGACATGCGTCCGCCCCATCGTCGCCGCTGAGGACCATCCGGTGGCTCCTGCGCTCTACCTTCAGATAAAGCAGCACATCCTGGACGGGATCCGCGAACGCCACTATCAGGCGGGCGACCGGATCCCGACCGAGGCCGCCCTGTGCGAGCAGTTTGCCGTGAGCCGCATGACGGTGAACAAGGCGCTGCGTGAGCTGGTGGCCGAAGGCTGGCTGGTGCGCACCGCCGGATCCGGCAGTTTCGTGGCCGACAGGCGTACCGAGTCGCCGCTCCTGGCGATTCGCAATATTGCAGACGAGATCGCCGAGCGGGGCAGCGAGTACAGCGCGCGGGTGATCCGGCTGCAACGTCAGGCCGCCGACGAGAAAGTGGCGGTGCGTCTGGGCCTGCGGGTCGGGGCGCCCACCTTTCACAGCCTCATCGTCCATCAGGCCGATGGGGAGCCGCTGCAACTGGAGGAGCGCTTCGTCGATGCCGAGCGACTGCCCGGCTATGGCGAGCAGGATTTCACCCAGCAGACGCCAAACAGCTATCTGATGGAGATCTGCCCCCTCTCCGAGATGGAGCACGTGGTAGAAGCCGTGTTGCCGAGTGCTGGTGAAGCTGGACTGCTGCAAGTGAGGGTCGACACCCCCTGCCTGCTGCTGCACCGGCGCACCTGGTCAGACGGTTGTCTGGTCTCCTATGCCAGATTGTTGTCGCCGGGTTCCCGCTACAAGCTGAGCTCCAAGACGCGCCTCGCATAATTGTATATACAAATTAAGCATTTAAAAGCCCACCTCTCGGTGGGCTTTTTTGTGCTTACACTCTAATAAAGCCGCTGTTATCAAGATGTGAACTTGATCCTTCCTTTCTTTTCAGAGATCGGCTATAAATTATTGTATATACATTTAGAGGTCGGTATGAACAAGGAACTGTTGAACTGCGAGCGGGTCTGGCTCAACGTGACACCCGCCACCCTGCGCCCCGATCTGGCGGACTACGGCCTGCTGGAGCCCCATGCCCTTGGCGTGCGGGATGGCAAGATCCACGCTCTGGTCCCCATGCAGGATCTCAAGGGCCCCTATGCCGCCTCCTGGCAGGACATGAAGGGGAAGCTGGTCACCCCCGGTCTTATCGATTGTCACACCCACCTCATCTTCGCCGGCAGCCGCGCCGAAGAGTTCGAACTTCGCCAGAAGGGAGTCCCCTATGCGGAGATTGCCCGCAAGGGGGGCGGTATCATCAGCACGGTGCGCGCCACCCGGGCAGCCAGCGAGGAGCGGCTCTATGAGCTGGCGTTGCCGCGGATCAAGTCCCTGATCCGGGAAGGGGTCACCACAGTCGAAATCAAGTCCGGCTACGGCCTCACCCTGGAAGACGAGCTCAAGATGTTGCGGGTGGCCCGTCGTCTGGGAGAGACGCAGCCCATCCGGGTCAAGACCACGCTGCTGGCGGCCCATGCGGTGCCGCCGGAGTATCGCGACGATCCCGACTCCTGGGTCGAGACCATCTGCCAGGAGATCATCCCGGCGGCGGCCGAGGCAGGTCTGGCGGATGCGGTGGATGTCTTCTGCGAGCACATCGGCTTCTCCCTTGCCCAGACCGAGCAGGTCTATCTGGCAGCGGATCAGTACAACCTCGCGGTGAAAGGACACATGGATCAGCTCTCCAACCTGGGGGGCAGCACGCTCGCCGCCCACTTCGGTGCCCTCTCGGTGGATCATCTGGAATATCTGGATCAGGACGGGATCCAGGCGCTGGCCCACCGTGGCGTGGTCGCCACCCTGCTGCCGACCGCTTTCTATTTCCTCAAGGAGACCAAGCTGCCCCCGATCGCCGCCTTGCGCAAGGCGGGGGTACCCATGGCTGTCTCTTCCGACATCAACCCAGGCACGGCCCCCATCGTCTCCCTGCGCATGGCTATGAACATGGCTTGCACCCTGTTTGGCCTGACTCCGGTGGAGGCCATGGCCGGGGTGACCCGCCACGCCGCTAGGGCGCTTGGCGAGCAGGAACGGCTGGGGCAGCTCAAGATCGGCATGCTGGCGGATTTCCTTGTCTGGAACTGCGGCCATCCGGCCGAGCTCAGCTACCTCATCGGCGTCGATCAGCTGGTGAGCCGTGTGGTCAACGGGGAGGAGACCCTTCATGGATAAGTTCAACGGGATCGACATGTCGGTCTGGCAGGGGCGTCAGGATCCCGAAGACGGCGAGCTGGCTCTGCGCTGGCACGATAGGGTGCAACCCTGGCAGGAGAATCGCGAACCCGGCGTGGTGCTGCTCGGCTTTGCCTGTGACGAAGGGGTCCGCCGCAACAAGGGACGAGTAGGCGCGGCCGGTGCACCGCTGGCGGTGCGCAAGCTGCTGGCCAACACGGCCTGGCATCTGGGCGCCCCCGTCTATGACGGCGGGGATCTGGCCTGTGAGGACGGCGATCTCGATGCCGCCCACGGGCGCTTGGCCGAGCGGGTCGCGAGTGCGCTGGATCAGGGGCACTTCCCCCTGGTGCTGGGAGGCGGCCACGAGGTGGCGTTCGGCAGCTGGAGCGGCCTGAACCGTCATCTTGGCGGCGAAGGGCGGGTCGGGATCATCAATTTCGACGCCCACTTCGATCTGCGCATGAAACAGGAGCAGGCGAGCTCGGGCACCCCCTTCTTCCAGATTGCCGAGCAGTGCGCCGCCCAGGGCACCCCCTTTCACTATGCCTGTCTCGGGGTGGCCGAAACCGCTAATACCGCGGCGCTCTTTGCCCGCGCCGAGGCGCTGGGAGTTTGGCACGTGCTGGACGAGGCGATGACGCAGACCGAGCTGCCAGCCTTGCTAGGCGGGCTGGATGCCTTCATCGCCCGTTGCGACCACCTCTATCTCACCATCGATCTCGACGTGCTGCCGGCGGCGGTGATGCCGGGAGTGAGCGCTCCCGCTGCTCGCGGCGTGGAGCTGGCGGTCATCGAACCGCTCATCGCCCATATCCGGGCCAGCGGCAAGCTCAGGCTCGCCGATCTGGCCGAGTACAACCCGAACCTGGATCAGGACAACCGCAGTGCCCGCGTGGCTGCGCGCCTGGTTCACCAGTTGACCAAGTAGTGGCGCACCGCGCCGCCTGACTGCATCGCTAAACAAGGAGTGTCTATGTCTGTACAACACGAGGATCCCCGCCACGATCCGAGCCGCGTGATCCGTGCTCCCCACGGCACCCAGCTGACAGCCAAGAGCTGGCTCACCGAAGCGCCACTGCGGATGCTGATGAACAATCTGGATCCGGATGTTGCCGAGCATCCCCAGTCCCTGGTGGTGTACGGCGGCATCGGCCGCGCCGCCCGCAACTGGGCCTGCTATGACAAGATCGTCGAGGTGCTGACCCGGCTCGAGGACGATCAGACCCTGCTGGTGCAATCCGGCAAGCCGGTCGGGGTGTTCCAGACCCACAAGGATGCGCCGCGGGTGCTCATCGCCAACTCCAACCTAGTGCCCCACTGGGCCAATTGGGAGCACTTCAACGAGCTCGACAAGAAGGGTTTGATGATGTATGGCCAGATGACCGCCGGCTCCTGGATCTACATCGGCACCCAGGGCATCGTGCAGGGCACCTACGAGACCTTCTTCGCGGTGGCCAACCAGCACTTCAACGGTGAACCCAAAGGCCGCTGGATCCTGACCGGGGGCCTGGGTGGCATGGGCGGTGCCCAGCCCCTTGCCGCCACCATGGCCGGTTTCTCCATGATCGCCGTGGAGTGCGACGAGACCCGTATCGATTTCCGTCTGCGTACCCGCTACGTCGACAAGAAGGCCCACAGCCTGGATGAGGCGCTGGCCATGGTCGAGGAGGCCAAACGCAGCGGTACCGCCGTCTCCGTCGGCCTGCTCGGCAACGCCGCCGACGTCTTCGCCGAGCTGGTGGCTCGCGGCATCACGCCGGACGTGGTGACCGACCAGACCTCCGCCCATGACCCGGTACACGGCTACCTGCCCCAGGGCTGGAGCGTGGCCCAATGGCGCGATCTGCAAAAGAGCGCACCGGACGAGGTCAACGTGGCGGCTCGCCGCTCCATGGCCCGTCAGGTCGAAGCCATGCTGACCCTGCAATCCCGCGGCGCCGCCACGCTCGATTACGGCAACAACATCCGCCAGATGGCGCTGGAAGAGGGGGTCAAGAATGCCTTCGACTTCCCGGGCTTCGTGCCGGCCTACATCCGCCCGCTGTTCTGCGAGGGCATTGGCCCGTTCCGCTGGGTAGCGCTCTCCGGCGACCCGGAAGACATCTACAAGACCGACCAGAAGGTAAAAGAGCTGATCCCGGACGATCCCCACCTGCACAACTGGCTCGACATGGCCCGCGAGCGCATCGCCTTCCAGGGCCTGCCGGCGCGGATCTGCTGGGTTGGCGTCAAGGATCGGGTGCGTCTGGGCCTGGCCTTCAACGAGATGGTGAAGAATGGCGAGCTGAAGGCTCCGGTCGTCATCGGCCGTGACCACCTGGACTCCGGCTCGGTGGCGAGCCCGAACCGCGAGACCGAATCCATGATGGATGGCTCCGACGCCGTTTCCGACTGGCCGCTGCTCAATGCCCTGCTCAACACCGCCGGCGGTGCGACCTGGGTCTCCCTGCACCACGGTGGCGGGGTCGGCATGGGCTTCTCCCAGCACTCCGGCGTGGTGATCGTCTGTGACGGCACCGACGATGCCGCCAAGCGGGTCGGCCGCGTGCTGCGCAACGACCCGGCCACCGGGGTGATGCGTCACGCCGACGCCGGCTACGAGATTGCCATCAACTGTGCCGTTGATGCGAAACTGGATCTGCCGATGATCGACGCCACCGGCAAAGGGGTGAAATAAGATGTTCGAACTCAATCTGCAACCGGGCAAACTCTGCCTCGCCACCCTGCGTCGTGTCAGCCGCGAGCCGGTACACGTCAGCCTGGATCCGGCTGCCCTGGCGGGGATCCACGCCTCCGCCGCCGTGGTCACCAAAGTGATCGAGCAAAACCGGGTGGTCTACGGCATCAACACCGGCTTTGGCCTGCTGGCCAACACCCGCATTCCGGTGGAGCAGCTGGACGAGCTGCAACGCTCCATCGTGCTCTCTCATGCGGCAGGGATTGGCGAGTACATGGATGACGCCACCGTGCGGTTGATGATGGTGCTCAAGGTCAACTCGCTCGCCCGTGGCTTCTCCGGCATCCGGCTGACGGTGCTCGAGGCCCTGATGACCCTTATCAACGCCGAGGTCTACCCCGTGGTGCCGAAGAAGGGCTCCGTCGGCGCTTCCGGCGATCTGGCGCCCCTGGCCCACATGAGCTGCCTGCTGATCGGTGAAGGCAGGGCCCGTCACAAGGGCGAGCTGATCGACGCCGCCACTGCCCTGAAGATTGCAGGATTGGAGCCCATCGCCCTGGCGCCGAAAGAGGGGCTGGCCCTGCTCAACGGCACCCAGGCGAGCACCGCCTTCGCGCTGGAAGGGCTGTTCCATGCCGAGGATCTCTACGCCGGCGCCATCACCATCGGTGCCATGAGCGTTGAAGCGGCCCTCGGCAGCCGCCGGCCGTTCGATGCCCGCATCCACGAGGTGCGCGGTCAGCGCGGCCAGATCGATGCGGCCGCCTGCTACCGCCACCTGCTGGTGGACGGCAGCGAGATCGGCATGTCCCACCACAACTGCGAGAAGGTGCAGGATCCTTACTCCCTGCGCTGTCAGCCCCAGGTGATGGGCGCCTGCCTGACCCAAATCCGCCAGGCCGCCGAGGTGCTGGTGTGCGAGGCGAATGCGGTCTCCGACAACCCCCTGGTGTTTGCCGAGGATGAGGAGATCATCTCCGGCGGCAACTTCCACGCAGAACCCGTGGCCTTTGCAGCCGACAACCTGGCCCTGGCCATCGCCGAGATCGGGTCGCTGTCCGAGCGGCGTATGGCGCTGCTGATCGACTCACGCATGTCCGGCCTGCCGGCCTTCCTGGTGAACAACGGCGGGGTGAACTCCGGTTTCATGATCGCCCAGGTCACCTCGGCGGCCCTGGCCTCCGAGAACAAGACCCTGGCCCATCCGGCCTCGGTGGACAGCCTGCCCACCTCGGCCAACCAGGAGGACCACGTCTCCATGGCCACCTTCGCCGGTCGCCGGCTGGCGGACATGGCCGAGAACACCCGCGGCATCCTGGCGGTGGAACTGCTGGCAGCGGCCCAGGGGCTCGACTTCCGCGCTCCCCTGCGCTCCACCGAGCTCATCGAGCTGGCCAAGGGCCGTCTGCGGGAAGAGGTCAGCTTCTATGACAAGGACAGGTACTTTGCACCGGACATCGAGGCGGCCGCCGCCCTGCTGGGCCGTGCCAGCTACAACGACCTGATCCCGGCAGGGACCCTGCCCAGCCTCTGAATTGGAGCCTGAGCAACCATAAAAAAGACCGCCCATGGGGCGGTCTTTTCATTTTCGTCTCCCGCGCCTCGCGTCGGGGCCATCGGAAGTGCGCTGCGCAGAGTGGCAGCAGACAGAGGCGGCGGCTTTATCCGTGTTCAAACATCCGGAACAGATAAACCACGAACAGCACTGGGGTGAGTGCTGGCAGCCTTATCCGTGTTCAAACATCAGGAACAGGTAAACGACAAACAGCACAAGATGGGTGGCGCCGTGCAGGGCGTGGGTGCGGCCGCTGCTGAAGGTCACTTTACATACCATGAGGGTGGTGATGAGCAGCACCATGTCGGCAGGGGAGAGGCCCAGGCGCACTTCCTGCCCCATCAGGGAGCCGATGAAGAGCACGGAGGGTACCGTGAGGGCGATGGTGGCCAGCACGGAGCCGAAGTAGAGATTCATGGCCCGCTGCAACTGGTTGTTGAAGGCCGCCTTGATGGCGCCGACCGCTTCGGGGGCGAGCACGATACAGGCGACGATGAAGCCACCCAGTGCCATCGGGGCTTCCATCACGTGTACCCCGTAGTTGATGGGGATGGCCAGGGTCTTGGCCAGCAGGATCACCACCACCAGGTAGGCGAGCAGCAAGAGGGTGTGATAGACGTTGCTCTGCAGCGGGCCGTGGTGATCCTCGAGATCCTCGTGATCGCTGTCGACGAAGAAGTGGCTGTGGCTGCGGGTCTGGATCAGCAGGAAGACACCATAGAGCAGGATGGAGATGATGATCAGCATCCATGACATGGCCTTGGAGAGGCTGCCCAGAGTGCCGCCCTGGGTGAAGTTCGGCAGAACCAGACAGAGCAGTGCCAGGGGAATGATGGCCACCAGATAGGATTTGACCCCGTCCAGATTGAAGTTCTGGGTGTGATAGCGCCAGCCGCCAAACAGCAGGGTGAAGCCCACCAGACCGTTGGTGACCAGCATCACCACCGCGAACATGGTGTCCCGTGCCATGGTGGGATTGGGATCGCCGGTCAGCATGACGGAGGAGATCATCACCACTTCCAGGGAGATGACCGAGAGGGTCAGGATCAGGGTTCCGAAGGGTTCCCCGAGCTTGATGGCGAGGGCGTCAGAGTGACGCACGACGGAGAAGATGGCCCAGGTCACGATGGCAAGCAGGGCCAGCGACACCGGCAGGTAGACCGCAAGGGGGGTTGTCTCTGCCAGCAGGTCGCTCCCCAGGGTTTTGAAGAAGAGCAGGGTCAGCAGACCGGCAGGCAGAGCAATCTCTTGTCGGATAAAAGACTTCATAGGCAGTGGTTCTCATCTCGGGGCGGCCTCGGCCGACGGGGTATGGAGCGACTTGGTGCACCCAAGGTGCACAGACCCATGATAAGGGGAGATGCTCCTCATGCGGAGCATCATTTTGTTGCAAAGGGTGAGAGGCGGGGCAGATACCGCCTCAGTGCGGGTTGGAGGGGCTGGTTGTCTCGCCCTCTTGCCATGCCATCAGCCAGATCTTCAGTTTGCTCAGGGGCATGGGCTTGGCATAGACGTAGCCCTGGATCAGATGGACTCCGTGGCGATACAGATAATCCACCTGCTCCTGGGTTTCGACCCCTTCGGCGATCATCTCCATGCCCGATTTGAGGCCGAAGGCGATGGTGGCATCCAGCACGCTGCGCTTGAGGTCGTCCGTGCCTATGGTATCCACGAACATCTTGTCGATCTTGATCTGGCGAATGCCGAGCCGTTGCAGGTAGGCAAAGCCGCCATAGCCGGTACCGAAGTCATCCAGCTTGAAGTGATAGCCCCTCTCCTGCAGGGCTGCGATCTCCGCCATGGCCCCCTGGATGTGCTTGATGGGATCCCGCTCGGTGAGTTCGAAGGTGAGGCGGGCCGGCGAGGGCCAGCCATGGCGCTGCAACTGGGTGCGCAGACGAGGCTGCTCGATATGGCCCGCCACCAGATTGACGCTGACCCACTGGTGCGGGGCCAGGACGGGGAGATCCGCCAGGATGCGCTCCAGCAGTTGATCCGTCATCGGCAGGATCAGCCCCTGCTCCTCCGCATAGGCGATGAAGGTGCCTGGCGACACCAGATCCCGTCCTCGCTGCCAGCGCAGCAAGGCCTCGAATCCCACCACCCTTCGGTTTCTGCTGTCCACTATGGGCTGATAGAAGGGGATGAACTCCCGCCGAGCCAGCCCTCTTTGCAGCAATCCTTTGAGGGAGCGCCGGTAGTTTCTAAGGCTCCAGTAGAGGGCAGCCAGCAGCGCCCCCAGCGCCCCGGCCGACCAGAGGCCATAGCGGTGTATCTGTGAGCGGGCGTAGCGTTTCAGTGCCTCGCCAGCCCAGAGGGTCTGCTCCACCTGATGCTGGGGGTCGAAACTGAGCAGCCGCATCGGGTGTGCTTCTTCTCGAATGTGCTTGTTGCCACGGGGGAAAAAGAGCCCGAACTGGGCCGGGTGCTTGTGGTTGAACTCCAGATAGAAACAGTCGTTGCAGGGGGTGCGCAGCAGCTCATGGCTCCAGCTGCTGTCGAGCACCCAATAGGCCAGATTGCCGTTGCGTCTCGCATAGACCAGGGTTTCGCGTTCGGTATCGAACATGGGGGCCGTGCTGGAGAGGTGAAAATCAGGGGAGACCGGCATGCCGGCGTCGGCAAGCTGGGGCAGCGCGGGGCCCAGGGTGGAGCAGCCGCTCCCGTTGGCAAGCTGCAGGCCGGCCAGGCGAATATGGCGGTTGTAATACTGGGGTGAGCGCAGCAGCGCCATGTCTGTGGGGCCGCAATCGAAGGCAAAGTGGGCGAGTTGGGCGGGGACATCGTGATCCAGGAGCAGGTTGCGCTCCTGCTGGTAGTCGAGCAGAGCCCTTTCCTTTGTCTGCAGCAGGTGGTGAGCCAGCTTGTCGCTCAACAGGGGAGTGAGCAACAGCATCAGCAGCGGGGGCACACAGAAGAGGGCCAGAGGAATCCATAGCGGAGATCGTGCTGACATGGTGAGCATCCTTCTTCCATGAAATGAAACAACCCGATTGAGACTCAAGCATCATAGCATTAGCTGCATCGATTTGAGCCAAGTTGGTCACACTTGGAACAAAAACGATAATTAATTGATAAATAAAGGATATGGCTACACACCTGAACAAGATTCAATCGCTGACCTGTCATAAATGACAATTGTCCAGCTTATCTGAAGTGGCTAAAGTAGCGGTGCGGTTTGACTCACCGTGTGTTCAATACTCCTGTATCTATTTTTGTCAGTAGCACAGAGTGTTAGTTTTGATATGAGTGTTTCTTTTGGTCCCCGTTGTGGGACCATTTTTCTGTCCGCTCCTCAGCCTGTGTCCCCTCGCTCTCTCCCTTGATGCCTCTTTTGTGGCCCGCACAACGGCGCCGCATGACGCAGCCGCCCGCTTATTTGCAGAAGCGGGATCTTCATCCATAGGCGGCGTTTGGTCTGGGCTGATACCATGATGCCCTATGGATGCTGTCGGCTACGGAAAGGCACATGAAACTGACCACTCAACTCGTCTCTTTTATTACGCTGTGCGTGATCTCGGCCATGGCCATGGTGATGCTTGGCGGGGTCTTCAGTTTCCGCCAGATGGGAATGGAGCTGCAGCAGAACCGGGTAGACTCCCTGGTGGAGATCATCGACAAGCAACTGGGGGTGACCGATGACCAGCAAGCCCTTGCCCGGTGGCTGCCCTCCCTGTTGCGGGCCTCCCATGTGGTGGAGCTGGAGATCCGTCAGGACAAGCAGCGGGTCTACTGGTTTCGCGATGTGCAGCAGCAGACGGACGAGAGCCTGCTGATCGCCTACAGCGAGGCGATCCCCAATCAGGCCGGGATGCGGGCCGACTTCAAACTGGACAGGCCGTTCAAGGAGTTCGAGTACTCCATGAAGGCGATGTTCGGCATCTCTCTGGGTATCTTCATCGTGGTGTTCGGGCTCTGGTACTCCATCCGCTGGCTGCGTCAGCAGTTGCGCGGTGCCGAGCTGCTGGCGGAGCGTGCCCAGCTGATCCTGGATGGCAAGCTGACCAAGCTGGCCCATGATCCTGCCGAAGAGTGGCCTGTCTCGGCCAGTCAGGCCCTCACCCATCTGCTGACCGAGCTGGCCGACGCCCGCAAGGAGCGTAGCCGCTTCGACAACTTCATCCGCAGCAACGCCTTCGTCGACAAGACGACGGGCATCGGCAACCGCCTCTTCTTCGACAACCGGCTGGAGAGCGCCATCATGGAGGCAAGCGTGATCAGCGGCGGTGTGCTGCTGATCGAGTTGGCCGGTCTGGAGGAGCTGGATCCCGAGCTGAGCGGGCGCCCGAGCCAGGAACTCCTGATGGAGGCGAGCGCCACCATCGCCGCCTTCGTGCGCAAGCACAGCGGAGCCCTGCAGGCGCGCTATGCCGGTCAGGTCTTTGCCGTGCTGCTGCCAAACATGTCAGAGAGCGAGATGGTGGACGGTGCCAGCCAGTTGCTCAAGAGTCTGCAGCGGCTGCACTGGCCCGAAGCGGTCAATGCCGACACCGCCGTCTATCTCGGTGCGGTCTGCTATCAGGCACAGGATTCCCTGCTCAAGGTGCAGGAAGAGGCAGAGCTGGCGCTCAAGAGCGCACGCCTGCAAGGACACAGCGGCTGGTTCTTGTTCGAGAAATCCCTCAACGAGGAGGCGAGCAGCAAGGGAACGGTGCGCTGGCGCACCCTGATCAGCCGTCGCATCGAGGAGCAGGGCATCGACTTCTACGTCCAGCCAGTGCAGCAGGAGCGGGATCAGGTGGTGTTGCAGCAGGAGCTGCTCATCCGCCTTCACGACGAGCAGGGCCGGGAGCTGCAGGCGGGGGTCTTCATGCCCATGGCGGAGAAGGCCGGTCTGCTGCTGCCGCTGGACAGGCTGGTGGTGGCCCGAGCCTTGCGACTGCTGCGCCAGCGACCGGCATCGAGCTGCCCCATCAGCCTCTCTCTGTGCGCCCAGAACCTGCTCACCCGCGAGTTCCAGCGCGAGCTCTTCTTCGAGCTGTTCCAGTTGCCGCGCAGTACCAACGAGGGGTTGATCCTGCAGTTGTCGGAGTCTCAGGTGACCCGCCACTACGAGGCCCTCAAGCGGCCGCTTCGGGCGATGCGCATGCTGGGGTGCAGGCTGGCCATCGATCATGCGGGCCAGGACGTGGTGAGCACCCAGTACATCAAGGAGTTCGAGATCCACTTCCTCAAGCTGCACCCCAGCCTGGTGCGGGAGATCCACCTGCGCCAGGTCAACCAGATGGCGGTACGCAGTCTGGTGGGGGGCTGTGCCAATACCCAGACCCGGGTCATCGCGGTGGGGGTGGAGAGTGGCGACGAGTGGAAGATGCTGCGACACCTAGGCGTGCATGCCGGTCAAGGTCCCTGGTTTGCCGACCCCGAGCCCCTCAACCTGCCTGACTAGCGCCCCGGCCGGGGTGACAGGCGGCCCTGCTCCTGCAGGCCCGCCAGCCCCTGCAAGCCACCGGTGTGGATGAAGATGATCTTGCTGCCGCGCGCAATGCGGCCTGCCGCCAGTTCGCGAAACAGCCCCCACATCGCCTTGCCACTGTAGATGGGTTCCAGCGGCAAGCCGGTTTCGGCACTGAATGCCTGCACCCATTGCCAGAGTGCCGGACTGAACCTGGCATAGCCGCCGTCGTGGTGATCCAGCGCAATGCGCCAGCCCGGAGTAGTGGCCGCTGCCGGATGCAACCGGCATACCTCGCCGGTGATGAAGTCGGCCCCCTTGAGCACCGCGATGGCCAGGATCTGCTCCTGCGCCCGCTTGCCCGCGATGAGCCCCGCCAGGGTGCCGCCGCTGGCGCAGGGCAGCACCCAGAGATCCGGCGAGAAGGGCACCTCGTCGACCAGCTCGGCCACTCCGGGGACGGCCAGCGGGCTGCTGCCTCCTTCCGGTACCAGCAGGGTGTCGTCATCCTCGAACCGGGCAAGCCATTCGGGATCCTGGCGCCGGCGATAGTCCTGCCGGTCGACAAAAACGAGATCCATGCCCCAGCCTTTCGCCGCTTTCAGGGTGGGATTGCTGACGGTATCCCCTTCACCGCGTATGATGCCCGTGGTGCGCAGTCCCAGTCTGAGTCCTGCTGCGGCCAGGGCGTGAATGTGATTGGAGTAGGCGCCGCCAAAGGAGAGGATGTGGCCCTTGCCCAGCATCTGTGCCTGTTGCAGATGGTATTTGAGCTTTCGCCACTTGTTGCCGGAGAGGGTCGGGTGGATCAGATCGTCCCGCTTGCACCAGAGCGTGACGTCATGGGCTGCCAGCAGAGGATGTCGGATCCGGTGCAGGGGGGAGGGGAGCTGAAGGGGCGCCATGGGATCGTCTCCCGTGGGTGCCAGCGTGGCCGTCGATGCGTCGTTTGTCATAAAGTTGGAGGCTAATAGCCTGTTTATGTTAAGGTTTAGTCCGTTTTACGCGGCCAGGTGAAGATCCAGATGAAGTCACTGTTCAGGCGTTCTCCCTCCAGCCATCAGGTCGGGATCCTGCTGGCCAGCGATCGCATTCTGCTGGCCTGCGTGGACCCCGTTCCCGTGTTTGCCAGCCAGCCTGTCAACGGCCCCCACGACTGGTCCAAGGCCCTGGCCGAGCTGTTTTCCCGGCACGGTCTGGCCAAGTCTAAGGTGCGGGTGGCCCTCGCGGCCAGCCTTTATCAGCAGATCCAGATCGACAAGCCCGCCGTCCCCGATGCCGAGATGGCGGGGGCTCTGCCCTGGGCCATCAAGGATTTCGTCAACGAGCCGGTGTTGCAGCTCGCCATGGATTATGTGGACCTGCCGACGCCCCCTGCCGGGCGTCCGCGCATCAACGTTGTCTGCATGCCCAAGAGCCGGGTGCAGCAGGTGGCGGATGCGGTCAACGGCGCGGCAACCCTGGAGGCCATCGTCAGTGACGAGCTGGCCATGACGGCCCTCTACGAGGCGGACCAGATGGTGCGCATGCTGCTCTGGCAACCCCGGGGGCAGGAGCTGCAACTGCTGGTCTTCCATCGGGGCGGACTCTGTTTCTCCCGCCAGTTGCGCGGATTTGCGAGCCTCACCGGCAGCCATGAGCCAGATGCCGACCAGCTCGATGCGCTGGCGCTGGAGATCCAGCGATCCATCGATTATCTGGCTGGCCATCTCAAGCTGCCCGAGCCCGGCCAGTTGCAACTGGCCATCGCCTCCTCCGCCATGGGGGTACTGGTGCGTCACCTGGAACAGACATTCGGTTTCCCGGTGTCGGCCATGGCAAACAAGGCGGTACTGGCAGGAGTCGAATACCTCAGTGCCTATGGCGCGGCCCTGGGCAGGAGCGACTGATGAAACACCATATCAACCTCTATGGCGCCGAATTCCGGCCAAGACGCCTGTGGGCCAGCCTGCCCCAGATGGCGTTGGTCTGGGGCGGCGTCCTGGTGCTGCTGCTGGGGGCCACCCTCCTCTATGGCTGGCAACAGCAGGGCCTCGATCGTGAATTGGCTGGCGTGCGGGCACAGCTCGACGTGCAGCGCGGCGAGGCCAGGCGTCTCGATGCGGAGCTGGCGCGCCATCTGGCGAATGCAGACTTGCAGCGGCAACTGGCCGACAAGCGGGAAGAGCTGGGGGCCAAACAGGCGCTGATGCAGCAGCTTGGCCACCTCTCCCTGCAAAAATCCCAGGGCTATGCGGGCGTGATGGCGGACCTTGCCCGCCTGCGGGATCCCCGCCTCTCCCTGCAACGGATCGAAATTAGCGACGGGCGCATCAACCTCGCGGGCGTGGCCGAACGCAGTCAGGACGTGCCCGCCTGGGTGAACCGCTTCAAGCAGACCCCCTCCCTGGCGGGCAAGCAGTTTGGCGAGCTCACCCTGAGTCGGGACAAGGAGGGCCAGCTTGCCTTCCAGCTCAGTGGCATAGCGCGGGAGACTCCCTGATGGACATGAAGGCACAATGGCAGGGATGGGCGCAGCAGATCGCAGCCCTCAGCCTGCGCGAGCGGATCCTCATTCTGTTGACCGGGGTCGTGCTGCTCGGGGCCATGGGCATCTATGGCTGGCTGGATGACGCCGACACCCGGCTGGGCCAGGATCGGCTGGCCCTGGCTGCGGCGCAGCGGGATCTGGAGATCCTGACCCTGGAAAACCAGGGCAAGCAGGCCAGGCTGGGGCGGGATCCCGATGCCCAGGTGCGCGATCAGCTCGCCGGCGTCGAGACGTCCCTGCGCCAGATGGATGCCGAGCTGCTGGCTCAGACGGTGGATCTGATCCCCGCCCACGAAATGCCCGCGGTGCTGGAGGCCCTGTTGTCCCGCTCAGCCAACCTGCATATGCTGGCGCTCACCTCCCTCAAGCCCGAGCCGCTGATGGCCGGGGAGCAGAAGGTGAACCTGTTCAGGCACGGCATCCGGCTTCAGCTGGAGGGCGGCTATTTCGATGTCTACCAGTACCTGAAAGCGCTCGAAGCCCTGCCTCGGCACTTCTACTGGAAGGGCTTTGACTACCGGGTGGTCGAGCATCCCAAGGCGGCGGTAGCGATGGAGATCTACACCCTCAGCACCAGCAAGGAGTTCATCCGTGGTTAAGCGGCATGTCGGCGGGACGGGATCCCGCATTTTTGCCTTCTCATCCTGGCGCTGGCTGGCCCTGTGGGGGAGCCTGCTCGCGCTGCAGGCCCAGGCCGAGGTGCTGCAGGATCCCACCATGCCCCTGGCGGGATCCGGTTCGGCGGCGAGTGTCGCCAAGGAGGCCGGTCTGCCCAGGTTGCAGAGCGTCATCCTGGGGAGCGGGCCCGCCCTGGCGGTGCTCGACGGTCAAAGCTACCGGGTCGGCCAGCAGGTCAACGGATTCCGGCTGGTGGGGATCAGCGCCGACAGCGTGGTGCTGGAAAAAGCGGGCAAACGCCAGACACTGACCCTGTTTGGCAGCAAGATCCGGATGTGAAGTGGGTGTCGCACGGGATGGTGCGGGCCAGGTTTGTCGAGTTTCATAGCGAGTCAGGTGCACGAATAACATGAAAAAACACCATTTTTGTCTGCTTCCCCTCGCGCTGGCGGTGGCGGGTTGCACTACCTATCGTCACCCCGAGCCGGTACAGGCCAAAGATGCACTCAAGCAGGCGATGAGCGAGCAGAGCCCGACCGCCCCCCTGACTTCCCTGCCGCCCTCGGTGCAGAGCGAGCTGTTGCAGCTCAATCGTCCCCAGCAGCCGATGACCATTCCCGAGAAGCGGATGCGCATCGCGGCCCATGACGTGGACGCGGTGGAGTTCTTCGGCTCCCTGTTCAAGGGCTCCCGCTACAGCGTGGCGGTCCATCCCGGTGTGGCGGGCGTCATTTCGGTAGAGCTCAAGGATGTGACCCTGCAGGAGGCGCTGGCGACCGTCGGCGACATGTACGGCTTCGACGTACAGCGCAAGGGCAACGTGTTCCACGTCTATCCCGCCGGTCTGCGTACCGAGACCATTCCGGTCAACTACCTGATGATGGCCCGGCGCGGTCTCTCCCGTACCTCGGTGAGCACAGGCGGGGTGACGGCCAACGACAACAACAATGGCAATAACAACAACTTCGACAACGGCCTGAACAACAGCGGCAACAACAACAACCAGGGCAACACCGCCAACGGTGACAACAACACCAACAGCAACGGCACCCGCATCGAGACGGACAGCAACAACGACTACTGGACCGATCTGCGGGATGCCCTGCAGACCCTGATCGGCACAGGGGAAGGGCGGGCCGTCATCACCAGTCCCCAGGCGGGCCTGGTCACAGTGCGTGCCTATCCCAAGGAGCTCAAGGCGGTGCGCGAGTTCCTGGACCAGTCCGGCGAACACCTCAAGCGCCAGGTGGTGCTGGAGGCGCGGATCCTGGAAGTGTCCCTCAACGAGGGTTATGAGCAGGGGGTGGACTGGAGCGGCCTCTCCGCGAGTTGGGACGGCGGCAAGGGCATCACGGGGGGCGGCTCCCTCATGGACAGCCCCATCGCTTCGACCCCCAACCAGATCTTCCGGGCTCTGGGGGGGGGCGCCGGTTTCACCATCTCCGATGGCAACTTCAACGTCGCGGTCAGCCTGCTCAAGACCCAGGGGGACGTGAACACCCTCTCCAGCCCGCGCGTGACGGCCACCAACAACCAGAAAGCGGTGATCAAGGTGGGGACGGACGAATACTTCGTCACCAACGCCTCGACCACCACCACCACCTCGGGGACTTCGGCCCCCATCGTCACCCCGAACGTGGAGCTGACCCCCTTCTTCTCGGGGATAGCCCTGGACGTGACGCCCCAGATCGACGAGCAGGGCAAGGTATTGCTGCATATCCACCCCTCCGTCATCGACACCGAGGAGCAGAGCAAGACCATCAGCGTCGGCACCGCCGATCCCCTGGTGTTGCCGCTGGCCAAGAGCTCCATCCGCGAGTCCGATACCGTGGTGCAGGCCAACAATGGGGACATCATCGTCATCGGTGGTCTGATGAAGACCGACAGGCAGGAGATTGTCAGCAAGGTGCCCCTGCTGGGTGACATCCCCTGGGTCGGCGAGGCCTTCACCAACCGCCGGGAGAGCAACCGCAAGGTGGAGCTGGTGATCCTGCTCAAGCCCACCGTGGTGGAAAAGGACACCTGGCAGAAAGAGCTGCAACGCTCCTCCGAGCTGCTCGATAAATGGTATCCCCCCAAGGGCTGATCCGGGATGACGCGCCTGTTGAGCACTCCTTCTCCCATGTGGCGGCGCCTCCCGGCTGCCGCCACTCTGCCCTGCCCGACGGCGGTGGCGCCATGTCGCTGATCCGGGGCTGTCTGCGGCTGCGCACCCGGGACTCTGGCCGGGAGGGGGCATGTATCTGAGCCACTTCGGACTGCGGGAGGCCCCCTTCGGCCTGACCCCGAACACTGGTTTCTATTACGGCCTGCCCCCCCACGAGGAGGCCATGCAGGTGCTCAACTGGGCGCTTTCCCAGGGGGAGGGGTTCATCAAGGTGACCGGCGAGGTCGGCACCGGCAAGACCCTGCTCTGTCGCAAACTGCTGAGCGAGCTCGGCTCCGAGGCCTGCCCGGTGCGCCTGGCCTGGCTGCCCAACCCCCATCTCACTCCGGGGGAGCTGCGCACGGCCCTGGCCCTGGAGCTGGGGTTGACGCTGGCGGGGGAGAGCGAGCTGGATCTCACGGATCGTATTCACCGCCATCTGATCTCCCTGCATCGGCAGGGGAGCCGGGTGGTGGTGCTGATCGACGAGGCGCAAGCCCTGCCGGACGAGACCCTGGAGGCAATCCGGCTGTTTGGCAACCTGGAAACCGAATCCAGCAAGCTGCTGCAAATCGTGCTGTTCGGCCAGCCCGAGCTGGATGCCAGGCTCGGGCAGCCCCGTCTTCGCCAGTTGCGCCAGCGCATCGGTTTTTCCTACCGCCTGCGGCCGCTGCGGCTCGACGAGACCCGGGCCTATCTGGAGTACCGGCTGCAGGTGTCCGGCTATCGCGGGGCCGCCCTGTTCGATGGCCGCGCCCTGCGCAGGCTGTGGCGCGCATCCCGCGGCATTCCCCGCCTCATCAACATACTGGCCCAGAAGTGCCTGATGCTGGCCTATGGCCGCGGTGTGCGGCGGATCGACAGCGCCCTGGTCCGGCTCGCCATCCGGGATACCGATGATGCCCGCCGTGGCCGTCTCACCCTCTGGTGGCCCCTGTTGTTGTTGCTGGGCACTGCCCTGGCGTATGGAGTCTGGTCATGAGCGTGATCAATCAGATGCTGAAAGATCTGGATAGGCGTCAGCAAGAGGCCGAGGGAGCCGCCGTCTATGTGGCGCCGGTGCACCAGCAAGGCTGGTGGATGCTGGTGCTGACCCTGCTGTGTACCCTGGCCTTGGGGATCCTCGGCTGGCGCACCTGGATCTTCTGGCAGCAGAGCCAGCGAGCCTCCCTGCCAGCGGCGCAGGTCGAGGCCCTCCGCACTGTCCCTGCGGCGGCGCCATCCGCGCCCCTGGCGGTGGTGGCCACCACGCAGGCGGTCTCCTCTGCTGCGCCAGTGGCAAAGGTGCCCGCCGCCAGTGCCGAGTCGACCGCCGCGAGAGTGGCCCCCTCCGCAGCCGAGCAGGCTCCGGCCGATGAGGCCGTGCTCGCCGATGAGGGCAATCCGGAGGAAGCGCTGGGGGACGAGACGATCCCGAGCGACGAGGAGCTGCAGCCGGACCTCTATGCCGAGCTGGCCGCGGAGCAGAGCGCCGAAGAGGCGCCTGCACCCGCCGCGCCGCGCAAACCCGGGATCCTGAAGATCGAGACGGTGGAACTCTCCGACGCCGAGCTGGCCACCCTGGCCGAGCGCAAGGCGACCACGGCCATGGCCAAGGGACGGATGCAGGAGGCGCAGGATGGCTACTACGAGGTGCTGGCCCACGATCCCCACAACCAGGGGGCACGGGAACAGCTGGCGGGCCTGCTCTATGGCGCCGGACGGCTGACCGAGGCCGCCCAGGTGCTGGAAGAGGGGCTGAGGCTGGATCCCGCGCAGGCGGACCTGCGTCTGCTACTGGCCCGTGTGGCCATCAGCGGCGGGGATCGGCAGAAGGCGTTGGAGTGGCTCACCGGCTATCAGCCCGATATTGCCAGCAATCTGGATTATTACGCCACCTGGGCCGGTCTTGCCCAGGAGCTGGGGCAGCCTGTCCAGGCGTCCGAGATGTACGTCAGGCTGCTGCGCCAGCAGCCGGATCAGGGGCGCTGGTGGCTGGGACTGGGGGTGGCGGAGGATGGTCAGGGACACCGTCAGCGGGCACTGGATGCCTATCGCAATGCCCAGTTGCACGGCAATCTGGGGGAGGCCTCCACCCAATGGCTCGAACAACGAATTGGCCAACTGACCCATTGATTAAAGCGGCAGTTCGATGAGCCCATGCCATCGGACCGGGCAGCGGGCGTGAAGCAACAGAGATCGGAGCAACAATGGCACAACCCAGACTGAAAATGCGCCTAGGCGACCTGCTGGTACAGGAACAGATCATCTCGGATGATCAGCTGCAGCTCGCCCTGCAGCAGCAGCGCCAGACCGGCCGCAAGCTGGGGACCACCCTCATCGATCTCGGCTTCATCAGCGAGGTGCAACTGCTGACCTTCCTTGCCCGTCAGCTGGATGTGCCCTTCTTCGATCTCAACAACCTCACCATCGACGTCTCGGCCGTGGCGCTGTTGCCCGAGGTGCAGGCGCGTCGCTACCGGGCGCTGGCCGTCAACCTGAGCGACGACAAGGTCACCGTGGTGATGTCGGATCCGGCGGATCTGAGCGCCCTCGACGCCATCGCTGCCCTGCTCAGCCCGCGGGAGCTGGTGCTGGCCGTGGCCCGTGAAGGCCAGCTGCTGGAGTATTTCGACCGCCTCTATCGCCGCACCCGGGAGATAGAGAACTTCGCGGTGCAACTGCACGAAGAGCACCAGGAGACCGGCTTCGAGCTGGGGGCCGGCAGCCTCAATGCCGCAGCCGACGAGGGGGAGGCGACGGTGGCCAAGCTGCTGCGCTCCCTGTTCGAGGACGCGGTACAGGTGGGGGCCTCCGACATCCATATCGAACCGGACGAGAAGGTGCTGCGCATTCGCCAGCGTATCGACGGCGTGCTGCATGAGAACATCCTCAACGAGGTGCGCATTGCCCAGGCGCTGGTGCTGCGCCTCAAGCTGGTGGCCGGGCTCGACATCTCGGAGAAGCGTCTGCCCCAGGATGGCCGCTTCAATATGAAGGTGCGCGGCCGCGACGTGGATGTGCGGATGTCCACCATGCCGGTGCAGTACGGGGAATCCGTGGTGATGCGGCTGCTGGATCAATCTTCCGGCATCTTGTCGCTCGCCGAGACCGGGATGCCACCCGCCATCCTGACCCGCTTCCGTCGTCAGCTCAAACGCCCTCACGGCATGATCCTGGTGACGGGGCCGACCGGTAGCGGCAAGACCACGACGCTCTACGGCGCCCTCTCCGAACTCAACCAGGCCAGCCACAAGATCATCACGGTGGAAGACCCGGTGGAGTACCGTCTGCCCCGCATCAGCCAGGTGCAGGTCAATCCCAAGATAGGGCTCACCTTCTCCCAGGTGCTGCGCTCCACCCTGCGCCAGGATCCGGACATCCTGCTGGTGGGGGAGATGCGGGACAACGAGACGGTGGAGATCGGCCTGCGCGGCGCCATCACGGGTCACCTGGTGCTGACCACCTTGCACACCAACGACGCCGTGACCAGCGCCCTGCGTCTCATCGACATGGGGGCGCCCGGCTATCTGGTGGCGAGCGCCCTGCGGGCCGTGGTGGCCCAGCGCCTGGTGCGGCGGGTGTGTGAACACTGCGCCTGCGAGACGGCGCCGGACGAGGGACAGGCCACCTGGCTCTCTGTGCTCTCCGGTGAAGCGCCGGGGCAGCATCGCTATCGCAAGGGACGAGGCTGCCAGAGCTGCAACTTCACCGGCTATGCGGGCCGGATCGGGGTCTACGAGCTGCTGGAGCTGGATCAATCCATGATGGATGCCCTGCGCCGCAACGATGCCGAGGGGTTTGCCCGGGCGGCACGGGCGCATGAGCACTACCGCCCCCTGGCCCTGACGGCGCTCGACTATGCCCGGGAGGGGATCACCTCGGTGGACGAGGTGCTTCGGCTGGCCGAGGACCTGGGGTAACGCATGAGGCATCTGGATCGTACTGAATCACTCTTCCGGGGTCGCCCATGAACCGTTTTGCCTACAAGGGGCGTGACAGCCAGGGCCAGGCCGTCAGCGGCGTGGTGGAAGCGGTCAGCGAGCTGGCCGCCGCCGAGCAGCTGATGCGCCGCGGGGTGATGCCCACCGAGCTGAAGGCCGGCAAGGCCAGGTCTGCCAGCATCGACTGGTCGCTGCTGCTGGAAGGGAGCGTCAAGCTGGAGGAGCTGGTGGTCTTCAGCCGCCAGATGTATGCCCTGACCCGTGCAGGCATCCCTATCCTGCGCGCCATCGCGGGGCTGGAGGAGAGCGCCCACAGCAAGCCCCTCAAGCGGGCGCTTCACGCTCTGGGGGAGGATCTGGCCAACGGCCGGCCGCTGTCGAGCGCGATGCAGTCGCACCCGAAGGTGTTCAGCAGCCTCTTCGTGGCCATCATCCACGTGGGGGAGAACACGGGTCAGCTGGAGGAGGCCTTCCTGCAGCTCGCCAACTATTTCGATCTGGAGCTGGAGACCCGCAAGCGGATCAAGACCGCCATGCGTTACCCCACCTTCGTGCTGATTGCCATCGCCGTCGCCATGGTGATTCTCAACATCATGGTGATCCCCGTCTTTGCCGGGATGTTTGCCAAGTTCGGGGTGGAGCTGCCGCTGGCGACCCGTATCCTGCTGGCCACCTCCCACTTCTTCGTTCACTACTGGTGGCTGCTGCTCGCCATCCTGGTGGGAGCTGTCGTCGGCTGGCGACGCTGGGTCGCCACCACCAAAGGCAGGCTGGCCTGGCACAGATGGCAGCTGCGGCTGCCCATCGTCGGCTCCATCATAGAGCGCTCCCTGCTTGCCCGTTTTGCCCGCAGCTTCTCCATGATGCTCAAGGCCGGGGTGCCGCTCAACACGGCGCTGACCCTGGTGGCCGACGCGGTGGACAACGCCTGGATGGCGGGACAGATCCGCGACATGCGGGGCGGCATCGAGCGCGGCGAGAGCCTGCTGCGCACCGCCGGCGCCAGCGGCCTGTTCACTCCATTGGTGATGCAGATGATCGCGGTGGGGGAGGAGACCGGCCAGGTGGACGAGCTGCTGCACGAAGCGGCCGAGTATTACGAGCGTGAGGTGGATTATGACCTCAAGAGCCTCACCGCCCGCATCGAACCCATCCTCATCGGCATAGTGGCGGTCATGGTACTGGTGCTGGCCCTGGGTATCTTCACTCCCATGTGGGACATGATGAGAGCTGTTCGCGGTCAGTGACAGGGTTCAGCATCTTTACTCCCTTGATGATGGGACATGATGAGAGCTGTTCGCGGTCAGTGACTGGATTCAGCATCTTCACTCCTCTGATGGTGGGACATGATGAGAGCGGTGCGCGGCCAGTAGGCAGTATCTTCACGGTCATCCGGATGCTGCCCGTGCCGGGCACAGAGAACAAGGTATGAAAGAGCATGAGCAGAGAGGCCGAGCAGGATGAGCACTGGCTGGGGGGATATCGGCGGGTCGTCGTCTTTATCCTGCTGGCGGTCATCGTCACGACCCTGGTCATGAGCTATCGCAATCACAGGGAAGAGGCGCTGGCCATCAGCGCCAGCCTGCTCGGTGAGCAGTTCGCACAGCGGGCCCAGCGCCTGCACGGACGTTGGCTCGACGAGCGGCGTCCGTCGGTGCTCCATGCCGAGGGCACAGCCTGGCAGTTCGATGAGCGGGGCTGGCCTCTGGCGGTGTTGCCGCGCCAGTCGCCATCGGCCGATTGCCGTCAGCTCTGGCTCGCCCTGCTGGGGCACGATGAGGGGCTCTTATCCTGGCAGGCCCTTGCCAGCGAAGGGGGGGGCGGGTGTGAATTCGGCCAGGAAGGGCACTGGCTGCACTACAGCTTCACCGATGGCCGGGTGGTGGCCCGCCCCTGATTGGGTGCTTCAAGTATTTCATTGACATGATTTTTTTCTATCCGCATGAAATAATGCGGACCATTACGGAGGCAGCATGGCAGCAAAGAGAGTGAGACCCGTTCGGGCGCTTGGCCGGATGGCCGGTTTTTCCTTGATTGAGCTGGTGATCGTCATCGTGATCCTGGGGATCCTGGCCGTCACCGCCTTGCCCCGTTTTCTCGATGTGACCGACGAGGCGAAGAAGGCGAGCGTGGAAGGGGTGTCCGGCGGTTTCGCCACCGGGGTGTCCCTGGTGCGTGCCCAGTGGGAGGCCGAAGGGCGTGCCAGGCAGGATGGGCTCAACACCGTGCTCTATGACGGCTCGCGTTTCTATCTGACCACGCCGACCGACAGCCAGGTCAGCAATGGCGAGCTCTCTCCCGGGTATCCCATGGACACGGCAGCAAGCGGCACGCCCGATGTGGATCCGGCCAGCCTGACGGCGACCCGCTGCCTCAATATTTGGGAGGGGTTGTTGCAGAATCCTCCCAAGGCTACTGCCCGCTTTGACGAGGTGCGCGGTAGCGGCAATGACCTGAAGTTCTATGCCACGGTGAGCAACAATGGACTGGATTCGGTCTGCCGTTACTATCTGGTCAACAGCCTGAGCAAGGGAAGTGATGGACGTTATCAGGACCCGCAAGGGAGCACGGATGCGTTCATGAGTTTCAGTTATCGCCCGGCCTCCGGCCAGGTGACCACCCATATCAATTGATAAACCGAGGAAAGACGTAATGAAAAAGCAATCGGGCTTTACCCTGATCGAACTGGTCATCGTGATCATCATTCTGGGCATTCTGGCGGTCACCGCCGCACCCAAGTTCCTGAATCTGCAGGATGATGCGCGTCTGGCCGCCGCCAATGGCGTGAAGGCCTCCCTGCAAAGCTCTTCACAGCTGGTCTACAGCAAGGCTGCGATCCAGGGTATTGAGAGTTCTTCTGGTGCTGTCTCTGTTGCGGGTACTACCGTGGATACCTCGTTTGGCTATCCGGTGAATGCTGATGCAGGCAAAACAGTGGCACTGGACGGTTGGAGTGGCGCCATGTCAGGCACCATTGCGACCTTCAAGCCAAGCAACGAACCCAATAGCAAATGTGCGGTTACTTACAACAACGCCATCACTGCGGCGGGTGGTGTTCCCTCCATCGCTGTCAGCACCGATTGCGGCAAGTAATTGTCAGACAAGGCGAGGCTTCGGCCTCGCTTTTTCGTTATTCCCGATGAGGGCATGAATGTCGATAGCCAAGGGTTTCACCCTGATTGAACTGGTGATCGTGATCCTGTTGCTCGGGATTCTGGCCGCCTTTGCCGTGCCTAAATGGCTGGGCAAAGGCGGCTTTGAAACCCATACCCTGCGTGACGAGCTGGTGGCCCGGCTGCGGCTGGTGCAGACCATGAACATGCAGGAAGGGGACGCGCGCTGCACCCAGCTGGTGCTGGAGGCGGGGCGTTTTGGCCATCTGACCGGGGCGAGCTGTGCGCCTGCCCCCATTTCAGGCTGGCGTGGGGATGAGCAGCGTCGCGGGCGCCTGGTTCAGGCGTCCGGCAACCTGCAATTCTCTCCTCAGGGGACATTCCATTTCGACAAGCGCAGCGGCAGACCCCTGTGGCTAGGCTGCATCAACGGCTGCGAACTGGCTGTCAGCAGCGGCCAGGAGAGTGCCCGGCTGCGCATCGAGCCGGAAGGCTATATCCATGCGATCCCCTAAGATCCGCCGCGGCTTCACCCTGGTCGAGTTCGTGGTCGGCATCGTGCTGCTGGCCGTCGCCCTGACCGGCATCCTGGGGCTGCTTATCAATCAGGCTCCCCAGGCGGTGGATCCGGTGCAGCAGGTACGCGCCGCCCAGCTCGCCCAGCGCATCCTCGGCGAGATGCTGGAGAAGTCTTTCGACGAGCATTCCGATCGCAACGGCGGCCGTTTTCGCTGCGGCGAGACGGCCGGTGTGCCCGCCTTTACCTATCCCCCCTGCACGGCGAGCGCCGATTATGGCCCCGATGGTGGCGAGACCCGCCCCTACGGGTTCAACGACGTGGACGATTTCGACACGGCAGGCCGCTGGGTGGACGCCAGCTACTTTACCCAGGCCTCGGCCGCGAGCAGCGAAGAGGAGTATCGGCGCTACCAGGTGAAGATCGCGGTGGTGCCGGATACCCTCTTTGGCAGCGCGGGGGAGGGGGCCGAGTCCATCGGCAAGCGCATCACCCTGACCGTGCGCCTGCCGGACGGGAGCGAGCTGGTCTTCGGCCTCTATCGGGGGAACTACTGATGGGCAAGCCACATTCCCGTGATGCCGCGTGGGAACACCCATGTGCCAGACTCGCCCGTGACCGCGTCCGACCCGGGCGTGAGGGGGGCTTCACCCTGGTGGAGCTAGTGATGGTGATCCTGCTGCTCGGGGTGATGGCGACCTTCTCCAGCCAGTTTATCGGCATCGGTACCCAGATCTACGGAGATGCCAGCCGCCGCGAGCAACTGATGAGCGATGCCCGTTTCGCCCTGGAGCGGCTCAATCGCGAGGTGCGTGACGCCGTCCCCGGTTCGGTGCGGGTCGAGGACGAAGGGGGCGGTGCCCAGGAGCAGGGGGCCTGTCTGCGGTTCTGGCCCATCGCTACCGCCAGTCGCTATCTGGGCTCTGTGGCCAGCACTGGGCTCAGCATAGTCACGCCATCCGTGCTCCCCAAGAAAAATGAGGATCTTGCCATCGTGTATCCCCTCGCGAGCACGGGCCTCCTGAATCAGGGCTGCCTGCAGGGAAGCTGTACCGCCCGCGTCACCGATGTGGGCAGCGACGTATCGGGCGCACTGCCCTTGACTCTCAGTAACGGTTTCGTCAAGGACTCGCCGGGGCAGCGCATCTATTTTGCGAACCAGCAGGTGCTCTATTGCGTGAGAGGGGGCAGCCTCTGGCGCATGGCCATGCCCCTGGACGACACCCTGAGCAGCAGCGAGACCACCCAGTTGATGGCGGAGCATATTCGTCCCGCCGCCTATTACTTCTATCGGGAACCCGCCGCCTTCAACCAGAGCGAGGTGGGGCTGCGGCTGGAGTTCGAGCAGCGCGACGAGCGCGTCGTCTTCCACCACAAGCTGGAGACCCTCAATGCGCCCTGACACTCCCTCCATGGTGAGGTCTCAGCGGGGCAGCGCCATCCTGATCGCCCTCTTCGTCATCGTCATCATGGCCCTGCTGGCGGCGGCCATGGGGCGTTTCCTGGTGGACAGCAGTGAGAAGCACACGGTGGAGGTGCGCGGTGTGCGTGCCCTGATGGCGGCCCAGAGCGGGCTGGAAATTGCCCTCTATCGACTCTATCCCAATGGCCAGTGGCAAGGGCAGCAATGCGCCGCCAGCACCAGTCTCAGTTTCACCGATGCGGGACTGACGGGCTGTCAGGCCATCGTCACCTGCAACAAGGTGCCGGTGAGTGCGGCCGGCGGGACCCAAACCGGATACCGATTCAGCAGTGAAGGGCGCTGTGGCCAACCCGATGCCGGCAGCGGCCCGAACCCCGATTTTGCCGTCAGCCGCACCCTGGTGGCGGAAGCTTTTGATGGAGTGACGCCATGAGCCCCCTGCCAAGGAGCCAGCCTCTTCGCGGCGCCCTGTTGTGGATCTTGCTGGGATCCACCTCGGTGCAGGCCGCCAGCCAGTGTACCGAAGCCTTCCTTTTCCCGGTGCAGAGCCACGCCTCCCCCGGCGTGCTGAGCATGAACAATGAAAGCAAGATCATCAGCACCGCTGTGGGGGCCAGTTACCCCTTCCTGACCAAAAACATCCAGCCCAACGCCAACTGCAACAACGGTGGTTTCTGGAACAACGGCACCTGGGTCTCCAATTGCAACGTCAGCGGCGCCCTCGCCAGTCCGCTCAAGGATGTGACCTTCATCAGCGATCCCGACGCGTTTCCGGCCAACCCGGGGGGCTTCCCCTCCTACAGCGGGAAAAATGATCTCGCTTGCGACGGGGCCATCTCTCCTGCTGCCGGTGACTACAAGAACGCCTCGTGGGGGGGCAACAGCTGCGTGGCGACCCTGAAATCGGGCCAGACCTATCGCTTCGATACCTTGTCTATCAGCGAAGGGGCGATGCTCAACCTCAACGGGGCGACCGTCTATGCCCAGAAGATGACCATCAAGAATGGTTACAACAGTGGCGTCACCGGGTCGGGAGATCTTCATGTGAACGATCTGACGGTGACGGGTCAGGGCAAGCTCAATGACGCCAGGGTCACCGTCTACAGCACCCTTGAGGTCTCGGGCAATGGCAATACCGGGACTGCCGTCTTCCAGCCGCACTACCTGGACAAGGTCACCATGGAGGTCTCTGCCAGTGGCCAGAGCGTGCTCATGGGGGCAGGGGACTGGTTTATCAAAAGCCTGGGGATGAAGAGCAACAGTGCCATGACCTTCCAGGGGCAGAGCTCCCTCGCCGTCTATGGGCTCAAGATGGAAAACGAGAGCCGGATCTCCGCCGCAGGGAGTCGCAGCGACCTGACGCTCCAGCTTCACCAGACCCTGGAGGTGAGTGGCAACGGCACCCTCAACGGATATCTGCAGGCCCGCTACCTCAAGACGTTCAAACACCAGAGCACCTCCAACATCAATTTCTACTTTCGTGGCGGCAACCACTGGATAGACAAGATGGAGCTCGGTCAGAACGACAAGCTGATCTTTGACAGCGGCAGTGCCGCGAGGTTGTACATCAAGAGCGATCTGGCCCTGAGCGACCAGATGGAGGTCAATGCGGGGGGCAAGGCCAACGACCTGATGATGTATCACTTCGGCAAGGTCACCATGAGCGGCAATACCAAACTCAACGCCATTCTCTATGTGAACGCCGGGGATCTGGCCATGAGTGGCCAGGCCGTGCTGACCGGCGCCGTGTCGGCGGTGAACGTCTCCATGACCAACAACAGCCAGGTGATCCACGAGCCCTTCACCGGCGACTGGCCGGGCATGTGTGAAGACCCACTGACCTGTTTCAGCGATGACTTCTCCGCCAGTACCCTTGGCAGCGACTGGGTGGTGGCTCAACGCAATGGCAGTACCTTGCCCTCTTTGCAAAACGGTCGCCTGCGGCTGACCCAGAATACGACCAACCAGGCCACCTCTGCGACCTTCCAGCGCCTCTTCCCGGGGGCCAGCAATCTGGTGACTATCGAGTTCGATCAGTATGCCTACAAGACCTCCGGCTCGAGCGGGGCGGACGGCATGGCGGTGGTGCTCTCCGATGCGACGATCACGCCCCAGCCCGGCGCCTTCGGTGGCCCGCTGGGTTATGGCTTCAAGACCGGGATCAGCGGTTTTGCCGGCGGCTGGATGGGGGTCGGTATCGACGAATATGGCAACTATGCCAACGAGGGGGGCTCCTATAATCCCGGGTCTCGTCCTCAGGCCGTTTCCATTCGTGGCTCCGGTGCCAGTTCGGGGACCTCGGGCTATCGCTATCTGGCGGGAACGGCGAGCAACCTGAGCCCGGCAGTGGACAGCGGAACCAATGGCAACCGCCCCCATCGTTACCGCATCACCATTGACTCGCGCACTGCCGGCAGTTCACTTGCGTCGGTTGAGCGGAACACGGGCTCGGGTTACACCATGCTGGTGGGGCCCATCAATATGGTGAACCAGACGGGGCAGGCGGCGGTGCCCGCCAACTTCCTGCTGTCGCTCACCGGCTCCACCGGTTCTGTGACGAACTACCACGAGCTCGATAACGTCCGGATCTGCGCCCTCAAATCCAATCCGGTGGGGACCCAGATCGATCACTTCGAGTTCGATCACTCCGGTCAGGCCCTGACCTGCAACCCCGAGACTCTGACCATTCGGGCCTGCGCCAACGCCAGTTGCAGCCAACTGTTCACGGACCCGGTGAGCGCCATCCTGACCCCCCTCAAGAATGGCAGCAACGGCTGGATAGCCGGCAGCCAGGTGAGCTACAACGGCAACACCGCCACCGTCAATTTCAGCGGCGGCACGACCACCTTGCAGCTACGCAACAATCTGGCGACGGCCATCACAGTGGGAGTGAGCGGCTCGACGCCGTCCACCAAACCCCTGAGCACCACCCTGTGCCGCGCCGGCAGTGGTGCCCTGAGCGCCGCCGCCTGTACCTTGAGCTTCGCCGACAGCGGCTTCGTGTTCGATGTGCTGGATACCCTGGCGAACAGGCCGCAGCAGGTGGTGATGAAGGCAGTCAAGAAAGACGATGCCAGCCAGCAGTGCGTGCCGAGCTTTGCCGGTGTGAGCAAACCTGTTCGTTTCTGGAGCGACTATGTGAGCCCGGCGAGCAACACCTTCGGCAGCAAGGTGACGGTCAACGGCAATGCCATCGCTACGTCGCAGGGGGCGTCCACCATCAGCAACCTGAGCTTCGATAGCAAAGGGGAGACTACCCTGACGGTGAGCTACCCGGATGCGGGCCAGATGCGGCTCAATGCCCGCCACGATGGCAGCGGTGATACCGCAGGGCTGGTGATGACGGGCTCGGATCTGTTCGTGAGCCGCCCGGTAGGGCTCTGCATCACGCCCACCCAGGGGGCCTGCGCGGCAGGTGATATCACCTGCCCTGTGTTCAAGAGGACGGGAGACAGCTTCTCGCTCAATATCCAGGCCATGGCGTGGCAGAGCGACAGCGATGGGGATATCTGCACCGGCAATGGCACCACCCCCAACTTCGTGTTGTCCGACATCGCCCTGACCAGCGAGCTGGTGGCTCCTCAGGGTGGTGTGGTCGCCCAGGTCACCCCGACCAGGTACAGCCACGTTGCAGCCAGTGCCAGCCTCAATACACCCGCCCTCAGCCTCAACGAGGTCGGGGTCTTCAGGATCAAGGCGACGCCACCAGCGGCTACGTTGCCAGAGGGAAGCACAGTATCAACGGGCTATTTCGGTTACACCATCCCTCCCGCCACCAGCGTACCGTTGGGGCGCTTCGTACCCTGGGACTTCAACATGACGAGCGGTACCGTCACCCCGGCCTGCGGCGGTTTCAGCTATATGAGCCAGCCATTCGGGATACAGACGGTGGTGGAGGCGCGCAACAAGGAAGGGAGTGTCACGAGGAACTACCGTGATGCCTTTGCCAGAGGGGCCCTCACCCTGGTGGCCGCCAACAATCAGGACGGGGTGGACAGATCCAATCGGTTGGCACCTCTGGCCGCCAGCTGGACCGAAGGAACAGGCAAGCAGTCAGGTCAAACCCGCTTTATGCGGCTGCGCGAACTGACCCCTAGCCTGACCGCACCGGAAGAGCCCTTGCCGCTCCTGCGACTAGGGCTCAGAGTGACGGACGGTGAGACTCCTGAGACCAGCTTCCTCAGCGGTCGGAACATGAATCCGGCCGTCAGCGGCAACTGCCAGAGCGGGGTGAACTGCACCGCCAGGCAGCTCTCTATTTTGCAAGGGAAGAACGACACCATGATCGCCTATTACGGCCGCCTGCTGGCCAGCACTCGTCAGGGGGCGGCCAGCGCCCCGCTGGCGCTGCCGCTTCAGGTGCAATATTTCGAAGGGGGCCAGTGGCGGGTGAATCAGGACGATCTCTGTACCCGGATATCCCTCGCGAACGATGGCATTCGCTTTACCGATGGCGAGCAGCATTACGACGCCGCGACCGGAGATCTGGGCCTCAAGGATGGCCCCCGGATCCGTCTCGGCCTGGGGCCGGTTGCCCCTGGCGGCAGCGATGTTCGCATCAATGGTGGGGAGACCCGGTTCCATTTCGCCGCGCCGAACCAGAGTGTGCGCATTCCCTACGAGATCCTGCTGGACAAACAGCCATCCCAACCCGTCTGGTTGGCGGATCCGGCCACGGCGGATCACCTGCTGGGGGAGGCGATTTTTGGTCGGGATCGGGGTAATGACAGAATTATTTATCGCCGCGAAGTGATGCCCTGACACCCGGGCTGACACGGGGAGATAGACGCATTGCTGTACAGTGGCGTCTTATCTCCTTGTTTCGTAGTGTTTGTCGGCCTGAGCGGGTGAGTGATGACTCGCATTTTTGTCGCGCCTGATTGATTGGCGACAGTTTGAGCGCTTGCCCATTGGGGTGGGCATTGGTAAAGTTAGCCGGTTTTCTGCACCTCCAAATTCTTAGGATTTCCCGTAGCCATGTTCAAAAAGCTCAGAGGCGTCTTTTCCAACGATCTGTCGATCGACTTGGGAACTGCCAACACCCTGATCTATGTAAAAGATCAAGGGATCGTCCTTAACGAACCCTCAGTTGTCGCCATTCGCCAAGAGCGCGGGAACGCCAAATCGGTCGCTGCTGTCGGTCATGCCGCCAAGCAGATGCTGGGTCGTACCCCGGGTAACATCTCCGCCATTCGCCCGATGAAAGACGGCGTGATCGCCGATTTCTACGTGACCGAGAAGATGCTGCAGCACTTCATCAAACAGGTTCACGACAACAACTATTTCCGCCCCAGCCCGCGCGTGCTGGTGTGCGTACCCTGCGGCTCCACCCAGGTGGAACGTCGCGCCATCAAGGAATCCGCTCTGGGCGCCGGCGCCCGCGAGGTTTACCTGATCGATGAACCCATGGCTGCCGCCATCGGTGCCGGCTTGCCGGTCTCCGAAGCGACCGGTTCCATGGTGGTGGACATCGGTGGCGGTACCACCGAAGTGGCCATCATCTCCCTGAACGGCGTGGTCTACTCCCAGTCCGTCCGTATCGGTGGCGACAAGTTCGACGAAGCCATCATCAGCTACGTGCGTCGCAACTACGGCAGCCTGATCGGGGAAGCCACCGCCGAGCGCATCAAGCACGAGATCGGCTCCGCCTATCCGGGCGAAGAGGTGCGCGAGATCGAAGTGCGCGGTCGCAACCTGGCCGAGGGTGTGCCCCGCAGCTTCACCCTGAACTCCAACGAGATCCTGGAAGCGCTGCAAGAGCCGCTCTCCGGCATCGTCTCCGCCGTCATGGTGGCCCTGGAGCAATCCCCGCCCGAGCTGGCGTCCGACATCTCCGAGCGCGGCATGGTGCTGACCGGTGGTGGTGCCCTGCTCAAGGACATCGACCGTCTGCTGATGGAAGAGACCGGCATCCCGGTCGTCGTGGCTGAAGATCCCCTCACCTGTGTCGCCCGTGGCGGTGGCAAGGCGCTGGAGCTGATCGATATGCACGGTGGCGATCTGTTCCACTACGAATAAGACCCAAAGCCGGCCGAGCGCCGGCTCTTTTTTGACGACTCATGAAACCCATCTTCGGTAGAGGCCCTTCGCTTCAGTTACGGTTGTTTCTCGCCGTCATCATCTCCGTCGCTGCCATCGTCGCGGATTCCCGCTTCGGTGTGTTCAGCCATGTCCGCGTTTATCTGAGCTCCCTGGTGAGCCCGCTGCAATACATCGCCAACGCCCCCGGCACCCTGCTCGACACCATGTCGACCCAGGTGCAGACCCGCGCCGATCTCATCGAGCAGACCAAGCAGCAGGAGCAGCAACTGTTCACCCTGCGCTCGCGCCTGCTCAAGATGGATCAGCTGGAGCACGAGAACCAGCGGCTGCGCGAGCTGCTGGGGTCGCCGGTACACAAGGAGTCCCGCAAGATGGTGGCCGAGCTGCTGTCGGTGGATTCCGACCCCTTCAGCCATCAGGTGCTGATCAACAAGGGGGCGCTGGATGGCGTCTACAACGGCCAGCCGGTGATCAACGATCAGGGGGTGGTCGGTCAGGTGCTCCACGTGGGCTCCACCACCAGTCGCGTCCTGCTCATCACCGACTCCAGCCACGGCATCCCGGTGCGGGTGCTGCGCAACGACTTGCGCGCCATCGCCTCCGGCAGCGGCGAGCTGGACAAGCTGGAGCTGCGCAACCTGCCCCGCAACACCGACGTCCAGGTCGGCGATCTGCTGGTCACCTCGGGCCTGGGCGGCCGCTTCCCGGAAGGTTATCCGGTGGCGACCGTGACCCGCTCCGACTACGTGGAGGGCAAGCCCTTCGCCCAGATCGAGGCCAAGCCGCTGGTGGCGCTGGACCGTCTGCGCTACCTGCTGCTGCTGTGGACCGACAAGAAACCGGAAGTACACGACAAGGATGCCCTTGAGCCTGCGGCGAGCGCCTCGGCGGCCACGGCAACCTCGGCGGCGGGGGCGACGCGCTGATGCTGCAACCCGCCAGCGGCAGGATCTGGATCTGGTGTTCGATCCTGCTGGCCCTGTGCCTCTCCATCCTGCCGCTTCCCTTTCAATTCGAACCCTTCCGTCCGGACTGGCTCGCCATGGTGCTCATCTACTGGGCGCTGGCGCTGCCCCACCGGACCAACGTCGGCACCGCCTGGGTGGCGGGCCTGCTGCTGGACGTGCTGCTCGGCAGCACCCTCGGCGTGCGGGCCATGGCCATGGCCATCACCACCTACCTGGCGGCCTTCCAGTTCCAGAAGATCCGCAACTTCTCCCTCTGGCAGCAGGCGCTGATCATCGGTCTGCTCTCCCTGGTGGGGAAGATCACCGTGTTCTGGGCGGAGCATCTGTTCAGCCGGGCCAGCCTCAACTTCGCCTACTTTTGGTCGACGTTGACGACGATGTTAATATGGCCCTGGATTTTTATGGTCTTGCGCAAGGTGCGGCGTCGCTTCAATATCAAGTGAATGTGAATAAAAACAACGCATTGTAACTGCGCATCGTCTCATTGAGTGAAGTATGAACAAGCACAACGAACTGCAACTCTATCTCGCCTCGGGCTCCCCCCGCCGGCACGAGCTTCTGACCCGCCTGGGCTACCGTTTCGAGGTCCTCAAGCTGGATGTGCCGGAGCTGCGCAACGACGGTGAGAAGCCCCAGGATTACGTCTGCCGGCTGGCCCGCGACAAGGCCATGGCCGGTGTGGCCGCGGCGCCCACGGCGCTGCCTGTGCTGGGGGCCGACACCATAGTGGTGCTGGGGGAGCGGGTGCTGGAGAAACCCTCCGACCTGCTGGACGCCAAGGACATGCTGGAAGCCCTCTCCGGGCGGGTACACCAGGTGATGACGGCGGTGGCCCTGGCCACCCCGGAGCGGTGCGATGTGCGGCTGGTCACCACCAACGTGGCGTTTCGCAAGCTGGACGAGGCCGAGATCGAAGCCTACTGGCGCACCGGCGAGCCGTGCGACAAGGCGGGCGCCTATGCTATCCAGGGCATTGCCGGCAAATTCGTCAGTCGCCTCGAGGGGAGCTACAGTGCCGTGGTCGGCCTGCCCCTGCTGGAGACGGACCTGTTGATCAAGCAGCACCTCGAGCAGACCCGGTAATCCTCTCGTCAGCAGTGCGCTGCTGAGTTACCCGTTGTTCGTCGTGCCAGAATTCAAAACTAGAAAGGCAAGGTAACTTATGTCGGTAGAACTGCTGGTAAACGTCACCCCCTCCGAAACCCGGGTCGCCCTGGTCGAGAACGGTCTGCTGCAGGAAGTGCATGTGGAGCGTCAGGCCAAGCGCGGCATCGTGGGCAACATCTACAAGGGCAAGATCAGCCGCGTGCTGCCCGGCATGCAGGCCGCCTTCGTCGACATCGGCATGGACAAGGCCGCCTTCCTGCACGCCTCCGACATCGTCCCCCATACCGAGTGCGTGGCGATCAAGGAGAAGGAGCAGTTCCAGGCCGGCAACATCGCCGAACTGGTGCGCCAGGGGCAGGACATCATGGTACAGGTGGTCAAAGACCCGCTCGGTACCAAGGGGGCCCGCCTCACCACCGACATCACCCTGCCATCCCGTTATCTGGTCTTCATGCCGGGCAGTGCCCACGTGGGGGTCTCCCAGCGCATCGAATCCGAGGCGGAGCGCGAGCGCCTCAAGCGCACCGTGGCCGGCTATGTGGACGAACTGGGCGGCTACATCATCCGCACCGCCGCCGAAGGGGTGGGGGAGCAGGAGCTGGAACAGGACGCCGCCTTCTTGAAGCGCCTGTGGCGCAAGATCCTCGAGCGCAAGCAGAAGTATCCCCCCTGCAAGATCCTCTATGAGGATCCCAGCCTGGCGTTTAGGGTGGTGCGTGACTTCGTCGGTGCCGAGCTCGACAAGATCCGGGTCGACTCGCGCCAGAGCTTCGATCAGCTCAAGCGCTTCACCGAGGAGTACGTGCCCGAGCTTGCCAACAAGCTGGAGTACTACACCGGCGAGTCGCCGATCTTCGATCTCTACGACGTGGAGAACGAGATCCAGCGGGCCCTGGAGCGCAAGGTGGAGCTCAAATCCGGCGGCTACCTCATCATCGACCAGACCGAAGCCATGACCACGGTGGACATCAACACCGGGGCCTTCGTCGGCCATCGCAATCTGGAAGAGACCATCTTCAACACCAACGTCGAGGCCACTGCCGCCATCGCCCGTCACCTGCGCCTGCGCAACCTCGGTGGCATCATCATCATCGACTTCATCGACATGCAGTCCGAGGATCACCGTCGCCGGGTGCTGCACAGCCTGGAGCTGGCGCTGGCCAAAGACAGGGCCAAGACCAACGTCAACGGTTTCTCCCAGCTCGGGCTGGTGGAGATGACCCGCAAGCGCACCCGGGAGAGCCTGGAGCACGTGCTCTGCGCCGAGTGCCCCGAGTGCAAGGGGCGCGGCCGGGTCAAGACGGTGGAGTCGGTCTGCTTCGAGATCCTGCGGGAGATCATCCGGGTCAACCGCGCCTACGACGCGGATCAGTTCACCGTCTATGCGGCCCCCTCGGTGGCCGATTACCTGCGGGGGGAGGAGTCCCACAGTCTGGCGGAGCTGGAAGTCTTCATCGGCAAGCAGGTCAGGGTGGTCTCCGAGCCGCTCTGTGGGCAGGAACAGTTCGATGTGGTGATGATGTAATTGGTCTATCGCTGGCTGAGTCGGGGCTGGTTGGCCCTCGGAGTCTTCTTCGTGCTGCTGGCCGTTCTGGTCAGCGTGGTACGACTGGGCGGCCCTTTGCTCAACCAGCACCGGGCGGCCGTGATAGGGACCCTGCTCGGGGAGAGTCAGCTCGAGGTGAGCGTGGATCACGTCGGGCTGGAGTGGACTCCTCGCGGCCCGGCCATCGGGCTGGAAGGACTGGCCATCGCCCCCGATTCGGGGCGTTTCTCCCTGCGCCTTGGCAAGGTGTGGGCCCACCTCGACTTCTGGCGCTCCCTCAACGAACTCAGACCGGTGTTTGGCCAGTTGATCCTGAGCGACGGCAACATCGCGCTGGACATGACCCAGCCCGCCACCCCCGTCAGCGGGAAGAGCGCGAACCAGCAGGAGGCCCTGCTGCGCTTCCTGCTGACCCAGCTCTCCACCTTCGACATTCACGACACTCGCCTGAGCCTCACCACGGCACTGGGGGAGGTGCGCGCCCTCGACATCGCCCAGTTGCGCTGGCAGAACCGCGGCAAGCGGCATCAGGGGGTCGGCAAGGCCTATCTCATCAACGGGGTGGGGGAGAGCACCCTGGACCTCATCATCGATGTGGATGCCCCCGAGGTGCGGCTCGACCGCCTCAAGGGCCAGCTCTATCTGGGGGCCAGCGAGCTGGACATCAGCCCCATGCTGGCCCGGATCCACGCCGGCGCGCCGCCGGTGAGCGGCCAGCTCGACTTCCAGCTCTGGAGCGAGTTCGAGAAGGGCAGGCTCGGCAACTCCCTGCTGGCCTTTGGCAACAACCACCTGATCTGGAAGGACGAGATCAAGGGGGAGCCGCACCGCCTCGACCTGCAGGGGGGCAAGATCCAGCTGCGCCGGGACGGCGAGGCGTGGCAGCTCGCCAGCCACGACGTCATCTTCAAGCTCGATGGCGCCACCTGGCTGCACAGCCGCCTGCAGCTCGAGCGCATCGGCTCGCGCATCCAGGGCTATGTGCCCGCCATCGATCTCGACCAGATTGCCAACTTGAGCCAGCTGGTCTCCGGCCTCTATCCCGAGCTGACCGAGACCCTCAAGCGCACCCGGCCAAGGGGCCAGTTGCAGGAGCTGGTCCTGCAGGCCGACGGGGACTGGCAGGGGCTCTCTTTGCAGGGGCAACTACGCGGCTTCGGGACCCGGGCCTGGCACGATGTGCCCGGTCTGCAAAAGCTGGACGGTGACTTCTGGCTGACCCCGAACGGGGGGCGTGCCCGCCTGACCCTGGGCAAAGGCAAGGTGGATCCGGCCCGCCACTTCAAGGAACCCATCCCGGTGGACAGCCTGAGTGCGGCCCTCGACTGGTGGCGGGTGCCCCAAGGCTGGGTGCTCTATGGCCAGGACATTGCCCTGGACAACCCGGATTTGCGCCTCGCCAGCCGGTTTCGCCTCGAGCTGTTCGAGCACCCCTTCCTCGCCCTGACCGGGCGCATCGACGTCAAGAACGCGGCCCATGCGGATCGCTACTACCCCCTGGCGGTGATGGATGAGGGGCTGGTGAGCTACCTGAGCGGCGCCATCAAGGGGGGCAAGGCCAAGGGTGCAGACTTGCTCTGGTACGGCGAATTCCGTGACTTCCCCTACGACAACGGCAAGGGCGTCTTCCAGGTGGCGGTGCCGCTGCAACAGGCCACCTACGAGTTTTTCCCGGGCTGGCAGCCGCTGACCGACCTGCAGATCGATCTGCTGTTCCAGAACGCCAGCCTCGACATGAACAGCCGCGCCACCCAGCTCGGCAAGGCCAGCTCCGACTCGGTGCACGCCTGGATCCCGGACCTCTATCCGGGTGCTCACCTCTACGTGGATGCCAGGGTTGAGGGCGAGGGCAAGGCCATCAGCGACTATTTGCAGGACTCGCCGCTGGGGGGAACCGTCGGTCAGGCGCTGCGGGAGGTGGAGATCCGCGGCCCCATGAAGGGCACGGTGAAGCTCGACATACCGCTGGATGGCGAGGGGGAGGTCAAGGCCAGCGGGGAAGCCAGCTTCAAGGACAACAAGGTGAGGATCGCCTCCCTGGATCTGCCCCTCGACGGGGTCGCAGGGACGCTCGAGTATGACAACGAGCAGACGCGCATTCACAACCTCAAGGCCAGCCTGTGGAACCAGCCGCTGACCCTGGATTATCAGGGGCGGCAACTGCCCCACGGCTATCAGGCCGACCTCAAGTTCCAGGGGCAGTGGGACAGCCGCCGCCAGCGCCGGGACATACCGGCCCTCGAGATGCTCCAGGGGCGCAGCAACTGGTCGGGTACCCTGGGGCTGACCCTGCCCGAGAACAAGGCGTTCAGCTTCCAGCTGGCGCTGGACTCCAACCTGCAGGGCATGGGGCTGGATCTGCCCGTGCCCCTGACCAAGGCGGCGGGTACCCGGCTGCCCCTCAAGGTGACGGCCCGTGGGCGGGATGGCAGCGCCGACATCCGTGCCGTGCTGGGGGCGGACATCGACATGCAGAGCCGCCTGGTGTATGGCGACGGCGTGCCCTATCTCAGCCGGGTGCGGGTCAATATCGGCCAGCCCGGGGCGCGGGTGATGCAGGACAAGCCCATGCTGCTCGCCATCAACCAGCAGCAGGCGGACGTAGCCGGCTGGCTGGCCCGTCTCAAGCAGTGGCTGCCAGCTGGCACGGCGCCGAGTGACAATGCGGTGGTGGGTCCCGCTTTCTTGCCCCAGGAGTGGTGGGTGGATGGCCAACTGGCCCGTGCCGACATCGGCAGCGCCAGCCTCAAGGCGGTGCACTTTACCCTGGGGCCGGTGAACCAGGCCACCGAGGTGATGATCGACAGCCCCGACGTGATGGGGGTGGTGCGGGTTCCGGTGGCCGATAGGCGCCCCATCGATGCCAAGTTTGCCCGCATCTACTGGTCCGGCAAGGGGACCGATCTCAGCCCGGATCCCGATGAGCGCCAGGACAGGGCCATCATGGACGCCATTCCCTGGCTCACCTTCAGCTGCGTGGATTGCCGCTTCGGCGAGCTGCCCCTGGGGGAGGTGAAGGGGGAGCTGCTGCCCGGGGCCAACCGGCTGGATCTCAAGGGGCTGGAGATGCGCCTGGCGGGCAGCACCCTGCGCGGCAGCGCCGAGTGGCTGGCCCGTGGCAGCCAGATGCAGACCCGTGCCAGGGTGAACCTCGAGACCCGCAACAGCGAGCTCCTGCTCAAGCGGCTCGGCTACACCTCGCCCATCGGGGATGCCCCGGGCAAGCTGGCGCTGGATCTGAACTGGCGTGACGTGCCCTACCGCCTGAGCCTGCCGACTCTGGCGGGCAGCGCCGACTACCAGCTGGAGGGAGGCACCCTGCGGGAGGTCAACGACAAGGGGGCCCGGCTGCTCTCCCTGCTGAGCCTCGACTCCCTGATGCGCAAGCTGCGCCTCGATTTTCGCGATGTGTTCGACAAGGGCTTCTATTTCGAGTCCATGTCCGCCTCCGCCAAGGTCAATCAGGGGGTGGTGGAGAACAACGACTTCTACATGAAGGGCGCCGCGGGCAACCTGCGGGGCAAGGGCATCGCGGATCTGGTGCGCTGGCGGCTCGACTTTGATCTGAGCTTCTCCCCCAACCTGGGGGGCACCCTGCCTGTGGTGGCGGCCTTCTCCCTGACCCCCATCACCGGGCTCTATGTGCTGGCCCTCTCCAAGCTGCTGGAGCCTGTGGTGGACGTGGTGACCCGCATCGATTTTCGGGTCTCCGGCCCGCTGGACGCCCCCAGGCTGGTGGAGGCGGGGCGGGATCGCGCCCGCATCAAGCTCAACCAGCACCAGAAGGATGCGGTGGATGCGGTGGCGCCCGGCCTGCCCGCCAAGGAGGTCACCCCCTTCCTGCTCGATCCCAAGCACCAGGGCTCGGGTCAGCGCTGAGGGCATGCACCGGGCTGGGGGACTTTCCCCCGGCCGCCAAACCCCTCATAGTGCAGATATTGCCCGCGAGCCGAGAAGGCCTTGTGTCACCGGCTCGTCCAACAGAAGGAGCGCGTCATGTGGCTAGCCGCCATGCAATTGATATCGGGTCGTACCTGGCAGGATAACCGGGAGCGGATCGCCGCCGAGCTGGCGAGTCTGCCCGGGGAGCGCCCCTTGCTGGTGCTGCTGCCGGAAAACTTCGCCCTCTTTGGCGAGCGGCAGGGGTATCTGGACGGGGCAGAGCCATTGGGCAATGGCCCAATCCAGCAGCAACTCTCTGATTGGGCCAAATCCCACGGCATCTGGCTGGTGGCCGGGGCCATGCCCACCGCCATCGCCGGTGCCGACCACATCCACACCAGCACCCTGGTGTTCGATCCCGACGGCGAGCTCAAGGGGCATTACCACAAGATCCACCTGTTCGACGTGGACGTGGCGGACAATCACGGCCGCTACCGGGAGTCGGAGACCTTCAGCCCGGGTGATCAGCCTGTGCTGGTGGATTCCCCCTTTGGTCCCCTCGGCCTCTCGATCTGTTATGATCTGCGCTTTCCCGAGCTGTACCGCCAGTTGGCCAGGGCCGGTGCCCGGGTGCTGCTGGTGCCGGCCGCCTTTACCGCCGTCACCGGCGAGGCGCACTGGGAGCCCCTGCTGCGGGCCCGTGCCATCGAGAACCAGTGCTACGTGGTGGCCGCCAACCAGGGGGGCACCCACGAGACGGGGCGCCAGACCTGGGGCCACAGCATGGTGATCGACCCCTGGGGCCGGGTGCTGGCCTGTCGGGCGTCGGGGCAGGGCACTGTGCTGGCGCCGCTGGATGGGGCCCTGGTCGATGAATTGAAACGCACCATGCCGGTGCTGCAACACGCCCGCCTGTTGTGAGCCCGCAGCCGTGGATTTAACCGTTACGACATCTCGCATGAGAGTGGAGAGAAAGATTTGAGTCTATTGAGCCAGGTTAGTGCCTCACTGTTGGCCCCGAACGATCTCGACGAAGGGCGGCTGCAACAGCTGCTCGGCAGCCTGATGAGCCATCAGGTGGAGTTCGGCGACCTCTATTTCCAGCGCAGCTGGCACGAGTCCTGGATGCTGGAGGACGGCATCGTCAAGGATGGCAGCTACAACATCGATCAGGGGGTGGGGGTGCGCGCCGTCAGCGGCGAGAAGACCGGTTTCGCCTACTCGGACGAGCTGAGCCTGCTGGCGCTGCAACAGTCGGTGACTGCCGCTCGCGGCATCGCCGCCGCCGGTGCTCACGGCAAGGTAAAGGCGTGGGCTCGCACCGAAGCAAACCTGCTCTACCCGGCGCTGGATCCCCTGCAAACCCTCGACAAGCAGCAGAAAATTGCCCTGCTGGAGCAGATGGACAAGTTCGCCAGAAGCCTGGATCCCGCCATCAATCAGGTGATGGCCTCCATCAGCGGGGTCTATGAAGAGATCCTGGTGGCCGCCACCGATGGCACCCTGGCCGCGGACGTGCGCCCCCTGGTGCGCCTCTCGGTGACCGTCATCGCCGAGAAGGGGGATCGCCGTGAGCGCGGCAGCGCGGGGGGCGGTGGCCGCTTCGGTTACGACCATTTCCTCGAGCTGGACGGGCTCGAGAGCCGGGCGTTTGGCTATGTGCGCGAAGCGGTACGCCAGGCCCTGGTCAACCTGGAGGCCATCGACGCCCCGGCCGGCACCATGCCGGTGGTGCTCGGTGCCGGCTGGCCCGGTGTGCTGCTGCACGAGGCGGTGGGTCACGGTCTGGAAGGGGACTTCAACCGCAAGGGCTCCTCCGCCTTTGCCGGGCGCATCGGCGAGCAGGTGGCTTCCAAACACTGCACCATCGTCGATGACGGCACCCTGCCGGGTCGGCGCGGCTCCGTCTCCATCGACGACGAGGGGACGCCGGGCGGTTACAACGTGCTGATCGAGAACGGCATCCTCAAGGGTTACCTGCAGGACAAGCAGAATGCCCGCCTGATGGGGGTGCCGCTCACCGGCAACGGCCGCCGCGAATCCTACGCCGCCCTGCCGATGCCGCGCATGACCAACACCTATATGCTGGCGGGTCAGTACGATCCGGCCGAGATCATCGCTTCGGTGAAGAAGGGGATCTATGCCCCCAACTTCGGCGGCGGCCAGGTGGACATCACCTCCGGCAAGTTCGTCTTCTCCGCCTCCGAGGCCTACCTGATCGAGGATGGCAGGATCACCGCGCCCATCAAGGGGGCGACCCTGATCGGCAACGGCCCCGAGGCGATGAGCCAGGTTTCCATGGTGGGCCGTGATCTCGCGCTGGATCGCGGGGTCGGGGTCTGCGGCAAGGAGGGGCAGAGCGTGCCGGTCGGTGTCGGCCAGCCCACCCTCAAGCTGGATCAGCTCACCGTGGGCGGCACCCAGTAAGGGCGCCGCAGAACAAGCAGCAGAGAGAACCCATGCTTACCCTGTCGAAAATTTCCAATATCCGCAGTCAGCTCTCCCCCAGCGAGCTCAAGATCGCCGATTACATCCTGGCGTGCCCGGAGCAGGTGACCCACTTCTCCTCTCAGGAGCTGGCGCAGCAGGCTGACGTCAGCCAGTCGAGCATAGTGAAGTTCACCCAGAAGATCGGGTTCAAGGGCTTCACCGCCTTCAAGCTGGCGGTGAGCGAGGATCTGGGGCGCAAGCACGCCATCAAGACCGACAACGTAGGGGATCTCTACAACGGCATCGGCCGGGACGACGATCTGGAGACCATGGCCAAGAAGCTGGCCCAGGAGAAGATCAACTCCATCGTAGAGACCACCCAGGCCCTCGACAATGCCACTTTGGCGCGGGTGCTGGACGTCATCAACCAGGCTGGCCGGGTCCAGCTGGTGGGGATCGGCGGCTCGGCGCTGACCGCCAAGGATCTCTGGTACAAGCTGCTCAAGATCGGGGTCACCACCCTGTTCGCCCAGGACAGCCACGTGCAGATCTCCATCGCCCAGACCCTGGGCCCGGGGGACGTGCAGCTGGTGGTCTCCTATTCCGGCGCCAGCCGGGATGTGCTGGCGGCGGCCGAGCTGGCCAAGCGCAACGGCGCCACCCTGATCGCGGTCACCTCGTTTCGCAACACCCCTCTGCGGCAGATGGCCGACATGGTGCTGGACACGGTGGCCGACGAGAACGAGCTGCGCATCTCCTCCATCTCGTCGCGTACCGCCCAGAACACCATCACCGACATCCTGTTCCTCGGTCTGGTGCAGCGCCGTGACGAGCAGGCCTGGGCCCTCATCGATGGCACGCGGGACGCCATCGACCGTCTCAACAAGGAGTGACGCGGGCCCGGCTGCAACAGACGCCGAGACCTGCCTAAAGAGAAAAACCACCCGCCTGCGGGTGGTTTTTTTATGGGCCAGTGCCGGCTCAGAGGGCGAGAGCCCAGCGCAGGAAGGCCTTGCGCTGAGCCTCGTCGGCGGCGAGGTAGCGCCGTTGCAGTTCGGGGTCGACGGGCACGGCGCCCGGGGTGGCTGCGGGCAGCACGGGCGTGACGGCTGGCAGGGCGGTGGCTGCGCTGGCTGACCCGTCGTAACGGGCCAGCAGCGCCTGATAATCCGTCATTAGACTGTCCTGGCTGCGGGGGAGGGTGGTTGCCGACAGGGGGTGGCTACCCTCGGGGGTCTCAAGCCGCAGGTTGGGGTGGGTGGCAAAGTGGCGAATGGCCCGGGAGTCGGCCAGCGGCGGAGTGGTCAGTTTCAGGGTGCCGCTGGCGGGCAGGGTCAGGGTCAGCAGCAGCGGGGCGGAGCGGACGCGCCCCTGGCTCTCGTTGGTGGAGCCGGGGTCGAGGGGGCTGTCGAAACGTACCAGCAGCCGGGTGTCGCCAGCGGGCAGGGTGAGCGCTCGATCGAAGGGGGAGACCTGGCCCCGGGATGAGGCCAGCAGGACGAGGGTGTCTGCCAGCTCCAGCCGGGCGGCCTGGACCGACAGGGTCATGGGCAGCAGCAGGATGAAGAGGAACAGGAGGCGGATCATGGGGAGCTCCAGCAGAAAGAAAATGCCGGCCAGAGGCCGGCAGGGGATCAGAACTCGTAGCGCAGGCCGAGGTGGTAGAAGCTCTCGCTGTTGCTGCTGCCGCCAAAGCTGGTGATGGTGTTGTCAGCCAGACCATCCTCGCCATCACGGAACACGTAGGCGCTGTAGAGGGAGGATCGCGGGGTGAGCTTGTACTGCAGCTCCAGGGTGGTATCCCGCAGACTCATGCCGTCTCCCCCGTCGTTGTCGAGGTGACGATAGCCTGCGCGGGCTGCCCACTTCTGGCTGATGTCGTAGACAGCGGTCAGTTCCCATACCTTGTCCTCACTTTCTGCCCGGCCGTTGCGATAGCTCACCTGATCCTTCGCGTAGAGGGCGCCCAGCATCAGCGAACCCAGGGTGTAGCGGGCGCCGATGCCGCTGAAGCGGTACTGGTCGGCGTCGGGATCCACCTTGCTGGCATCGGTCTGGGCCGCCTTGCTCTGCTGGTAGGCGATGACCGGTGCCAGCTTGCCCGCCGCGCCGAGGTCGAAGGTGTAACGCAGGGCGCCGTTGTAGCCGTAGTCGAGATCCGAGGTGCCGTTGCCGAGGATGTAGGCTAGCGATACATCCAGATTGCCGAGGGTGTTCTGGTATTGCAGGGTACCGTCCTGGCGGAACACCTGGACCGCAGTGGAGTCCACTTTGCTGGCCTGGCGCGCCATGGAGACATCGGAGGCGGCAAACACGTCGCCGATGTCGGTGAACATGATGAGGCCGGAAGAGACCCGGCCACCGGTCACCTTGCCCCACTCGCCGCCATCGAGCCCGGCCCAGACGTAACGGGCGGTGAGGTCGCTGCTGTTCTTCTGCACGTTGTTGGCGTATTCGGCGGCATTGACCTGGTACTGGGCCATGCCGATCACGGCCACCTGCTCGTTGACAGTCTGGCGGGCGGTAAAGCCGATGCGACCGTCGAAGTCCCCCTGGCTGTTGCCGTTCTTCTTGTCCGAGACGTTGAAGCCGAGGCGACCGTAGAGATCGACGTTGGAGCCGTCATCGGCCTGGTAGATGACGGCGGCCTGCGCCGTACCGGCGGCAAACAGGGCAGGAATGGCCAGGGCAAGCATGGACTGTTTCATTGTTGTCTTTCCTGTGTGGGCTCTTGTGCCAGAGCCGGGGTGAGTGAAGCCGTGACCCCGATTGCTCGGGGCCAGATAGCCAGCTGGATAGAGGAGAGAGGGTTAGCTCAGATCGACGTTCTTGCAGCCGAAGAGCAGGGTGAAGAGGTAACCGCCGAAGTAGGCAACCGCCAGACCGAGGCCATAGACCATCATGCCGGGGAAGATCCCCTGGGCCGAGGTCATCAGCGGCAGCGCGACGATGCCGGAAGGGCCGAACACGGTGTTGAGGCCGACCGGAAGGCCCATCCAGGAGATGAGACCGACCACGAACCCCCCCAGCGATCCGCCGCAGCAGGCGGTGATGAAGGGTTTGACCCGCGGCAAGGTGACGCCGTAGATGAGCGGCTCACCGACCCCGAGCAGGCCGGGGATGATGGTGCCCTTGACCTGGGTGCGCAGCAGGGAGTCCTTGGCTGCGCGACTGTAAAGCGCCAGGGCGGCGCCGACCTGGCCGGCCCCTGCCAGCGCGAGGATGGGGAAGAGGGAGTTGAAGCCCTGGGCATCCATCAGTGCGAAGTAAACGGGCACGAACCCCTGGTGAATGCCGAACATCACCGAGATGAGGAACAAACCGGCCAGGATGGCGGTACCGAACGGGTTGCCGTTGAGGTGGATGAAGAGCCAGGACATGCCGTTGTAGAGTTGCACCCCCAGGGGCATGATCAGGACGAAGGTGACGGCCCCCATGATCAGCAGGGTGATGCAGGAGGTGAGTATCATGTCGAGGCTGTCCGGCATGAAGCGACGCACCTGGCGTTCCACCGAGGCGCCGATGATGCAGGCGATCAGCACCCCGATTATGTTGCCACGAGGATCAATGTGGTGGCCGAAGAAATCGGTGATGCCTGAGTAGATGCCGCTGGTGGCTTGGGGGTCATAGCCCATCACAAACAGGGAGGCCAGGATGGCACCGTTGACCCCGGAGCCGCCGAACGCCTTCTGGGCGTTGTAGCCGATGAGAATGCTGAGGAAGCTGAACAATCCCTTGCTGAACAGCTTCATGTAACCGACCAGCTCCACCAGCATGCCGCTGGTGGCTGCGCCGTCCTGCAGCAGGGTCTGTTCGATCAGGGTGGCCAAGCCGAGCAGCAGCCCCGCGGCGATAAAGCCGGGGATCAGTGGTGTAAAAATGGTGGCAAACTTGGCCAGGAAGCGGTGGGCCGCACTGCTCTGTTTCTGCTTGAGTGCCTGCTTGTTGGCCGAGGCGATGTCGCCAAGCTCGGTGGGGGCCGCAGCCGGAGCCTCCAGCGCCCCCAGTCCTGCGCTCAGCATGTCGTTCATCAGCTCGCAGGCGGTCTGGGCCTTGCCCGGCCCCAGCACGATCTGGAACTGGTTGTCGCTCTCAATCACCCCCATGACGCCGGCGATGCGCTTGATGGTATCGCGATCCGCATGCAGGCTGTCCGCCAGGCTCAGTCGCAATCGGGTCATGCAGTGGCCGCAGTGAGTGATGTTGTCCCGGCCGCCGATGGCCTGGATGATCTGGCCGATCATGGTGTCAGTTATTTTTGCCATAAAGAACCCAGTCAGTCTGTGGTGTCAGCAGGGTGCCTGGCACCCTGTTCTCGTTATGTGATGGTCATCCCTGGCCTGGCCAATGTGCGGTTGGCCGATCAGTGGGTGCATTGGCTGATGAAGCCGTTGCTGCTCTGCAGACGGGTGCGGGCTTCGTCGGCCGTGAGTCCGGCCAGGATCATCACGATGGCTGTCTTGCAGTGGTTGTCCGCCTGCGCCAGCGCCCGCTCCGCCACGGCGCGCTCGCAGTCGGTGGCCTCCATCACGATGCGTTTTTGCCGCTCCACCAGCTTGGCGTTGGTGGCTTCCACGTCCACCATCAGGTTGCCGTAGACCTTGCCGGTGCGGATCATGGCGCCGGTGGAGAGCATGTTGAGGATCAGCTTCTGCGCCGTGCCCGCCTTCATGCGGGAGGAGCCGGTGACGATCTCGGGGCCGACCACCGCCACCATGCTGATGTCGGCGGCCCGGGCCAGCGGGCTGCCGGGGTTGCAGCTGATGCTGCAGACCGTGGCACCCACCGCGCTGGCGTGGGCCATGGCGCCCAGTACGTAGGGGGTTCTGCCGCTGGCGGCGATGCCCACCAGCACATCGTTGGCGCAGAACTGGATGTTCTTCAGATCCCGGGCACCCAGCTCTGCGTCATCCTCGGCGTTCTCGACCGCCTGCAAGATGGCCTTGTGGCCGCCAGCAATCAGGCCTATCACCTGCTCGGCAGAGACGCCATAGGTGGGCGGGCATTCACTGGCATCCAGGATGCCGAGCCGGCCCGAGGTGCCGGCGCCGATATAGACCAGGCGCCCGCCCTTGCCAAAGGCTGCCGCGATGGCATCGACCGCCCGGGCGATTTCGGGCAGCAGTTGGCCCACCGCCAGCGCCACCTGCTGATCCTCCTGATTGATGACGCGCAGCATCTCCAGGGTCGACAGCTGGTCGATTTCGACGCTGGCCGGGTTGCGGGTCTCGGTAATCATGCTTGATAGGTCAATGGTCATCGTTTCCTCTGCTTAAGGTCATCGCCACTCCCGGCGTAAAACATCCCTCTCGATGATGAACATGATCATCGATTTTTGATTTCGATGATGAGATCAATGTCGCATAATTAATTATTCCATTTATTTCTGATTATAAGTTCTGATAATTCCTGCACGGAGAGGGCTGGGTGGGATCGGGGTGATGCCGATGGCACTAGAGGGGGAAGAGGCTGAAGGACAGCCAATAAAAAGCCCCGGCAGGCGCCGGGGCTGGGAAAGGGGTCGGGTCAGTTGACCGAAATGGCGCGGGCGTCGATGAAGAAGCGGGCGTGGCCGTGGTCATCCACCCTTATCTGGGCGAGCAGGCGATCCTTTCGCTTGAACTCCCATCCTGTCTTGATCCGGGTCAGCGCGGGGCTGGCGGCACCGACCACGTTCAGATACTCATGAAACAGGCTGTAGCTTCCAATCTCGGTCAGCATCTTTTCCATTTGCATATCTCCTCAAGTAATGGGCTCAGCACATGCCACGCTAGCGGCAACCTTCTGAACCCTGCCTGTACAAAAACCAGACTACCCCATCAAGATGAAGGCAATATGATCAGGCGCAAGATCAGGAGGGATTTGCACGAAAAATGACACCGTTTTCAATCAGGGCTGGCGCGGCACGGCGAGATGATCGAAGGCGGTGGATCCGGCATGGGACGGCAAGGCGGCAGCGGGTTGTTCCATCACCTGACCATGGAAGACGGGATCCTGCGCCACCTCCTTGACGCCGTTGATGCAGAACTGCATACCCATGCACACCAGCAGGAAACCCATGATGCGTGTCATGGCGTCGATGCCGGTGGCACCCAGGATCTTGCACACGGGATCTGCCAGCTTGAGCACACTCCAGCTGATCAGGCTCATCAGGGCGAAGGCGGTGACCATGGCGGCATAGATGACGACGCGATCGGCCTCGGCCGGCAGCTCGGCGATCTGGGCCGCGCCGCTGATCACCAGCGCCATGGTGCCGGGTCCGCACATGCTGGGCATGGTCAGGGGCACGAAGGCGATATTCTGGTTGGCCTCGACCCCGGCAGACTGGTTTGGCGAGGGGAACAGCATGCGAAAGCCGATGAAGGCGATGATGAGGCCACCGGCCAGGCGCAGGCCGGGAATGGAGATCCCGAACAGATCCAGGATGGAGGATCCGATGAAGAAGCTGACGCACAGGGTGGCGAACAGATAGAGGGCGGCCATGTTGATCTGGCGGCGAATGTGCTCGCGGGACATGCCCTTGCTCAGTCCCAGCAGCAGGGTGGCCGTGGTGGGCGGGTTGACCATGGGCAGCAGGGCCAGCAAGGCGAGAAAGATGACCTGGAAGAACATAGTGGACCTCGGGCAGGTGGACGGATTGGGGTGAGCTGGCAGGTCCGTAGCGGACCGCCACCCGATCGATGATATCCGCAAAGAACAAGCCCCGACAGTGCGGGGCTTGCTTGGGAAGGATCAGGCGGCCTGCGGGGTGGCCTGGCGTTGGCCGCGCTGGCGCAGCCAGAGCCAGATGCCGAGCACGAAACCGAGGGCGGCCAGGCTGACCACATAGTGGGAGGGGGCCAGCACGTCCTCCTTCATCCAGAGGGTGACCAGCATGGGGGTGAGGCCGCCGAAGATGGCGTAGGCCACGTTGTAGGAGAACGACAGCCCGGAGAAGCGCACCACCGGCGGGAAGGCATTGACCATGACGTAGGGCACGGCGCCGACGATCCCCACCGCAAAGCCCGCCAGCATGTAGAGGGGCACCAGCTGATCCGTGCCCGCCGCCAGGCTGTGGTAGAAGGTATAAGTGGCGCCGGCCAGCAGCAGGGAGCCCAGGATGAAGGTAGGACCGCTGCCGATGGCATCGATCAGGCGGCCATAGACGATGCAGCCCAGGGTGAGGGCGACGATGGCCAGGGAGTTGGCGGTCAGGGCATCGGCCGGGCTGATGCCGTGGACCTTCTGCAGATAGGTCGGGGTCATCAGGATCACCACCACGATGCCGGCGGAGAGCAGCCAGGTCAGCAGCATGGAGACGACGACGCTGCCCTTGTGTTCACGCAGCACCGTCTTGAGGGGCAGCTCCTCGGCCAGGGACTTGTTGGCCTGCATCTCTGCGAAGACCGGAGTCTCGTGCAGCCAGCGGCGCAGGTACATGGCGACGATGCCGAACACGCCGCCGAGCACGAAGGCCAGACGCCAGCCCCAGTCGCTCACATCGCCCGGGCTCATGCCACGGTTGATGGCGGTGGCCACCAGGGAGCCGAGCAGGATGCCGGCGGTCAGCCCTGCGGTGAGGGTACCGCAGGCGACACCGACCCGGCGGGCGGGCACGTGTTCGGCCACGAAGACCCAGGCTCCGGGGACTTCCCCGCCGATGGCGGCCCCTTGCAGGATCCGCAGCAGCAGTAGCAGGAGGGGGGCGGCGATGCCGAGCACGGCGTAGGTGGGCAGCAGGCCGATCAGCAAGGTCGGCAAGGCCATCAGGATGATGCTGAGGGTGAACATCCGCTTGCGGCCGATGAGATCGCCAAAGTGGGCCATGATGATGCCCCCCAGGGGGCGGGCCAGGTAGCCGGCGGCGAAGATGCCGAAGGTCTGGAACTGGCGCAGCCACTCGGGAATGTCGGCCGGGAAGAAGAGCTCGCCGATGACCACGGCGAAGAAGACGAAGATGATGAAGTCGTAGAATTCGAGGGCGCCGCCCAGCGCCGCCAGGCTCAGGGTCTTGTAATCCTGTCGATTGAGGGGGCGACCGTGGTCGTGCGATGTGCTGACTTTACTCATATCCTTATGTTTCCCATCGTTTTTTTAGTTATTCTCCCCGGTGTGCTGCGGGGATACGCTCACCCACGAGGGTATGCTTTTGTGTCCCGCAATGTAAATCGCACAATTCGCAACACTGTCTTGCAGCACGGTGCGGCAAGAAGCTGGAGAGATCATGACGAAGAAAAAGGTACTGCTCTCCTGGAGCAGCGGAAAAGACAGCGCCTGGGCCTTGCATCGCCTGCGCCAGGATCCGGCCATCGAGGTGGTGGGGCTGTTCACCACCCTCAACCAGGCGTTCGAGCGGGTGGCCATGCACGGGGTGCGCAAGCAGTTGCTGCTGGCACAGGCTGAGTGTGTGGGCTTGCCGCTGGCCACCATCGACCTGCCCTGGCCCTGCAGCAACGAGGAGTATGGGCGCATCATGACGGGCTTCATCGCCGATGTGCAGGCCAAGGACATTTACCACATGGCGTTCGGGGATCTCTTTCTTGAGGATGTGCGCGCCTATCGGGAGCGGCAACTGGCGGGGACCGGCATCACGCCGCTCTTCCCGCTCTGGGGCAGCGACACGACCGAGCTGGCGCAGGCGATGATCGACGCCGGGCTCAAGGCCAGGGTCTGTACCCTGGATCCGGGCAAGCTGGACGCCGGGTTAGGTGGTCATGAATTCGGCCCGGCCTTGCTGGCTGCCCTGCCCGCCGGGGTGGATCTCTGCGGCGAGAACGGGGAGTTCCACACCCTGGCCTGGGACGGCCCCATGTTCCTGCATCCCTTGCCCATCCGGGTGGGGGAGACGGTGCTGCGGGACGGCTTCGTCTTCACCGATCTGCTGCCCGCCACCGCCTAGTCGCGATTGGACTCCCGCTCGCCCTTGTCGTCGTTGTAACGCAGGGCGATCTCGTGGAACTGCTGGTGGATGCGGGCAAAGGCGTCCGTGATGTCGGGGTCGAAGTGATTGCCTCGTCCCGCCAGTATGATCGGCACCACCTCCTGGTGGGACATGGCAGCCTTGTAGCAGCGCTTGCTGATGAGGGCGTCGTACACGTCGGCCAGCGCCATCAAGCGGGCCGAGAGCGGGATCTCGTCACCGTGCAGGCCATAGGGATAGCCGGTGCCGTCCCACTTTTCGTGGTGGTAGCAGGCGATCTCCTTGGCCAGTCGCAGAAATTCCACCTCTACCCCCAGCGCTTCCTCGGCATGGACGATGGCCTCCTTGCCGAGAATGGAGTGGTGCTTCATCTGGGCAAACTCGTCCGCATCCAGCTTGCCAGGCTTGAGCAGGATCCGGTCTGGCACGCCGACCTTGCCGATGTCGTGCAGCGGGGCCGATTTGAACAGCAGATCGATGGTCTTGGGGGTCAGCTCTGCACGAAAGCGGGGATGCTCGCAGAGGGTCTCCGCCAGCAGCCGCACATAGTGCTGGGTGCGCAGGATATGGTTGCCGGTCTCGTTGTCGCGGGTTTCGGCAAGAGAGGCGAGGGAGTGGATGGTGATGTTCTGGATCAGTTCGTTCTCCCGGGTGCGCCGCTCCACCTCCTGCTCCAGAAAGGCGTTCTGGTCGTGCAGCAGATCCCGCGCCGCTTTCAGCTCCAGGTGGTTTCTGACCCGGGCCAGCACGATGGCGGGGGTGATCGGCTTGTGGATGTAGTCGACGGCCCCCAGCGCCAGGCCGTGCGCCTCCGCACTCTCCTCCACCTTGGCGGTCAGGAAGATCACCGGGATCTCCCGCACCTGCGGCATCTCCTGCAGCGCCTGCATCACCTGATAGCCGTCCATCTGGGGCATCACCACGTCGAGCAGGATCAGATCCACCCGGGTGCCGGCCGAGAGGATCTCCAGCGCCCGCTGGCCGCTGATGGCGACCTTGACCCGGTAATGGGGGCTGAGCAGGGCGCTGAGCAGGGAGAGGTTCTCCGGTGTGTCATCGACCACCAGCAGGGTGGGTTTGGTATCGGGATCCAGCAAGTTGAGCATGATGGCGCCTCACTCTTGGTTGAACAGATCGGGTCTGAGGGCCCGGACTTGTTGCAGATATGCCAGGGCATCGGCGAAGCGAAAACGGGTCATGGCATCGTGCATGGCCGGTGCTGCCTCGCCCAGCAGGGGAGCGAGCCTGGCCTGATTGCGCTGGAACAGGATGAAGGCTTCCGCATCGTCTTCCAGCAGCAGCCCGGTCAGCTGGTGCAGCAGGGGGGCCAGCTCGGCGGGGGTAGCCTCCGGCAAGCCGGGGGTGGCAGGGGCCGGCAGCAGTGTCAGCAGGCTGGCGGCCAGTTGCTGCTGCTGTTGCAGCCCCAGCTCGGCCAGCGGCAGCAGGCTGGTGGCATCGTCTCCCCGGGCGAGGGCGCTCTCCAGCCGGGCCGAGACATCCTGCAGCGACCCGGCCCCCAGCGTTGCGGCTATGCCCTTGAGGGTATGGGCCTGTCGATGCGCTTCTTCCCGGTCATTCGCCTGCAGGGCGGCCAGCAGGGTTTCCATCGGCTGACTCCCCTGGCGGGCGAAACGTTGCAGCAGATCCCGATACCACTCCCAGTTATGCATCAATCGTTGCAGGGCTGGCTCGGCGTTGAGCCCGATCGCCTGCAGCTGTGGCAGCAAGGCGGTGGCGGGTGATGCGTGTGAGGCAGTGAGCGTGCTGTTGACCTCGCGGCTGAAGGAGGTTGCCCAGCGCTGCAGGGCCGCATACAGCCTGTCGGGGTCGATGGGCTTGGCAATGTGATCGTCCATCCCGGCAGCGAGGCAGCGTTCGCGGTCACCGGCCATGACGTTGGCCGTCATCGCCAGGATCGGGGTGTGTTGCCCGATGCCTTCCCGCTCGCGCAACAGCCGGGTGGCGGCCAGGCCATCCATCACCGGCATCTGCATGTCCATCAGGATCAGGTCGTAGTGGGTCTGGGCCACCATCTCCAGCGCGATGGCACCATTGCCGGCGATGCTGACATCGGCACCGACCGCCCGCAGCAGCTCCAGCGCGACTTGCTGATTGAGCTCGTTGTCTTCCGCCAGCAGGATCCTGAGTCCGTCGAAGCGGTAGCGATGGGTCACCTGCGGTGGTTTGAAGGTGAGTGAACTGGTTTGCTGGCCAAACAGGCCGATGACGGTATCGAACAGCACGGAGGCGCATACGGGCTTGACCAGCACCCGATCAAAGCCGGCGGCATCGGCCTGGCGAAAGACCTCTTCCCGTCCGTAGCCGGTCACCATGACCCGATAGGGACGCGGGCCCATGCCGCGGGCGATGAGGCGGCGACCGGTCTCGATGCCATCCAGCCCCGGCATGTGCCAGTCCAGCAATACCACTTCGTAAGGCTGTCCCTCCTGCTCGGCGCCGCCGATCATCTGCAGTGCCTGCTGGCCCGACTCGGCGGTGTCCACCACAAAGCTCATGCTGCGCAGCAGGGCGGCCATGATGGTGCGGGCGCTGGCACTGTCGTCGGCCACCAGCATGCGGCGCCCGCGCAGATCCAGGCTCGGCAGATAGCGGGATCTGCGCCTGCCCCTACCGAGTCGGGCGGTAAACCAGAAGGTGCTGCCCTGGCCTGGTTCGCTCTGTACCCCCACCTCGCCACCCATCAGCTCGGCCAGTTTGCGGGAGATGGCGAGGCCGAGGCCGGTGCCGCCGTACTTGCGGGTGGTGGAGCTGTCCGCCTGTTGGAATGACTGGAACAGCCGCTGTTGCTGCTCCTGGCTCATGCCGATCCCGGTGTCCTGTACCGAGCAGTGCAGCAACACCTCCTGGGGCTGTTTCTCCAGGCAGCTGACCTTGACCAGGATCTCCCCCTGCTCGGTGAACTTGACCGCGTTGTTGGCGTAGTTGATCAGGATCTGGCCGAGGCGAAGGGGATCGCCATAGAGCAGGGTGTCGAGCTGGTGATCGACCTCGAACAGCAACTCTATGCCCTTGGCTTCCGCCTTTTCGCCCACCAGGGTGGCCAGATTCTCCAGTACATGGTCGAGATCGAATTCGATCCGCTCCAGATCCAGCTTGCCGGCCTCGATCTTGGAGAAGTCGAGGATGTCGTTGATGATGCCGAGCAGATGCTGGGCCGAACGCTGGATCTTGCTGACATAGTCGAACTGCTGCGGATCGAGCCGGGTCTGCAGGGCGAGATGGGACATGCCGAGGATGGCGTTCATGGGGGTGCGGATCTCGTGGCTCATGTTGGCGAGAAAATCGCTCTTGGCCCGGGTTGCGCCCTCCGCCAGCTCATAGGCCACTTCCAGCTCCTGGTTCTTGGCCTGCATCACCGCAAACAGCTCATCCCGGGTCGGTTCTGCGAACTGCTGCTGCATCTGTTGCAGCAGCAGTTCATCGGGCCAGCGGGGCAGGCGGTAGACCAGGGCGATGGCGTTGTCCGTGTGCGCGACCAATCGGATGCCACATGAATGGCGGCCGTCCGGCTCGGGGGGGATGGGGGCGTCAGCCGAGAGCGAGAGCCATAACTCCTGTGTGCTAGGCTCCAGCCACAACTGCAGTTGCAGCGGCTCTGTGTTCGCCACCAGCTGGCGTACCAGCTCGGAGGTGGCGCCCGCCAGCGGTGCCACGAAGGTGGGGCTTCCGTCGAGGCAGGTGAGTACCTGGATCACCTTGCGCCGGGCGGTGAGTGCCGCCGCCGGGCCTGACAGCAGGGTTTCGCCGATCAGTTGCCGCATCTAGTCCTCCTTTCCTGCCAGCACGCGCAGCACGATGCAGCTGGCATCGTCGGTGCTGCGGCCACTGTGGGCGATCACCTGGCGTGCCAGCTGGGCGGGCTCGGCGGCCAGATCCAGCGCACCGTCGCGCAGGTTGAGGGATTCGCTGATACCGTCCGAATAGAGCATCACCACGTCCCCCGCGACGAGCGGCTGGCGCTGCAGCAAAGGGGTGGGGAAACGTTCCCCAAGCACCCCGTCGCGGGAGATGCCGCGCCAGGGTTCGTGGCCGCGCAGGCAGATGCGGGTATTGCCGATGCCGGCATAGCTCAGCTCACCCCGTTCGCCGTTGACCAGGGCCACGCCGGCGGCGGCGCCCCGGGTACCGATGCAGTGCTGGTGCAGCAGTTGCAACAGGCGGGCCGGTTCCTGCTCGCGGGTTTGCTGCAGCGCTGCCTCCAGCACCTGTACCAGCTTGTTGGCCGAGGCACCGTGGCCGCTCACGTCGATCAGGATCAGCGATACCCCCTCCGGCCCCAGTCGGATGAAGGCCAGATCACCGGAGACCCGTTCCGGATAGCAGGGGCGGTTCTCGCTGGCCCATGCCAGTTGCAGGCCGGCGTGCAGCTGGCCTGTGCAGGCTAGGGGAGCGATTGGCCTGGATGCCAGAGGGGCCGCGCCCAGCCACTTGCGGGCCTGTACCAGAGTTCCCCCTTCCGGCGGGGTGCTGATGGTGAGTTCCGACATCATGCGGCGCACGCCGGGCAGGCCTAGCCCCAGGGTGCCCGAGGTGCTGTAGTGGTCCTGCATGGCCTGATGCACATCCCCAATGCCGGGTCCCTGATCGCGGGCGATGATGTCGATGCAGGGACGCCCGCTGGGATGGTGGAGGGTGAGGGTGATCTCCCCCCGCTCGGCGTATTTCAGGATGTTGCTGCCAAGCTCGGAGACCACGGTGGAGAGCATGGCACGGTCCACCTCGGACAGGTTGGCGATGAAGGGGAGGCGGCGTACCGCCATCACCGTCAGGTGCAGGTCGATGTCGTGGCGCAGCGGGTAGCTGGCTTCTTGAAGGCTCTGTTCCAACTGCATGATGCGCTACTCCTCATCCTTGAGCGTCCTGCGAACATGGGCGAAGGCATCATCCATGTCGAGAAAGCAGCGCAGCGGCCCGGGCTCTGCATCGGCCAGCGCCAGGAAGGCGGCGATCCCTGCATTGAGCCCAACCAGCAGGCAGACGGCACCGAGCAGGCGGCACACCTCGGCCAGTTTGCGTACCTGCCTGAATTCGTGGTGATCGAGCAGCATGACCCCGGAGAAGTCGAGCAGTACCGCGTGCTGGCGGCCCAGCATCAGCCGCTGGGAGAGGGCCTGCATCAGTTGCTGCATGCCCTCGTCACCGAGGTCGGGGCGCATGCTGACCACGATGCAGTCGGCCACGTCGGCGATGCCCAGATCATTGTTGAGCAGCATGCATCTCTCCTAGAGGCCTAGAGGGTGGATCCGACCCGCTTGAGGGCTATCTCGAAGGCATCCCGCAGGGTCGCCGTGGTGCGGATGTCGCCGACAGAGACCCCCAGCTCCACCATGGTGCGGGCGATGGCCGGCGAGACGCCGGAGATGATGGCCTCGCACCCCATGAACTGGGTCGCCTTGGTGATCTTGATCAGCTGGTTGGCGACGCCGGTATCCACGGTGGCGACCCCGGCGATGTCCAGTACGAAGACCCGGGCCCGGGTCTCGGCAATCTTGGTGAGCGACTTGTTCATCACGTCGGCGGTACGCATGGAGTCGATGATCCCCACCAGTGGCAGCAGCAGGATCCCGTCCCAGATGGGGGTGACCGGGGTCGACATCTCCTGCAGCGACTTGTGCAGCTCCTCGCGCACCCTGGCGGCCTCTTCCGCCTCCTCCATGGCGCGCTTGAGCTGGTGATGCTGTTCTACTTGGGCTGTGATGTCGGTGGCAAACTTGACGATCTTGCTGGGCTTGCCGGTGAGATCCAGCACCGGGTTGTAGGAGCCCTGGATCCAGATCTCTTCACCCTGTTTGCCGATTCGGCAGAACTCTCCCGCCAGGAATTCACCCCGGCGCAGGGTTTCCCAGAAGGTGCGATAGTCGGTCGACTGGGCGTAGTCGGGATCGACCAGCAGCCTGTGGTGCTGGCCCTTCAGCTCTTCCAGCTGATAGCCCACTGTCTCCAGGAAGCGGGCATTGGCATCGAGAATGATGCCATCCAGTGAAAACTCCACCTTGCCCATGACCCGGCTCAGGGCGTTGAGCTGCCCCTCGAAGTTGGCGTTCAGTTGTTTCTGTTCGGTCAGGTCCATGGTGTATTCGATGACCTGAACCAGCGCGCCCTGTTCGTCCAGCAGGGGGCTGCAACTGCCTCGCAGCCATATGTCCCGCCCCTGCCGATCCCGGCGGCGAAACTCTCCCTCCTGTGCCTGCCCCGTTCGCAGCGCCTGCCAACGGGCGGCTTCGTCGGCGGATTCTTCTGCCTCCGAGGGGAACAACATGCTGTAGTGCTGACCCTTGAGCTCGGCCAGCTGGTATCCCATGATGGCGAGAAAGCGGGGGTTGGCATCCAGAATCAATCCGTCTGGCGCGATCTCGAGCCGGGCCATCAGCTGGTCGACGGCCTCCAGTCTGGCCTGGGATGAAGCGGGAGTGACAGTATTCGAATGGGCAGCTGCGGTGTGCACGTCCATGGCATCTCCGGTAAATGGTGCAATTGATTTGAATGCCATTAGAAGGCGTACAGCAGTTATAGCCCACCGGGGCGAGAGCGGGGGACAAGAAGTGCCGAAAGAGCCTGCTGGCGGATGGGTCTTGGGCCTGGGGAGTTCGTCATGAACACCTTATATCGGGACTAATGTCCTTATCGCCCCGCTTTGCCCTGGTTGCCGCCAGCCTGACCCTGCCCGCCGTGGCAGTTGAAATCCCGACCAGCCCCGCCGGTGTCATTGCGGTGAGTCTGGCCCAGCAGGCCCCCCTTCACTGGGTGTCGGTGATGCAGATTGCCAGGAGCCTGGATGGGCTGCCGCCGATGGCGGTGGGTTTTGACATCGATGACACCCTGTTCTTCTCCAGCCCGGGGTGCTACCGCGGCAAGCTGGCGTTCTCCCCCAATGGTGAGAGCTGCCTGAAGAATCCGGCCTTCTGGGAGAAGATGAGCAACGGCTGGGACGCGTTCAGCGTGCCGAAAGAGGTGGGCAAGGCGCTCATCGCCATGCACTTCCCGCGCGGCGATCACATCTACTTCGTCACCGGCCGTTCGGCCAACTCCACCTACTTGCCGCTGCCGCATCGGAGGAGGAGGTGAGCGTCAACTCCCTGTACTGAGATTCCCATGAATGGAAAAAGGGCCGGATCCTGTCAGGATCCGGCCCTTCTTTTGGGCGTCTAGCGGGCGGCGAAGGTGTCGCAAGTGGCGGGCTTGCCGCTGTCAAAACCGCGTTTGAACCAGGCGAGGCGCTGGGCCGAGGTACCGTGGGTGAAGCTGTCGGGAACGACCCGGCCCTGACCTTGCTGCTGCAACCTGTCGTCGCCGATGGCCTGGGCGGCATTGAGCGCCTCTTCCAGATCGCCGCGCTCCAGCACCTGCTCTTTTTCCATGTAGTGGCCCCAGACCCCGGCGAAGCAGTCCGCCTGGAGTTCGAGCTTGACCGACAACCGGTTCTGGGCGACCTGGCTCAGCCCCTGTTGCTGCTGGCGCACCTTGGTGGAGATGCCGAGCAGGTTCTGCACGTGGTGGCCCACCTCGTGGGCGATCACATAGCCCTGGGCGAAGTCGCCGTCGGCCCCCAGCTTGTCGCGCATGTCCTGATAGAAGGAGAGATCGATGTAGACGGTGCTGTCGGCCGGACAGTAGAAGGGCCCCATCACCGACTGCCCCTGGCCGCAGCCGGTGCGGGTCGCACCGCGATAGAGCACCAGTCTGGGGGCCTGATAGTGGTTGCCGCTTTGCTGGAACATCTCGTCCCAGGCGTCCTCCGTGGAGGCGAGCATCACCGAGGTGAAGCGGGCGAGGGGATCGTTTGCAGCCTGGGACGAGTTCTGACGCTGGGGCTGGCTCTGCGGGGCCGGATCCTGCAGCAGGGGGCCGAGGTCCACGCCGTAGTACCCCGCCACCATGACCACCACCAGCAGGATCAGGCGCCCCTTGCCACCGATGGGCAGGCCGCCGCCCCCGTTGCCGCCTTGCTGGCGTCGGTCTTCCACATTGTTGCTCTCACGGCGATCTTGCCAGCGCATATCCCCATACTCCCGTCATTGGTGGTGGCGGTAATGATAATGGCTGGCGCCGGGGCTTGCCTAATCGGCCCGGGTCATTCGGCCCAGGGCATCTCGGGCAGGCTGTCGAGGAACTCGCCGTAACGGACGAGGTTGAAGGGGCCCTGTTCGGCTTCCATGGCCATGAGTTCGGCGCCCAGGGCGCAGGCGATGTATTGCAGCGCCTCTTCCCGCGGGGTGCCCTTCATCACCAGGCGCATCAGGGTGGCTTTCACCTGGAGGGGATGGCCGTCGGCGAGCTGATTCTCCACCATCTCCAGCAGTGTCTCTTCATCAAAAAATTCGGGGGTATCGGTCATGGCCGTTCTCCTGCCTGTTCCATGGGGTGGGCAGTATAGCGGGGACGCGGCTCCCGGGGGCGAAAATATCGTCCGGGTCTTGCCAAGGAAGCGGGGCGGGAGCAGTCTTGGACACTCTCTCTGCCGAACGAGCCCATGTCATGATCCTCTCCGAGCGCCTGGAACTGCGCGAACTGACCATTGTCGATGCCCCCTTCATTCTCGAACTGCTCAACGATGGTGATTTTCACCGCTACATCGGCGATCGCGGGGTGCGTACCCTGGCGGATGCCGAAAACTACATCCAGCAGGGGCCTGCGGTCAGTTATGCCCGCCACGGTCACGGACTCTATCTGGTGGTGCGGCGGGAAGACGGGGCCAGGCTCGGCATCTGCGGTCTGATCAAGCGCGATACCCTGCCCTGTGAAGACATCGGCTATGCCTTCCTGCCCGCCTGGCGCGGCCAGGGCTATGCCATCGAAGCCGCGCGGGCGGCCATGGCAGATGGCCGTGAACGGCTCGGCATCGAGCGGGTGGTCGCCATCGTCACCCCGGGCAATGAGCGCTCGGTCCGGCTACTCGCCAAGCTGGGGCTGAGTCAGGGCAAACGGGTCAGGCTGGGAGCCGGCGAGGAGGAGTGCCTGCTGCTGGAGGCGCCGGACAAGGAGACTTGCGGGGTCTAGTCATCGCTCGGGTGGTGGGGCCATGCAGACTATGACGTCAGGCAAGGAGGCCGCCGTGAGTTGCGGCCTGTCTGCATCGGGCGCTGCCTGGGCAGGCAGGATCAGTTGAGCTCTTCGATGGAGAACTCGCCGGCGATGCCATCACAGGAGATGGCGAAGCCGCCGCTGAAGCGGGTGCTGAACTGGATCAGGAACGCATCGTCGTCGTGCTCTTGCACGGGCAGGTTGATGGGTTTGCTGCGACGCAGGGGTTTGCGGATCTGTACGTGTTTCATCATGGTATTTCTCTATATAAATTAAGTGTTTGCTCCTTGTATTGGCAAATGTCAGGTCAATGGGCGCGGTCAGCACGATGGCGGACGAGCGCGCAGGAATACCCAGCCCGGTTCAGGGGCGTCTGCACTTTCAAGGAAGGCGCCAAGGACCACGCGGATGCATGATGCTACTTGGGAGTGGGCAGATCGGGTCTGCACCGTGAGAGCCGGGCAACGCAGGCAGACAGCCTGAACGGTTCTCAAGGCGAGTAAATCAGAAGAAGGTTATGCGGGTACTGGCAGGATTCATCGTGAGGTGAAGCATTGCGAACATAATCAGGGCTGATTAACTAGCCGGCGCGCATTCTCGCCTCTAAATGTGTAAAAAGCAAACACTAATTATGCGCTCACTCTGTCATTCCCTGTTTTTCACTGCCACGGGGACGGCAAAAGGGCTCCCGAGGGAGCCCTTTTCATTGCCGGTCAGGGACGGGCTCAGGCGTCGCCACAGGCCTTCTTGGCGGCGGTGATCATGGGGGTAATGGTCATGCCCTGTACCACGATGGAGAACATCACCACCGAGTAGGTCATCACCAGGATCACCTGGCGCAGATCGACGTTGTGTTCCGGGATCATCATGACACCGGATGGCAGGGCCAGGGCCATGGCCATGGCCAGGCCGCCACGCAGGCCGCCCCAGGTGAGGATGCGCACCGAGAAGGTGTTGTAGCTGCGGAACTTGCGGAACGCCACATAGGGCAGGGAGACGCTGATGAAGCGGGCGGCCAGGCAGAGCGGTACCGCGATGACCAGCAGGATCCAGTCGCGCCAGGCCAGATCCAGCAGCACCAGTGCCAGACCGATCAGCAGGAACAGCAGGGCGTTGAGGAACTGATCCATCAACTCCCAGAAGTGATCCAGGTGGTGCTGGCTCTGCTCGGAGAAGCCGGAATGACGGGTCCAGTTGCCGATCATGATGCCGGTCACCACCATGGCCAGGGCGCCGGAGACGCCGATCATGTTGGCGAAGGCGAAGCCCGCGGTCGGGATGCAGAGGGTCAGCAGCAGCTCCAGGGAGCCGTCGTCGGTGGCGCTGATCATCACGTGGGCGATGAGGCCCAGCACGGCCCCGAACAGGATGCCGCCGAGGGCCTCATGCAGGAAAAGACCTGCCACGCTGCCGAAGGTGGGCTCCACACCGCCAAAGGCCACGGCAAACACGGTAGCGAAGATGACCAGACCGACACCGTCGTTGAACAGGGATTCCCCTTCGATCTGGATGGCGATCTGGGGTGGCGCCTTCATCTTCTTGACGATGGCCAGTACGGCAATCGGGTCAGTGGGGGAGATCAGCGCGCCGAACAGCATGCAGTAGACCAGCGGCAGGTCCCAGCCCAGCAGCTTGGCGATGAACCAGAAGCCGTAGCCGATGAGGAAGGTGGAGAGCAGGGTGGCGGCTATGGCCAGAATGGTGATTTCCCACTTCTGGCTACGCAACGCCTTGAGGTTGATGCCAAGCCCGCCGGCGAACAGCAGGAAGCCCAGGATCCCCTTCAACAGGAAGTTCTGGAAGTCGATGCTCTCCATGGTCTTGATGGCGAGAGGCTCCAGATTGAACCAACCCAGTTTGCCAAACAGCACCAGCAGCGCGGAGATCAGCATGGAGCCCGCAGTGATGGCGATGGTGGTCTGGATCTTCACAACATACTGGTTGGCAAAGGCGATGAAGATCGCCAACGCTGCCAGGAAGCAGAGTGTGTAGTAGACGCTCATAGTTATTTTTCTCTTTGGTAAACAGCAAGCACGTATCCCTCTTGAGGACGGGCATAGGGTACTCCCGGGTTAGATCATGCTCATTACCTATTTATGGTTATATTTAATCGTCATCACGGACAGATAGACGGCTAGATTTCCATTTAATTTGATTGCTGCTAGGATGGGCATCACGCAGTTGCATGGATGTAAGGGGTACGAGCGGTGTCGAGCAGAGAGTCGAACAAGAAAGCGGATGTCACAACCAGGCTGGAAGCCTGTCTCAAGGAGCGGATCCTGATCATCGACGGGGCCATGGGCACCATGATCCAGGGTTACAAACTCGGTGAGGCGGACTATCGGGGGGAGCGATTTGCCGACTGGCATACCGACATCAAGGGCAACAACGACCTGCTGGTGTTGAGCCGTCCCGCCGTTATTCGCGAGATCCACGACCAGTATTGTGCCGCCGGGGCCGACATCCTCGAGACCAACACCTTCAACGCCACCCGCATCGCCATGGCGGACTACGAGATGGAAGCGCTCTCGGCCGAGATAAACCGGGAGGCGGCCCGCCTGGCCCGCGCCGTGGCGGACGAGTGGACCGCCAAGGACCCGGCGAAACCGCGCTTTGTGGCGGGGGTCCTGGGTCCCACCAACCGTACCGCCTCCATCTCGCCGGACGTGAACGATCCGGGCAAGCGCAACGTCACCTATGACGAGCTGGTGGCCGCCTACACCGAATCGACCCACGCCCTCATCGAGGGCGGTGCCGACATCATCCTGATCGAGACCATCTTCGACACCCTCAACGCCAAGGCGGCCGCCTTCGCGGTGGACCTGGTGTTCGAGGAGCTGGGTTACAGCCTGCCGGTGATGATCTCCGGCACCATCACGGACGCCTCCGGTCGTACTCTCTCGGGCCAGACCACCGAGGCCTTCTACCACTCCCTTCGCCACGTCAAACCGGTCTCGTTCGGCCTCAACTGTGCGCTGGGGCCGGACGAGCTGCGCCAGTACGTGGAGGAGCTGTCCCGCATCAGCGAGACCCATGTCAGCGCCCACCCCAACGCCGGTCTGCCCAATGCGTTTGGCGAGTACGATCTGGACGCGGTCGAGATGGCGGAGCATATCCGCGAGTGGGCTTCGAGCGGCTTTCTCAACCTGGTGGGCGGCTGCTGCGGCACCACCCCGACCCACATCCGCGCCATGGCGGACGCCGTGGCGGGCATCAAGCCCCGCGCCCTGCCCGAGCTGCCGGTGGCCTGCCGGTTGTCGGGCCTGGAGCCTCTCATCATCACGGCGGACTCCATGTTCGTGAACGTGGGTGAGCGGACCAACGTCACCGGCTCGGCCAAGTTCAAGCGCTTGATAAAAGAGGGGCTCTACGACGAGGCCCTGGACGTGGCCAAGCAGCAGGTGGAGAACGGCGCCCAGATCATCGACATCAACATGGATGAGGGGATGCTGGACGCCGAGGCGGCCATGGTGCGCTTCCTGAACCTCATCGCCGGGGAACCGGACATCGCCCGGGTGCCGGTGATGATCGACTCCTCCAAGTGGGAGGTGTTGGAGGCGGGCCTCAAGTGCGTGCAGGGCAAGCCGGTGGTCAACTCCATCTCCATGAAGGAGGGGGAGGACAAATTCATCGAGCAGGCGAAACTGCTGCGCCGCTACGGCGCCGCCGTCATCGTCATGGCGTTCGACGAGGTGGGCCAGGCCGATACTCGGGCCCGCAAGTTCGAGATCTGCCAGCGCGCCTACCGCATTCTGGTGGACCGCGTCGGCTTCCCGCCGGAAGACATCATCTTCGACCCCAACATCTTCGCGGTGGCGACCGGCATCGACGAGCACAACAACTACGCGGTGGACTTCATCGAGGCGGTGAAGGACATCAAGGAGCACCTGCCCCACGCCATGATCTCCGGCGGCGTCTCCAACGTCTCCTTCTCGTTTAGGGGCAACGAGCCGGTGCGCGAAGCCATCCACGCCGTCTTCCTCTACCACGCCATCAGGAACGGCATGGACATGGGGATCGTCAACGCGGGCCAGCTTGCCATCTACGAAGACATCCCGGCCGAGCTCAAAGAGAAGGTCGAGGCGGTGGTGCTGAACCTCAACGACAACGCCACCGAGGCGCTGCTGGCCATCGCAGAGAAGTATCGCGGCGCGGGTGCCCAGGCGGAGGACCCGCGGGATCAGGAGTGGCGCAGCTGGCCGGTGGGCAAGCGGCTCGAACACGCCCTGGTCAAGGGGATCACTGATTTCATCGAGGAGGATACCGAGGAGGCACGCGCCCAGGCCGAGAAGCCGCTGCACGTCATCGAGGGGCCGCTGATGGATGGCATGAATGTGGTGGGCGATTTGTTCGGCGCCGGCAAGATGTTCCTGCCCCAGGTGGTGAAGTCGGCCCGGGTGATGAAGCGGGCGGTGGCCTACCTGCAACCCTACATCGAGGCGGAGAAGTCCGGCGGCTCCAGCAACGGCAAAATCGTGCTGGCCACCGTCAAGGGCGACGTGCACGACATCGGCAAGAACATCGTCGGGGTGGTGCTCCAGTGCAACAACTTCGAGATCGTGGATCTCGGGGTCATGGTCTCCTGCGAGACCATCCTCAAGACGGCCCGGGAAGTGAACGCCGACATCATCGGCCTGTCGGGCCTCATCACTCCGTCCCTGGACGAGATGGTGCACGTGGCCAAAGAGATGGAGCGTCAGGGGTTCAAGCTGCCGCTGCTCATCGGCGGAGCCACCACTTCCAAGGCCCACACCGCGGTGAAGATAGAGCAGAACTACTCCGAGCCCGTGGTCTATGTCTCCAATGCCTCCCGTGCCGTGGGGGTGGCCCAGAGCCTGCTGAGCCCGGAGCTCAAGCCCGCCTTCGTGGCCCGTATCGACAAGGAGTACGAGATTGCCCGGGATCAGCATGCCCGCAAGCAGCCGCGCTCCAAGCCGGTCAGCCTGGCCCATGCCCGGGCCAACCGCCATCAGCTGGACTGGGTGGGCTATGAGCCCCCGGCGCCCCGGGAGCCCGGCGTACAGACCTTCGAAAACGTGCCCATCTCGGTGCTGCGCCCCTACATCGACTGGACGCCGTTTTTCCTGAGCTGGGAGCTGGCGGGCAAGTTCCCCCGCATTCTGGAGGATGACGTCGTGGGGGAGGAGGCGACGCGCCTCTACGCCGACGCCAACGCCATGCTGGACCAGCTGGAGAAGGATCAGAGCGTACGCTGCGCCGGCATCGTCGGCCTGTTCCCCGCCAACGCAGTGGGGGACAGCATCGAGGTCTACACCGACGAGACCCGCACCCAGGTGCGCAAGGTGCTGCACCACCTGCGCCAGCAGAGCGAGAAGCAGGGCTTCCCCAACTACTGTCTGGCGGATTATGTGGCGCCGAAAGAGAGCGGCAAGCCCGACTGGATCGGCGCCTTCGCGGTGACCGGCGGCATCGGCGAGGAGGCCATCGCCAAGGCCTACAAGGCGGACCACGACGACTACAACGCCATTCTCATCCAGGCGGTGTGCGATCGCCTCGCCGAGGCCTTTGCCGAATACCTCCACGAGCAGGTGCGCAAAGTGCACTGGGGCTATGCCCCGGACGAGGCGCTCAGCAACGAGGAACTGATTCGCGAAAATTACCAGGGGATACGTCCGGCGCCGGGCTACCCGGCCTGCCCGGAGCACACCGAGAAGGGGAGCATCTGGGAGCTGCTGGACGTGGAGCAGGCCATCGGCATGCAGCTCACCGAGTCCTACGCCATGTGGCCGGGGGCAGCGGTGTCGGGCTGGTACTTCTCCCACCCCGAGAGCAAGTATTTCGCCGTGGCCCAGATCCAGCAGGATCAGGTGGAAGACTACGCCATGCGCAAGGGGATGACCCTGGCAGAGGCCGAACGCTGGCTGGGGCCCAACCTGCATTGATCCCCGTCTGCCCCGCCTCACGCGGTGCGGGGCAGGCGCCGGGTACGCACGCCATATCGAGGTCGCCATGAAGATTGGATTTGTCGGTCTGGGGGCCGTAGTGCAGACAGCCTATCTGCCTGCACTCGCCGCACTGGCGGAAAATCCCGAGATATGGGGTTTTGATCCCGCCATCACCCTGCCCGGCGTCATGTCTGCCTCGACCCTGGAAGCTCTGCTGGCCGAACCCCTGGATCGGCTGGTGATCGCCACGCCCTCCCTGCTGCATCTGCCCGTGCTGGAACAGGCACTGGCCAGCGCCATTCCCCTCATCCTGGTGGAGAAACCCGTGGTGGCCACCCTGGCCCAGCACGATCGCCTGCACGCCCTGCTGGCGGACCCCGAGGTCGCGGCCAGGGTGCTGGCGCTGGATCACTGGATGGCCCGCAATGCCGTCCAGCAGTTGCTGCTGAGCGGCAAACTGGATGAAGGCTGGCAGCCTCGGGAATCAGACGGCGCCGGGGGCGGGCTGGCCACCCTCGCCGATATCAGCGCGGTGGAGGGCTTTTTGCTGGAACCCTGCGGCCTGGACGAGGCGGGGCATCCCTATGCCCTCAACTTCGCCACCGGGGAGCCGGATCGGCGGGTCCTGCGCCATCCAGACGGTGTCATCCTCGACATCGGTACCCATCTGCTGGCGATGATTCGGGAACTGCTGGTGGCCCTGGGCGGGAACGACCGCCTGCACCTGATCGCGGAGGGCGTCTGCGACCGGCTGGGGCAGCCCATCCGGCGCGGGGATCTGGAGACCGCCGAGGGGCGGGCCTGCCTGCGCGGCGAGGCGGCAGGGGTGCCTCTGACCCTCTGGCTTGACAAGTATGCAGGTCCCGGGGTGGAGAAGAAGGGGCTTTGCCTGTACTTCAAAGACGGGCGGCGCATCGAGCTGCTTCGCCGCGGCAACCTGGAGTGGTTGCACCATCACGACGTCGACGGGATGCGGGGCTGGCAACATGAGGGGCCTCTCTATCGCCACTGCATCGCCCAGACCCTGCTGGCCCCCGTGCCTTTGGGAGGCTGGGCCGGCACCACGGCGCGCCGTTTGCAGGAGGTCGCCCTGCTGCTTGAGTTGCAGCAAGGGCTGCGCGGCCCCCATTGACGTAGCTGGCGCCATCCGGCATGAGGGCTGGTGGCTGGCGCCGTCTTGCAGAATGGCCCGTTCTTGAGTGCGGCACTCTCGGTTTTTGCCTGTTCTTGCAGAACCGCGCATGGTGAGGGGAAAGGATTGGCGTTGCCAGTCGTTCATGGCACCTTATACTCTCCAGTCCGATTATCAGGTCTGCCATTTCCATGAATATTGCCATTTTATCCCGTGAGCCCAACAACTACTCCACCCGCCGTCTGGTCGAGGTGGCCCGGGCCCGTGGGCACCAGGTCGAGGTGCTCGACACCCTGCGCTGCTACATGAACATCGCCTCCCACAGCCCCTCCATCCATTACGAAGGACGGGAGCTGGAGAGCTATGACGCCGTGATCCCGCGCATCGGTGCCAGCATCACCTTCTATGGCACCGCCGTGCTGCGCCAGTTCGAGATGATGAGTACCATGGCCCTCAACAGCTCGGTGGCCATCTCCCGCTCCCGGGACAAGCTGCGCGCCATGCAGCTGCTCTCCCGTCACGGCATCGGCCTGCCGGTGACCGGCTATGCCCACAGCACCCACGACGTACCGGATCTCATCACCATGGTGGGGGGCGCCCCCCTGGTGGTGAAGCTGCTGGAGGGCACCCAGGGGATTGGCGTGGTGCTGTGCGAGACCCAGAAGGCCGCCGAGAGCGTCATCGAGGCCTTTATCCAGACCAACAACAACATCCTGGTGCAGGAGTACATCCGCGAGGCCAACGGCGCCGATATCCGCTGCCTGGTGGTCAACGGCAAGGTGGTGGCCGCCATGCGCCGCCAGGCCCAGCCGGGGGAGTTTCGCTCCAACCTGCACCGGGGCGGCACCGCCGAAGCCATCAAGATCACGCCGGAAGAGCGTGCCACCGCCGTGCAGGCCGCCAAGATCATGGGGCTGGACGTGGCCGGGGTGGATATTCTGCGTAGCGCCCGCGGCCCGCTGGTGCTGGAGGTGAACTCCTCCCCCGGCCTGCAAGGGGTGGAAGCTGCCTCCGGCAAGGACGTGGCGGGCAAGATCATCGAGTTCCTCGAGCTCAAGGCGAGCCGCAAGCACAAGCCGGCGGAATGAGCCCCAAACGAGTGTCAGACAGGTAAACACAGGGCGCCCTCGGGCGCCTTGTTGCTATCTGGAGGGTGGGCTGGAAGGCTGCGGGCTTGCCGGGAAGTGTCTCCCTTCTCCCACTGTGTTGAACAGCCGGGGAGAAGGGCCGGGGATGAGGGGGCTATGCCGCCCCGGGGGCGCCGGGGATCATCACCAGCCGGGCGCTGAAGACCCCCTCCACCAGATGGGTCTCAATCTGCCAGCCCAGCTTCTCGCAGATGCGCTGGATGATGGTGAGACCGCAGCCGTAGCCGAGGATCTGATCCGGTGCGGCGGCGGTGGGGTTGCTGATGGTGAGCACCTGCTCATGCAGGGTGATCTCGATGTGGCCCTCGGCGTAGCTCAGGGCGTTTTTCAAGAGGTTGCCGAGGGCGATGGCGAGCAGGGAGAGGGGGGCCTGCACCTCGCTCTCCTCGTCCAGTTGCAGGCGAATGTCCAGCGTCTCCCGTTGCAGCAGGGGAGCGAGGCGGGTCAGCTCCCGGCGAATGAGCGGCGCCACCTGCTGGGGCGGGCGCTCCACGGCCTCCTTGCGTCCCAGCAGCAGGAAGGTTTCGGTGAGCAGGGCCATCTCGTCGGCGGCGGCGCGGATGCGGCTGACGGCGCGGGCTGCCGGGGCGGGCAGGTCATTCACCTTGCCGAGCAGGGCCGCGGATCCCTGGATCACCATGTTGGGGGTGCGCAGCTCGTGGCTGGCAAAGCGGCTGAACTCCTGTTCACGGGCAAACACGGCGGCTACCTCGTGCTTGCCCGCCAGCAGCGCCTGCTCTATCTCTCGCAGCTCCTGCCAGGGGGCATCGGGCACGAAGTCCCCCTGATCCGGGGTGAGGTGGGCGACCCGCTGGCGCAGCCGCTCCAGCGGCCTGGTGATGTGACGCACCAGCCAGATGCCGAAGGCGAGGCTCGCCAGCAGCAGGGCCAGGCCGATGAGGCGGGTCACCAGATGCAGCTTGGCTTCGTAAGGGTCGAGGTAGTCGTCCGCATCGTCGTTGAACACCAGATAGAGCAGCCCCTGACCCGAGGGGTGGGCGCGTACCAGGAAGTGCTTGTCCTCCCGGCCCAGCTGATGCTCGAAGAAGCCTGGGCTCTGGTAGGCCTTGAGCCAGGCGGGCAGGCGGCCCGCCTCTGTCCAGTAGCTGGAGAACTGGCGGGGGCTGGGGGCGGGGGCCGCCATCCCGAGGCGCAACCAGTCGTCGTCATAGCGGGTTGCCTCCGCCTCCAGCCAGTGGCGTAGGCTCAGCTCCTCCATCTTGTTCTCGGCCACCACCATCAGCAGGCTCAGGATCGCCAGCAGCAGCAGACCGGCCCCTCCCAGCGCCAGCACCAGGCGCCGGCGCAGGCTCGGCAGACCGGAGGCAAGGGGCGGCGTCGGGTTCGTCATGGGGTCACCAGCCGGTAGCCCTGGCCGTGCAGGGTCTCCAGCATGGGGGTGGGGAAGGGCTTGTCGAGTACATTGCGCAGGGCATAGATGTGGCTGCGCAGGGCGTCGGAGTCGGGCTCCTCGTCGCCCCAGACGGTGTCGAGCACCTCCTGGCGCGTCACCAGTTGGGGGGCGCGCTTCACCAGCAGGGTGAGGATCTGGAACGGGATCTTGCCGAGTTTGAGCTCCACCCCGGCGCGGGTGGCGCGGCCGCTGGCGGGATCCACCGTCAGATCGCCAAAGCCGAGGACGCCCATGTCCCCTCTGGGGCCACGCAGGCTGAGGGCCTCCAGGCGCACCTCCAGCTCCTCCATGGCGAACGGCTTGACCAGATAGTCGTCGCCCCCCGCCCGAAAGCCTGCCAGCTTGTCCTCCAGGCTGTCACGGGCGGTGAGAAAGAGCACCGGGGTCGCGATGCCGTCCGCACGCAGCCGCTCCACGGTACGCAGGCCATCGAGGCGTGGCATCATGACGTCCATGATGATGACGTCGAAGCGCTCCTGGGCCAGCAGTTGCAGGGCGGCCTGGCCATGATAGGCGCAATCCACCCTGTGCCCGGCCAGCGCCAGATAGTCCATGATGGTCTCCGCCACCTGGGGACTGTCTTCCACCACCAGTATTTTCATGCTCTGATCTCCTGGTCTGTGCCGATATTTCACGGCCATTTCACACCGGATGGGTCATCCTGTGTGCCAGTGTAACCCCGAGGATCCCCGATGAAGAAGTCTCTCTGCGCCTTCTGGTTATTGATTCTATTGCCTTTTGGTCTGGTGCAGGCGGCCGAGTTCAAGCTCACGGGCCGCACCACCTGGCAGCTTGGCCAGTTGATGGTCAACGGCATTCCCTTCGTGATCGATGAGCGCACCCGCTTCAAGGATGGCCTGGATGAGGACGATCTCGGCGGGACCTGGGTCGATCTGGAAGGGGTCGTGCAGGAGACGGCGGCAGGGGCGCGGCGGCTCGTTCGCGAGGTGGAGGCGCTGGAAGAGGAGGACGAGATGGAACTGGAAGGGCCGGTGGAAGGTGGAAGGATCTGGGGCTATGTCACCTCGGATGGGAGCCTCTCCCCGTTCGAGGGACGCTGGCTGGAGCTGGAGTGCAAGTTTGACGGCATGCGCCTGAGCCAGTGCCGGGAGGATGACTGACCGGTCAGGGCGGACCGGGAAAAATTGCCCGTCCGGGGCCATAGTTAAACCTCACCCCGTGACCCCGGACCGCCTGCCATGACCCGAACCGCACTCTGCCTGCTGCTGCTGCCCTTCTGCACCCTTGCCGACGACGCCGAGCTCTGGCTGGTGGAGCTGGAGCACAACGACGGGGTGCGCCTGCAATTCCAGGGGGCTGAGCTGGAGCTCGGCAGTGCCGAACTGCACGGCGTGGCGCAGCCGGACGGGCTCGTGCCCGGCATGCACCTCGCGATCCAGAGCCGCTACGGCGTCGCCGAGACGATCCGGGTGCTCGACGGGGCGCCGGATCCGGCGCTCGGGGCCAGCTGGCGGCGGGCGGAGGATCGACTGCTCACCCACAATCAGCAGGCATTGCTGCTACAGGAACTCGGCGTGCTGGTGTTTGATGCTGACACTCGCTGGATCAACGGCAGCGCCGCCGATCTGCAACCGGGTCGCCGCCTGGTGCTGAGCCGGGATGAAGAGGGCCGCCTCACCGATATCCTCATTCCCGACCCCGAGGATCCCCTCGACGCCGAAGAGTGAGACCTCTCTCCCTTTCCCCTTGTTAATGGCTTGTACTTTAAATTTCCCCACTTATACTGGCGCACATCTTGTCGGAGTGCTGACCGTCGAACGACGCTAAGCTGAGACCGTTAATTCGGGATCCGTGGAACCTGATCAGGTTAAGACCTGCGAAGGGAAACAAGGGTAACTTGCGGGTTACCGCGCCGGGGAAGGCACACCTTCCCGCCAGCTGGAGGCAGACCGCCTCTGGTTGGCACAGGCGCACAGGGGGAGGTTGTCCCGTCCGGTTGTCCTTAGGGCGCCGGGTTTCCAGACTAGGGAAACACCGGGACGGCAGAGCAGGGAAGATCCATGCCCGGCTCACTCCCCCGAGCACACCCCGCCGCAAGTTCATCTTCTCCTCGAACTCCAGACAAGCAAACACCCATAACTTCAACCAGTTAATGTGAGTTTTGCTATGTCTACCAATGTATCTGATACCACCAAATCCAGCCGCCGCGAGCAGCGCTCCAGCGCCCAGACCTTTATCGACAACCTCAAGGGGATGGCGCACCCCAACTCCCGCCGCATCTTTATCCAGGGTTCTCGCCCTGACATCCGGGTGCCACTGCGGGAAATCCAGCTGGCCGACACCTTCGTCGGCGGCACCAAAGAAAATCCCCAGTTCGAGCCCAACGAGCCGGTGCCGGTTTACGATACCTCGGGCCCCTATGGGGAAGAGGCCGCCCCCATCGACGTGCGCCGTGGTCTGCCGCGCCTGCGCGAAGCCTGGGTGCTGGAGCGTGCTGACACCGACGCGCTGGACGGGCTGAGCTCCACCTTCACTCAGGAGCGGCTGGCGGACGAGGGGCTGGATCACCTGCGCTTCGAACATCTGCACTCTTCGCAACATAAGGCCCGCCGTGCCAAGCCGGGCCGCCGGGTCACCCAGCTGCACTATGCCCGCCAAGGCATCGTCACCCCCGAGATGGAATTTATCGCCATCCGCGAGAACATGGGCCGCGAGCGAGTGCGCTCCGAGCTCCTGCGCACCCAGCATCCGGGTCAGGGCTTTGGCGCCAGACTGCCCCAGAACATCACCCCCGAGTTCGTGCGCGATGAGGTGGCCGCCGGTCGCGCCATCATCCCCAGCAACATCAACCACCCGGAAGCGGAGCCCATGATCATCGGCCGCAACTTCCTGGTGAAGATCAACGCCAACATCGGCAACTCGGCGGTCACTTCCAGCATCGAAGAGGAAGTGGAGAAGCTGGTGTGGTCCACCCGCTGGGGCGCCGACACCGTGATGGATCTTTCCACCGGCCGCTACATCCACGAGACCCGCGAGTGGATCCTGCGCAACAGCCCGGTGCCCATCGGTACCGTGCCCATCTATCAGGCGCTGGAGAAGACCAACGGCATCGCCGAAGACCTCACCTGGGAGCTGTTCCGCGACACCCTGCTGGAGCAGGCCGAGCAGGGGGTGGACTACTTCACCATCCACGCCGGCGTCTTGCTGCGCTTCGTGCCGATGACTGCCAAGCGCCTCACCGGCATCGTCTCCCGTGGTGGCAGCATCATGGCCAAGTGGTGCCTCTCGCATCACAAGGAGAACTTCCTCTACGAGCACTTCCGCGAAATCTGCGAGATCTGCGCCGCCTACGACGTGAGCTTGTCGCTGGGTGACGGTCTGCGTCCGGGCTCCGTCTATGACGCCAACGACGAGGCCCAGTTCGCCGAGCTGCGCACCCTGGGCGAGCTCACCAAAATTGCCTGGGAATACGACGTGCAGGTGATGATCGAGGGCCCCGGCCACGTGCCCATGCACATGATCGAGCGCAACATGACCGAGCAGCTCGAGCACTGCCACGAGGCGCCGTTCTATACCCTGGGCCCGCTCACCACCGACATTGCCCCGGGGTACGATCACTTCACCTCCGGCATCGGCGCCGCGCTCATCGGCTGGTACGGCTGCGCCATGCTCTGCTACGTGACTCCCAAGGAACACCTGGGCCTGCCCAACAAGGAGGACGTGAAGCAGGGGCTCATTACCTACAAGATCGCCGCCCACGCGGCTGACCTTGCCAAGGGCCACCCGGGCGCCCAGATCCGCGACAACGCCATGTCCAAGGCGCGCTTCGAGTTCCGCTGGGAGGATCAATTCAACCTGGCCCTGGATCCCGACACCGCCCGCGCCTACCACGACGAGACCCTGCCTCAGGAGTCCGGCAAAGTGGCCCACTTCTGCTCCATGTGCGGGCCCAAGTTCTGCTCCATGAAGATCACCCAGGACGTGCGCGATTATGCGGCGAAACTAGAAGCCGTGGAGATCAAGCTGGTCGGCATGGACGGTCAGCAGGAGCGGGTGGTGGCCGAGGTGGAGAGCGGCATGGCCCGCATGGCTGAAACCTTCAAGGAGACCGGCGGCGAGATCTACCATCAGGCGGCGACCCTGAAGCAGGCCGCAGGGGAGGAGGCGTGAGCAGCGAGCGCGGGGCTGTCAGCCCCGCCGACCTGTCGCCTGTGACGCAGGCCCGCCCCGTGGTCTGGACCATCGCCGGGTCTGACTCCGGCGGCGGGGCCGGCATTCAGGCCGACTTGCACACAATGCATGACCTCGGCGTGCACGGCTGCTCGGTCATCTCTGCCATCACCGCCCAGAACTCGGTGGCGGTGAAGATGGTCGACCCCGTGCTGATGCAGACCTTCGCCGCCCAGATCGATGCCCTGGGGCTGGATCTGCCACCCGCCGCCATCAAGATCGGCCTGCTGCCGACCCGGCTGCATGTGGAGGTGCTGGCACGCAGGTTGTCGACCGTCGAGGCTCCCTTCGTGGTCTACGACCCGGTGGCCATCGCCAGCACCGGCACCCCCATGGCGGAGCCCGGCATGCTGGTGGCGGTGCGCGAGCACCTGCTGCCGCGCCTCTCCTTGATCACCCCCAATGGTCCCGAGCTGGAAGCCCTGACCGGCCTGCCCGCCACCAGTCCCGAGCTGGTGCGCCTCGCCGCCCGGCGGCTGCGCGAACTCGGCGCTCGCGCCGTGCTGGTCAAGGGGGGCCACCTTGAATGGGGCGGGGATCTCTGCCTCGACTACTACCAGGATGAGACCCGCGAATTCTGGCTCGCCGCGCCGCGCCTCGATACCCGCCACGGTCACGGCACCGGCTGCGCTTACGCCAGCGCCATCGCCGCCGTGGTGGCGCAGGATTATCCGGTGGAGGACGCCATCACCCTGGCGCGGGCCTACCTGCAACAGGGGCTGGCGGCGGCGCAGGGGGTGGGGGCAGGCCCGGGCCCCATCGCCCATCTCGGCTGGCCCGCTGACCTTGCCCACTTCCCCCGTGCCGTGCTGGCGGGATCACCGCTCGATCGCCGCTTCGGATTGTATGAAACAAGCAGCGCCCGTCTGCCGCAGGGCCCCTTTGCGCCGACCGAACACAACCTCGGCCTCTATCCGGTGGTGGACTCGGTCAAGTGGCTCAAACGCCTGCTGGGGGCCGGGGTCAAGACCATCCAGCTGCGGATCAAGAATCTGCCCGCCACAGAGGTGGCGCCGGCCATTCGTGATGCGGTAGCGCTCGGTCGCCGCCATGGGGCGCGGCTCTTTATCAACGACTACTGGCAGCAGGCCATCGAGGCGGGCGCCTGGGGCGTGCATCTGGGGCAGGAGGATATGGAGACCGCCGATCTCGCCGCCATTCAGGCGGCGGGGCTGCGTCTTGGCATCTCCACCCACGGCTACTTCGAGCTGATGCGGGCCCGCGAGCTGGCCCCCTCCTATATCGCGCTGGGCCATATCTTCCCGACCAACACCAAAGCGATGCCTTCGCGCCCCCAGGGGCTGGCGCGGCTGCACCACTACCGCGCCCTGATGGCGCAGTGGCCCACGGTGGCCATCGGTGGCATCAGCGAGGAGCGGGTGGCGGCGGTCAAGGCAAGCGGGGTCGGCAGCATTGCGCTGGTCTCGGCCATCACGGCGAGCGATGACTGGCAGGGGGCGACCGAGCGGCTGCTCGCTGCCGTGGGGGCGGGGGATGAGCCGCGCTCTGCCTGCGTGATACGGGAGGCAGAACATGCACTCTGATGCCGCTTCTCTTAGTGACAAAGAGTATCTGAGATACGGCCGCCAGCTGATGCTGGCGGAAGTGGGGGAAGCCGGTCAGGCGCGGCTCAAGGATAAATCCGTGCTGATCGTCGGTCTCGGCGGGCTTGGCTCGCCGCTCACCCTCTATCTGGCGGGGGCCGGGGTGGGCACTTTGTGGCTGGCCGATGGCGATACGGTGGACTCCAGCAATCTGCCGCGCCAGATCCTGTTCGATAGCGAGGCGGTCAACCACTCCAAGGCGGAGCTGGCCCGCGAGCGCTTGGCCGCCCACAACCCGCTGGTGGAGCTGATTGCCATCAACCAGCGACTCGATGCCGCCAGCCTGCCGGAGTTTGTGGCGGAGGTGGATCTGGTGATCGACTGCTGCGACAACCTCGCCACCCGCCAGGCCATCAACGCCGCCTGCGTGGCCCAGGGCAAGCCCTGGGTCTGTGCCGCCGCAGTGGGCTGGCAGGGGCAGCTGATGGTGCGCACCAGCAGTGATCACGCCTGCTACGCCTGCCTCTATCCGCTGGATACCGAGATCAGGGAAAGCTGCGAGACCAGCGGCGTCACCGGCCCGCTGGTGGGGGTGATGGGCTCTTTGCAGGCGCTGGAGGCACTGAAACTGCTGCTCGGGATGCCGAGCCCGGTGGCGGGCACATTGCGCCGGTTTGATGCCCTGACCCATCAGTGGCAGACCCTCACGCTGGCTCCCGATCCCGATTGCCCGGTTTGCGGGCAGCGCCGATGCCCGACACACGATAAGGAGATCACCCCATGACCCTCACCATTCGACTCAACGATAAAGCCCAGCCGCTGGCGGCAGGGCAGAGCGTGGCCGACCTGCTGGCGGCGCAAGGGGTCAATCCCCAAGGGGTGGCGGTGGCCCTTAACGGCGCCGTGCTGCCCCGTGGCCGCTGGGCCGAGACCCGTCTCAATGACGGGGACGAACTTCACCTCTTCACCGCCATTGCGGGAGGCTGACCCATGATGCTCGCAGTCCCATCTTCGCGCGCCCTGCCTTGCGGCGGGGCCTCATCTCTTCTTATCGCAGTGGCCGGAGGCTGACATGCTCAAGATTGCCGATCACACCTTCTCTTCGCGCCTCTTCACCGGCACCGGCAAGTTTGCCCGCCCGGAACTGATGGCCGCCGCCATCGAGGCAAGTGGCTCCCAGCTAGTGACCATGGCCATCAAGCGGCTCGAACCGGGCAAGGCCCACGACGATATCCTCACGCCCCTTCGGCAACTCGGTGTCAAGCTGCTGCCCAACACCTCGGGGGCCAAGACCGCCGCCGAGGCGGTGTTTGCCGCCCACCTGGCCCGTGAGGCGCTGGGGACGAACTGGCTCAAGCTCGAGATCCACCCCGATCCTCGTTACCTGCTGCCAGACCCCATCGAGACGCTCAAAGCCGCCGAACAATTGGTGAAAGAGGGCTTTGTGGTGCTGCCCTACTGCGGTGCCGACCCCGTGCTGTGCAAGCGGCTCGAAGAGGTGGGCTGCGCTGCCGTGATGCCGCTCGGCGCCCCCATCGGTTCCAATCAGGGGCTGGTGACCCGGGAGTTTCTCTCCATCATCGTCGAGCAGGCCAATGTGCCCGTGGTGGTGGATGCGGGGATCGGTGCGCCGAGCCACGCCGCCGCCGCCTTTGAGCTGGGGGCCGATGCCGTGCTGGTCAACACCGCCATCGCGGTGAGCGGCGACCCGGTCGCCATGGGCCACGCCTTTGCGCTGGCCTGCACTGCCGGGCGCAGTGCCTATGAGGCAGGCCTCGGTGCCCGTGCCCTGCAGGCGCAAGCCTCCAGCCCGCTCACCGATTTTCTGGGGGCGTTATGAGTCAGCATGACAATGACCCCACCCCGACCCTCCCCTTGCCAGGGGAGGGAGTGTCGACTCCGCCCTCTTGTGAAGTAGGAGATCGAGGGGGCGGATTAACACCTCCCCCTTGTGAAGGGGGAGGCCGGGAGGGGGTTGAGAGAAAGTCGGAGAGTTTTCTCGATAGATGGCAGGAGCTGGAGTGGGACGATATCGGCATGCAGATCCGCGCCAAAACTGCCGCCGATGTAGCACGCGCCCTGAGTGCCCCCCGCCGCACCCTGAGCGATTTTATGGCGCTGATTTCCCCTGCTGCCGAGGCGTATTTGCCGCAGATGGCAGCCGAGGCCGAGCGCCTCACCCGCCAGCGCTTTGGCAACACCATCGGCTTCTATGTGCCCCTCTATCTGTCGAACCTCTGTGCCAACGACTGCACCTACTGCGGCTTCTCCATGAGCAACCGCTTGAAGCGCAAGACCTTGAATAGCGAGGAGATAGAGCGCGAGTGTCTGGCCATCAAGGCGCGCGGCTTTGACAGCGTGCTGCTGGTGACCGGCGAGCACGAGCACAAGGTGGGGCTCGCCTATTTTCGGCAGGTGTTGCCCATCATTCGCCGCCACTTCAGCACGGTGGGGATGGAGGTACAGCCCCTCTCCCAAGACGAATACACCGAGCTCAAGACCCTCGGCCTCGATTCGGTCATGGTCTATCAGGAGACCTACCACGCCCCCACCTACGCCCGCCATCACCTGCGCGGCAACAAGCGGGACATCGCATGGCGTCTCGCCACGCCGGACCGACTGGGTCGCGCCGGTATCGACAAGATCGGGTTGGGGGCGCTCATCGGTCTCTCTGCGGATTGGCGTGCCGACAGCTACTTTGTCGCCGAGCACCTCGCCTGGCTTGAGCGCCACCACTGGCAGAGCCGCTACTCGCTCTCCTTCCCGCGCCTGCGCCCCTGCACCGGCGCTCTGGAGCCTGCCGTGGTCATGTCGGATCGCCAGCTGGCCCAGCTTATCTGCGCCTGGCGCCTCTTCTCGCCCACGCTGGATTTGTCCCTCTCCACCCGCGAGTCCGCCACCTTTCGCAACGGCGCGGTGCGCCTTGGCATCACCCAGATGTCGGCCGAGTCGCGCACCCAACCGGGTGGCTATGCAGAAGGGGATGCAGAGGAGCTGGAGCAGTTTGCCATCCACGACGACAGGCCGGTGGGGGAAGTGGCCGCCGCCGTGCGGCAGGCAGGGTTGCAGCCGGTGTTTAAAGATTGGGAACCGTTTTTGGGTCGCTAACGACGGTTACACCTGTGGCAACAGATAGCGGCAAGCAGATCGGAGGGGCAGATCCCCGCCACTGCTTGCCGCTTTGCTTTGTCTACGGAGATGGGATTATCTAGACGTTATTCAAAGTGTTTTTTGAGTTATGTGAATCTAGATATTCATTCATTTATAAATCGGGTGTAGAGTAGATTGTCACTTATAAGTATTTATATGTAAATATTGCAAGGAGGGCATATGCATTATGGTTATCTAATATCTGTATTAGATCAAATAATTAAAGAGGCACCTGATAAATATAGCAAGCTATACAATAAAAATGAAACTGATATAGAAAAAATAAATCAGTGTAGAGCTAGGGCCTTTATACATTTGTATTTGAAAGTTAGTTTCGGAATAACTGATTTTTCAGAGAGGGAACATACGCTAACAGATAAAGGATATGATGGAGGGATTGATGGCTATCACATTGATCAAGATAATAAAGTTATATATTTAATTCAATCTAAGTTCAGAGCCAATTCACACAACTTTGAAAATAAAGAAATAAGCCTTGACGAAATCCTCTCAATGGAGATTAGCAGGATTCTGGAAGGGGAGGAGCATGATGAACATGGCAATACTTATAATGGTAAGATAAAACAATTACAGCGGGAGATTTCTAACATAAGTGATATAGCCAGATATAAGTATCAAGTGGTGATATTAGCAAATCTAAGAGGCTATTCTGTACATCAACTAAAGCGGTTGACCGATGGATACCCTGTGGATGTTTTCGATTATGAGAAAACTTATAATGGTTTGCTATTTCCGGTACTAACTGGAAACTATTTTACGGCTAGCGACATAATAATACCGATTGACCTGTCCAATAAAAGTTCTGGTAGCAAAATAAGTTATTCCGTAGAGACGAAATATAGTGAGTGTGAAATAACAGTTCTCTTTGTTCCTGCGATAGAAATCGCAAAAATGATGCGTAAATATAAGAATGCAATTTTGAAGTATAATCCTAGAAGTTATCTTGATATGGATGGTCGTACGGTGAATGATGCGATCCATACTACTATAATTGGCTCTAACACAAATGAGTTCGCCCTCTATAACAATGGAATAACTATGTTGTCAGAGGAAACAAATATTAATGAAAAAATTGGGCAAAAAAACAAAGCTCAGCTTAGAGTGAAAAATCCACAAATAATAAACGGTGGGCAAACATCGTTTACTTTAAGTCGCATTCTTGAAGAAAATGAAGCTAAAGCGGAAGATGTTTTTAATAATAAAGAAGTAATGTTGAAGGTTATCACTGTATCTGAATGTGAAGTAGAAAAGAAACTACAGCTTATAGATGAAATCTCGGTTGCCACGAATAAACAGACTCCAGTTATAAATGCTGATAAATTCTCAAACGATGAGTATCATAAAAATTTACAAAATAAAGTATTTAATGTCGTTGGCTTGCTATACGAGAGGAAGCGTGGCGAATTTTCTGATGGGCTAAAAGATGGCTATATTAAAAAAGAGCAAGTAATTGAACGAAATTTTTTCTGGCGTGTATTTTTCGCATCTAATGGAAAAATTAACTTAGGCTTTCAAAAAAGACTATTCCAGAAAAATAAGTTCCCATCATTGGAAAAAATCACAGATAGAGAAATAGCACGAGCATCAACAGGGGTTAAAGTCCATAATGCGCTGTCTATCGGTCTCAACGCTCATTCTCAGAAAATAAGAAAGGATTTATATGCTAAGGTCTTTATTGCAACCGAATTTTTAGTTAACGCCAAGGATGCTAGTAATGACGATGCTATTCAGGCTTCAATTCCGGTGATTGAGGATGTATGGGAGCTTTTTATTTCAACAGCGAAAGATAATCCTGATTCTGCAGGTTATATAAATAAGGTTGATAGAAAAACAGGTCTTCCAACTAGACATTTTTCATTAGAAAAGTATTTAAGAAATAGCCGTTTTGAGAAAGAATTTATCCATTTCATTGACTTAAGGCGAGATGAAATTAATGCAATACTTTCTCGATGTATAAATGAGCAAGTCTCCTCAATTTTATAAGAAGGTGATTTAGCCAATTCCTTGCAAGGGCGAGCCATTCTGCTCGCCCGTCACCAAACAACATGTTTTTGTTTAGTTTAACGCAGATTTTTCGGTAGTTTACATCAACAGAATATAGCCAAAGTGAAGATGATTATTTGGATCAGGGTTGGATTGGTGCGCTCAACATAGTAGATAGTTGCCTCGTACATTGTCGATTTATGTCTATATCAAAGTTGCTTTAGGTAATTACTTAACGAGAATGGCTGAGCAAATTCCTTCATGCCTGCAAGCCTCTCCAGCTCCGCCTGCCCTATTTGCTGCAATTGGGTTTGCTGGGCGGGAGTTAGCGTGGTGGTTCTCGCCTTGATCAGGGTGTCGAGAAAACTGCGGTCTCCCTCTACCGCCTGATGGAACGCTTTGAGCGCCAGCGCATCCACTTCTGCTGCGGTGCAGCGCTCCATGCTTTTCTCATGTAGATAGATCAGCACGGTCGTCTGTTGTTCCTTCTCCAGTGACCAGAAAGGGTCGCTTTTTGCGGGCAGTATGGCGCTGTGTTGTGACTTGATCGCTTCACATCTCTCAAATGCCGGATCCAGATCGTGTAGTGACAGGGCAAGGGTGCTGGCGCTGGTTGCAAGCATCGCAAAGAGCAAGGCAAGGCGTCTGTAGAAGGAGAGACTCCTGCTACCCGGCGCCTTGTCTATTGCAGGGCTGTTGCAGCTGCTCATCGGCTTATGACTGCTTTTTCAGAAAGTAACTGATATGCCCCGGCGGCATATCGGGCAGCTGGCCAAAGACCTCGTAACCCTGCTTCTGGTAGAAGGGGAGGGCCTGAAAACTGGTGGTTTCCAGATGGTAGTTGGTGATGCCCTTGCTTTGGGCGTACTGCTCCATGGCGCCCAGCAGGCGGCCGCCCCAGCCGTCGCGGCGGATGCGTTCGTCGATCCAGAGCCAGTCGACGTGCAGCCAGCCCCACTTGATGTCGGCGATGATGCCGCCGTGAACCTTGCCCTCTTCATCCTTGATAAAGCTGGCGATCCGCTCGCGCAGATGGGTGCCGGCGTGATCCTTGTTGTAGCCCGAGAGGCCAATGCGCAGCGCTTCGATCTCATCGTCCTGAGGCGGTTGGGGTGGGGTGAGTTGCATGGTGCTTCCTGTTTGATGATGGCTGGGGGATGGCTTCCTGCACGGCTATCTGTCCGCGGCTGTTCAGTGTCACCTGCGGGCTGACCTGTTCCACCGGGCAGACAAGAAGGTGGATATCCCAACATGACAGTCCTGGGTACGAAGGTGGATGATTGGTCAGGACTTTTCGGCGGCAATCCGCTTAAGCCCCATACCAAGACTGGCAGGCGCCGTGAGCGAGAACCCGAATTGTTGATAGAGTCGGTACGCCTCCCCATCTGCCAGCAAGCTGACATAGCCTGACTCCGGTACCTCGCGGGCGATATAGTCGGCGATCTCCGTCATGATCTTTTTGCCTACCCCTTGACCCTGATATTCAGGCAGCACTGCAATATCAACCACTTGATAAAATGTCCCGCCATCTCCGATGATGCGGCCCATGCCGATGGCGGTCTGGCCGCAAAACACCTGGACGGCAAACAGCGTATTGGGCAGACCACGCTCTGCTGCTTCAAGCGTCTTTGGGCTGAGCCCGGCTGCGGTTCGAAGATAGCGATAGGTTTCGACGGGCGGTGTTGAGTGGACGACAGTGAAAGCGGGTATGGTCATGTTGATAACTCCAGTGGGACCTGATTGTTTTAAATTCCTTGTAACGCACTGATCTGGTGATGGCTCCGTGCTCTCCAGGGCTGTAGGGGGAGGTTCTCCCGATGCCTTCAGGTGGGCAGCCATCACTCCGCCCTCTCCAACTCGTCCATTTCCCCGCCGCCGATCAAGTTCAAATTCCGGCTGATCCGCTCCACCGGCCAGTCCCACCAGGCGAGGGCGCCCAAACGGGCGATGGTGTCGTCGTCAAAGCGATAGCGGAGCACCTTGGCGGGGTTGCCGCCGACCACGGCGTAGTCGGGCACGTCCGTGGTGACCACTGAGCGGGCGGCGATGATGGCGCCGTTGCCGACTTTGACTCCCGGCATAAGCAGGGCCTCATAGCCTATCCAGACATCGTTGCCGATGACGGTATCCCCCTTGTAGGGGAGGCTGCCCGGGGCAGGGGTGGCACTCTCCCAGCCGTTGCCGAAGATAAAGAAGGGGTAGGTGGAGAAGCCGGAGGTCTGGTGGTTGGCACCGTTCATGATGAACTTCACCCCGCGGGCGATGGCGCAGAACTTGCCGATGATGAGCTTGTCGCCGATGAAGGGGAAGTGGTAGAGGACGTTGCGCTCGAAGCCCGCCGCATCCTCCGGGTCGTCGTAATAGGTGTAGTCACCCACCTCGATATTGGGTCCCTTGATGGTGTTCCTGATAAAGCACACCTGGGGGAAGCCGTTCATGGGGTGGGGGTTGGCGGGATCGGGTCCGTGCATGGGGGGCTCCTCTGGGGTCCGGGCTCTGGATACCCTAACGGAATCGGGTGGAGCCTTGCCACCCTTTTGTGCCCTCCGCTTCGCCAGTCTCTGTCGCCCCCTGCCCATGTGCGCATCGACCCGGGGCGGGTTTGTCTCTAGCATGGAGGGGCGGCGGAGTCTGGCTCCGTCAAAGTGGATGATGGACGAAGTGCGCCTTGCACACTTCTGGCGGAGAGAAAAGATGAAGCTGCGTTCCTTGTTGATGGTGGGTGCCCTGCTGCTGGGCGGATGTGCGGTCAATCCCTATGGGGGGACGCCTGCGCCGGTCGGCGAGCCGGACAAGCCGGTGACCAAACCAGAGAAACCCGTGGCCGAGCCTGACAAGGCCGAGCCGGTGCCTGCTCCCAAACCCGTGGCACCGACGGGGCTGGCGGTCGCCCTGGCCGATGACTTCCTGAAGGCCGCCGATGTGCAGGCGCTGGCGGGCAGCAGCCCGGTACTGCTGCTGATGGCGCCCCAGAACGGTACAGGTGAGCCCTTCAGCACCCAGCCCCTGGCGGTGGCCATGATCCAGCGCATTCAGGCCAATAGCGGCTTTCGCTTCGCAGACCCGGGCCAGGTGGCGGCCATCACGGGTCAGCTCGAATACCAGCAGGGGGGCATGAACCCCGCTTCCCTGGTGCGTCTGGGTCGCCAGACCGGGGCGGGTTACATGCTCTACGGGGATCTCCTCTCTGAAGGGGGCCGCTACCGGCTCGCCATGAGCCTGATGGATCTCAAGAGCGGCGAACTGCTCTGGAACGCCAGTCGATCCGCTGCCCGCTGATGCCGGCTCGCCGGATCCCTCTTGACCGGGATCCGGCCTTGCCCCCCTTGTCCGGGGGCGGGAATACCCCTGTGGCGCCCCTGACGTCACAGGGGTTGGCATGTCGCACTGCCTGAGGGCAAAAAAACCTTCCTGACTGTCTGGCAATTCTGGTTCTGACAGCATTCCCGATTGCTACCATTCACTTTGCCGGAGGCTTGTCCGGTGAACACGTCACCGACCGCATTCTTCCCGCCCGGCAGGCAGCTTTCTGCCCCTGTGCGATACTCCATGAGTCTTGTATAACAGGAGTACAGGGACCCACTCCCATGGATAGCAAGGAGCTCGGATGGCGCTCTCAGTGGCACAACTCTACGAAGTGATGGCCCAGTTGCCGGATCCCGTTTTCATCCTCAGCGAAGATGGCTACTACATCGAGTACATCGGCGGGATGGAGCAGCAGTCCTACCAGAACGGCAACCCGCTGATCGGCAGACAATTGCTGGACGTGCTGCCCGAGGACAAGGCGCAGTGGGTGATGGCGCAGGTGGCTCAGGCCCTCGCCAGCGGCCAGGTGCAGGTGGTGGAGTATGACCTTTCCCCCGCCGAGGTGGACGGCATCGACGCCGACGCCGGGCCCCAGGGAATGCAGCGTTTCGAGGGCAAGATAGCACCCTTGCCCTCTTTATATGAGGGGAAGCGGGCGGTGGCCTGGATGACCCGCAGCATCACTCGCCAGCACGAGCTGCAACAGCGGCTCAAGCGGCTCGGGGAGACGGATCAGCTCACCGGCCTCTACAACCGCCACTTCTTCTTCGACCAGTATCACCACAGGGTGCAGGGGCAGCATCTCACCGGCCTCATCATGCTGGATCTCGATCACTTCAAGCAGATCAACGATCGCTTCGGCCACCAGACCGGTGACAAGGTCTTGTGCCGGGTCTGCGAGTGCGTCTCCGCCCAGTTGCGGGGGGAGGATCTCTTCGTGCGCAGCGGTGGCGAGGAGTTTCTGATCCTGCTTCCGCAGATAGACGAGGGGATATTGCTGAAGGTGGCGGAGCGGATCCGCGCCGCAGTGGCGGCCATGGCGCCGGATCCCGCCCCCGTGACCGTGAGCCTGGGCACCACCCTGATCCGGCCGGGAGAGGATCTTGGCACCGTGCTTGCCCGGGCGGACGAGTGGCTCTATCGGGCCAAGCGGGGCGGGCGCAACCGGGTGGCCCATGATGGGGCGCCCTGAGGGGCGCAGTGAACAGGAAAGAGGGCGACCCGGGGTCGCCCTCTTTCATTTGGCCGGGCCAGATCAGCCGAACAGGGTCGAGATATTCTGCCCCGCCATCAGCAGGCCGATGGCCAGGGCGCTGAACCAGACCAGGGTGGCGGCGACCAGGGTATAGCCGAGGGCGACGAAGAGCCCGTCCCGCTGCAACATGCCGATGGCCAGCAGCAGGATGGCCCAGGCGGGCATGGCGTTGGTGAAGGGAATGGCGCCGAGCGGCAGCATCAGCAGCAGGGCGGCCAGCATGATGAGCAGACCGTTGCAGCGGTTGATGGTCACGCTGCCGGTCAGGATGAGCAGGCGCGGGCGGATGAAGCGGTCGATGCGGGCCAGCAGATCCGCCCCCTTGTGCAGGGTCGGCTTGAGGTGCTCGGCGGCGAAGCGGCGCTCCATCAGGAAGGCGGGCAGCCAGGGCACCCGGTTGAGGGTGATGCCGATGCCGATGAAGAGGATCAGCAGGCCAAAGGGGGTGCTGACGCCGGGAATGGAAACCGGCAGCAGGAAGGGAACCGTGAGCAGCACGCAAAACAGCAGCATGCCCTGCTCGCCCACCAGGGCCAGCATCTGGCGCAAGCTGATGTGGCTCTCCTCGATGGCGTGGGCGGTGGCCCTCAGGGTATCGGAGAGCGTGCTTTTGGGGTCGTTGAGTTGCGCGGCAACCATTCCTGAGATCCTCGTCTGTTGATGCCACCGCTGTGGCGCCGCCAGCTTACGGGGGCGAGGTTAATCCCGGATGAATAACCCCGGGGATCACAGATTTTTCCATCGGGAGCGGGGCAACGGGGCTGGTACAGCCCCCGTCCAGTGTGGGAGACGGGCGCTCTGATATGCTTTGCGCAGGTCTTTTCACCAAAGGATGAGCACATGAGAGGAGCGATGGGGATGGTGCCGGGGCTGCTGCTGCCCCTGGCGGGCTGGGCAGCCGAGCCCCCGGCGACGGTCTGGCAGCTGACTCCCTTTGCGGGATACAGCTCGGCCATCGACTTTCGGGCCATGGACGAGCCGGCCCCCACGCCGCACGGGAGCGACATCGACACCCTGCAAGGGGAGCGCTCCGGCAGCTGGGGGCTCTTCATCAGCAGGGAGGTGGATGACCCCGGCATGGTGGAGCTGCTCTACAGCCACCAGTCGACCCGGGTGTCCCCCGAACTGCCCGACAGGCTGACGGTGGACACCCTGCAGTTTGCCGGGGCCCTGACTCTCTCGGACAACCTGATGGCCCCCTATATCGGTGCCGGGATCGGGGTCACCCGCTTCGATGCCTACGACAGCGAGACGGCCCCTTCCATGTCCCTGGCCCTCGGGGTGCAGCCGCGCCTGACCGAACATCTGGCCGTGCGGGCCGAGGTGCGCGGTTATGGTGCCTTGGTCAACGACGACAGCCAGTTTCTCTGCAACCCCGAGATCTGCGCCTTTCGGGTGCGAGGGGAGCTGATCACCCAGTGGCAGGCCAATATCGGCTTGACCCTGAGGTTCTGAGCCTCATGATGGGACTCCTTTGACCAGACAAGGCGATACGACTCCGTGCCATCCCTGCCCCGTGAACTGCCCGTACTGCTGACCCCAAGGGGGCGACTGCGCCCCTTCGATGGGCGGGATGCTGCCGATCTCTTCGCCATCTACGGGGATCCCCTGGTGATGCGCTTCGTCGGGGAGCCGCCGTTTCCCTCCCTTGCCACCGTGTCGCAGATGCTGGCTAGCGTCGAGCGGTTGCTGGCTGGCGGCGAGTCGCTGGAGTGGGGGCTGGTGTTACGCGGCAGCGGCCGCCTGGTGGGCACCTGCGGCTTGCACAGCTTTGCGGCCGGCGCCAGCCTGCGCCAGGCGGAGGTGGGCTGCATGCTGGCCCGCAGCCACTGGGGACAAGGTCTGATGGGGGAGGCGCTGAGCGCCCTGATCGTCTATGCCCGCCAGCTTGGCATCGTCACCCTGCTTGCGGATATCGAACCGGACAATCTGCCCAGCCAGCGGCTATTTGAGCGGCTGGGCTTCATCTGGCAGCAGGATACCTGCTACCGGTTGCTGCTGGGCGAGGAGATCACACCAGACCGCGCGTGACGCGGCTGAGGGGCTCGTTGACGTCGAACACCTTGTACTGCACCGCGCTGGCGCCCATGGCGAGCACCCGCTGCTCGTGCATGGTGGCGTAGGCGAGGGCGCTCCCCTCATCCTCGAACAGATAGATGCCGCCCGCCTCGCCGGTGCGCGGGTTCTCGGTCCAGATCTTGGAGATGAAGCCCGGCTCCCGGGTGATGGAGTCGGCCAGCGGCATGGCCGCAGCAGTGAGGGCCGGTCCCATCATCTGGGCGGGGAAGTTGAAATGGATCTGCAGCAGGCTGGGCATGATAAACCTCTCGTGGGCGTTGATTGACGGAATCCGCATCATAGGAAGCCGGCATCTTGGCTGCAAGAAGGCACATTTTCGTGGCATAGTTACCGCAAAGTAACCACTCACGAGCCATACCGTGCCCTCACTGCCCTGTCCCGCCTATCAGGTATTGCGCCTGCTGACCGGCAAATGGAAGCCGGCCATTCTGTTTCATCTGCGCGAAAAGACCCTGCGCTTTGGCGACCTGCGCCGCTGCCTGCCCGAGGTGAGCCAGAAGGTGCTCACCGCCCAGCTCAAGGAGCTGGAGAGCGACGGTGTCATCATCCGCACCCTCTACCCCGACGTACCGCCCAGGGTGGAGTACAGCCTGAGCCCCCTTGGCGTCGCCCTGATCCCCCTGCTTCAGCAGATGCACGATTTTGCGCTGAACCACGTTGATCTGCTGGCTGGTCAGGGTCCTGTTTCTAGCGAGCCCGCAGCAACCAGCGGCTGAGGGCGGTGGCCGCCAGCAGTCGGTAGCCGAGCAGAGTGAACGCCAGCAGCGCGGGTACCTTGAGGAGTTCCCACCACACCTGTTTGCCCTGGGGGCCGAAGATCATCAGCCACACCACCAGCATCATGTGCAGACAGTAGAGACCGAGCACCTTGGGGGCCTGGCACTCCAGCCAGCTGCCTTTGCCCCATGCGGGGTTGGCCAGCAGCAGGCCGAACAGTCCCAGCGCCCAGGGGAGCGAACCCAGCAGGAAATCGTGACGAGCGAGGGGGACGGCGGCAGCGCGCAGCAGACCTGCGGCCTCCAGGGCATAAAGCCCCATCCCCGCCATCATCATCAGGGCGCAGCGCCTGGCGTCCGGCTGCCAGGCACGCAGGCGCAGCTCGGCGCCAAGCGCCACGAACAGCAGGGAGAAGAAGGGGCCGTTGCGGGTCAGCAGGGCCCACTCGCCCCCCGGCAGCAGCGGGCCATAGGAGCCGCCGATCAGGGCCAGGGCGTAGAGCAGGGCTCCCAGCAGCAGGGCCAGCCTCGGCAGGCGGACCTGCTGGCAGAGCCCCAGGATCAGCACCGCCACCATCAGGGCGGGCAGGAACCAGAGGTGGATCATGCCGCCCACCCACCAGACGTTGAGATGATCCCCGAGCTGCATCTGCCACTGGCCCGCCATGGCGGGCAGGTAGCCCTCGCTCACCGCCGCGAGCGGGTTGAACGGTATCAGCACGTAGAGCAGGCTCCACGCCAGCCAGAGCCCCAGCAGGGGTCGGCAGTAGCGCAGTGCGACCGTCAGCGGGTGGCCCGCGGCGAGGGCGGGTTGCAAGAAGTAACCGGCGCACAGGAAGAACAGCGGCACCGCGAAGCGGCAGAGCTGGTTGATGACGGCCCCGACCAGAGGGTAGGGCGTGCTGTCCCACAGGGCGGGGTCGAAGGGGTTGCTGAAAGGGGAGAGATGGATGGTCATCACGGCCAGGATGGCCACCACTCGCCCGCATTCGATGCTGGAGATGCGCATGATTCCTCGTGGCGTTCGGGAGCTGGGCGCACCCTATCAGCCGCAGGTGCTCCCTATCCAGCCGCCTGGTCGCCAACTGTGACCCCCATCGGCGGCCGGTTACCCTTTGTTACCCGAGGTGCGGGCAAGGTTACCGCCGCCGGGAGCGGGATCCCGTTTTGGTGTCGGTAAAAGGGCTAGAGCAGGGCCACCAGCACGGTGACCAGGGCGCCCAGCAGCAGCAGGGTGATGCCGCGACCGGCGGGGCCGTGCAGCTTGTTCCACATCAGCAGGCTGGTGAGGGCCAGCAGCAGCATGGCCAGGGCCGCCAGATCTCCCACCAGTTGCCAGGGCAGGCCGGTGCCCATGCCACGGTGCAGCCGGTTGAGGCTGGCAGCGAAGTTGGCCTGCTGCAGCTCGGTGCGCACCAGCAGAGTGCCTTCCACATAGCTGGCGGCCACGCTTTCGCTCAGGGTGACACCGCGCAGCTCCCAGCGGGCCGGCAGGGTGAGAGAGCCGGATGGTGTGGGCAGGGTCTGGGGCGGGGTGATCTGGGGTCGCCCCTCCTCGAACATGTCTGCATAACGCTGTTGCAGCAGGGCTTTCAGTTCATCCGGGCTGGCCAGCGGCGTGCTTAGTACTATCTCTTCGCTCGATTTGGCGGTGTGGGGACCGGGCAGGGGCAGCACGGCCCTGTGTTGCAGCCAGAGGCCGGTGAGGCCGTAGAGCAGCATCAGGGTGAGGGTGGCAAAGCCTGCCCAGGCGTGGATGCGGCGCACCCACTTGTTGTTGTGCAGGGGGAGTTTTCTGCGTGTCATCGTTCGGTGCTTCATAACAATCTGGCCAGCGAACGCTGGCCAGAGGGGTCGGTAAACAGGGAGGATCAGAAGCGGTAGGCGGCGGTCAGGTGCAGCTGACGGGGCGTGCCCGGCATGATCTGGGCCGCGCTGGTGGCGCTGACGAAGTAGTCGTGATCGGTCAGGTTCTCCACGCTCAGCTGGGCTTCCCACTGGGGCCAGCGGTAGCCGGCACGGGCGTCGAAGCGGGCGTAACCGGGCAAGGCGGTGGTGTTGGCGTTGTCGGCGAAGCGATCCCCCACCGCCGTCATCCCGGTCTCGCCGAACCAGCCCTGCTTGCCGCTCTGGTAGCCGGCGAACAGCTGGCCGTTCTGGCGGGAGACGTTCATCGGTCGCTTGCCTTGCAGGTCCGCGTCTGCCTTGACCTGCTCGGCATCCTGGATGGCGACGCCGCCGCGCAGATAGATCTCGTCGGTCAGCTGGGCACGGGCGCTCAGCTCGATGCCGTCGGTGCGCTGCAGACCGGTGAGGATCACCCGGGTGGGATCCAGCGGATCCTTGCTGCGCTTGTTGTACATCTCCAGCCGGTAGAGGGAGAGGGTGGTGGCGAGGCGGCCGTTCAGCCAGTCGCTCTTCACGCCCCCTTCATAGAGCCGGGTGTGCTGGGGATCCAGGTTGTTGTTCTTGTCCCCCGGGGTGATGCCGATAAGCTCACCGCCCACCGGGGTGAAGGTCTTGCTGTAGGAGGTGTAGAAGGCATGCTCCTCGATGGGGTTCCACACCAGGCCCAGGCGCGGACTCAGGCTGGTGACCGAGAGGGTCTCTTCCTTGTCGAGGTCGTTGCGGCGGCTGGTGACGGTGAAGTCGTCGCGGCGCAGGCCTGCCAGCAGGTGCCAGTCGCCCAGGCTGAGCTGATCCTGCACATAGAGGCCGACACCGCGCACCCTGTGATGGGCGTCGCTGGAGAGTTTCATGGCGCCGTCGTAGGTGGGCAGGGAGCCCGGATCATAGAGGTTGCCTGCCGGGATCGGGTTGGCGTTCTGGTAGAGCTTGGGGGTGCGATCCTGCCAGCCCTGCTCCAGACCCACCAGCAGACGATGGGCGATGGGGCCGGTTTGCAGCTGGCCTTCCGCCTCGGTGTTGCTGGTGAGGCTGCTGGCCTTGAGATCCTGCTGCCAGCGGGCGCGGGTCACCTTGTCACCCTTGACGCTGGTGACATAGGTATTGTCGAACTGGCTGTCGAGGGTGGTGTAGCCGAGCTGCTGGCGCAGTTGCCACTGATCGTTGATGTCCCAGGTGAAGCGGGAGCGGGTGGACTGGGCCACATCGTCGAGGAAGTCGCGGCGGGTGTCGCTGTAGACGCTCTCGATGGGAACATCCGCCGGGCGACCATCGACGCCGGGAATGCCGCGATCCGGGGTGCGATCGTGCTCGTTGCGCTCGTATTGCACCAGCCAGTTCAGGGTGTCGGTGATCTCCCAGTTGACGGAGGGGGCCAGCAGGGTGCGCTTGCTGGTCACGTCGTCGCGAAAGCTGTCTTTGTCTTCCTGGGCCAGGTTCAGGCGCACCTGTACCCGCTCTCCTGCCTCGCCGTTGAGGTCGGCGGCGAAGCGTCGGCTGTCGAAGCTGCCTACCTGGGCGCTGACGCTGGAGGCCTGCCCCTTCTGGGGAACCTTGCTGACCCGGTTGACGATGCCGCCCGTGCTGCCACGGCCGTAGAGCACGGCGGCGGGGCCCTTGAGCACTTCGACCCGTTCGATGTTGCCAAGGTCGCGGGTGTATTGCATGTCGTCGCGCAGGCCGTCGAGGTAGAAGTCGTTGCTGGCGCTGAAACCGCGGATGGTGACGCCGTCAAAGCGGGTGTCGCCGCTGGCGTTGACGCCGGGGATGCCGGTCAGGGCTTCACTCAGGGTGGGCTGGCCGAAGGCGGTCAGCTCGCTTGCCTTGACGCTCTCGATGCTCTGGGGCACCAGCTTGGCCGGGGTGGCGGTGCGGGTCGCGGTGGCGACCTCTTCATGTTGGCTGCGTTTGCCGACCACGGTCAGGGTTTCGTCTTCGGCACGGGGGCTGGTGCAAACCGCCAGCAAGGCGACGCCCAGCAAGGCTCGCGGGGAGTTGTAATGGTTCATCTGGGTGTGACTCTTTGTCGACCAATCGGCCTGAACTTGTTGATTTAATTGTAATTATTGATTTCTCTCATCGCGAGAGGTTGCTAATGATATTGATTTTCATTTGCCTTGCAAGGAGAAGATGCAAGAAAAAGAGATCATTGGCGGCAGGCACTGAGGGGGCTGGAACCTCGGGGAAAAGGCCGGGGGAACCTTGGTTCGGTTCGGAGGGGACGCTACCATGGTGGCCTCGCGCCTTGGCGCACCATCCGGCACACACAGGGAGAGAAACATGGTCGAGATCATCAGGGCGGATCTGCACAACCCTCGCCACGGCGAGGCGCTGATCGCGATGCTGGACGAATACGCCAGGGACGAGATGGGGGGCGGCAGTGCACTGGCGGACGAGGTGAAGGCGAATCTGGCCGACGCCCTGGCCGCGCGACCCGGTGCTCATGTGCTGCTGGCCTGGGTCGATGGGGAGCCCGCTGGCGTTGCCACCTGCTTCGAGGGTTTTTCGACCTTCGCCTGTCAGCCGCTGCTCAATATCCACGACGTGGCGGTGCACCCTGCCCATCGCGGCCAGGGCATCGGCAAGCAGCTGTTGGCGGAGGCGGAGCGGCTCGCCCGGGAGCTCGGTTGCTGCAAGCTGACCCTGGAGGTGCTGGAGGGGAACAAGGTGGCCCAGGCTGCCTATCGCGCCAGCGGCTTTGCGGGTTATGAGCTCGATCCCGAGGTGGGCCGGGCTATGTTCTGGCAGAAGAAGCTGGGGTGAGAGAGTCGGCAAACATGATCTGCCGGGCTTGCCTCTGAGACTCCTGTCCCCTAGAGTGGCACCAGATTTTTCAATGTGTTGATGGAGCCGGCCCGGCCGGGTGAGTGACATGACCCTTTATGCTTCGGATCAGCGAGTGACCCGAATGAACTCCGTACAGATGCGCACGATGAAGCATTGTCCGGAGCCGGTGGAGGCCCAGACCTCCCATCCATTCATCGTGCAGTGACGACCGGATCTCGCTACCTCGCGGGAGCCGTGACCTTGCCGCACGACTGAACCAAGGCCATAGACGTTGCCTCGTCTATGGCCTTTTTTGTTGTCCCGCAGCCAGGCTGCGGGTGCGAGACAGAGCAGAGGCCCGCCCGGGTCTCTGCTTTTTTTATGGTCTGTCATGACCGACGGGTATGCTTGGCAAGGGCCGGGTCGTCGGCCAGAGAGGCTGACCATCTTCAAGAGGAAACAGTGCAATGTCACAAAATATCTATGACGAACCAGGGTTTTTTGAGGGCTATGCCCAACTGCCACGCTCCCTCCACGGGCTGGCGGGGGCGCCGGAGTGGCCGGCGCTGCACGCCATGCTGCCGGATCTTGCCGGCAAGCGGGTGCTGGATCTGGGCTGCGGTTATGGCTGGTTCTGCCGGGCAGTCAGAGATCTCGGGGCTGCCGATGTGGTCGGTATCGATCTCTCCGCGAAGATGCTGGCCCGTGCCGCCGAGCTGACCCGGGATGAGGCCATCCGCTATCGGCAGGGGGATCTGGACGGTCTTGCGCTGTCCGATGAGCCTTTCGATCTCATTTACAGCTCCCTGGCGCTGCACTACCTGCCCGAGGTGGCGCCGCTGTTTGCGGAGATCCACCGTGCGCTGGTGGCTGGCGGCAGCCTGGTGTTCTCGGTGGAGCACCCCATCTTCACCTGCCCGCAGCCGCAGGGCTGGCTGGCGGATGCAGAGGGACGCCGCTCCTGGCCCGTCAACGGCTACCAGGCCGAGGGCAAGCGGGTCAGCAACTGGCTGGCGGAGGGGGTGATCAAGTATCACCGCACCCTGGGCACCTACCTCAATGCCCTTGTCGCCGCCGGGTTCCAGATCCGCCGCGTGGAGGAGTGGGGGCCGACGGCGGCGCAGATTGCGGCCAACCCGGCCCTGGCGGAGGAGGCGGAGCGCCCCATGCTGTTGCTGGTGTCGGCGTACAAATCCCTGGCCTGACGCAATAAAAAACGGCGCGCAGAGTGCTCTGCGCGCCGTGTCGTCAGGTGGTTGCCGACTTAGAAGTCGTAGCGGGCCGCCAGCTGGAAGTCATCCTTGGTGTTGAGCTTGCCGCTGTCATGGCTGTCGAGGTTGTTGATGCGGTACTCGCCGATGACGCGCAGGTTCTTGTTGAACTTGTACTGGGCACCCAGGGTGTAGTAGTCGATGGAGTCGTAGTCAGACTTGCCAGCCTGCTCCACCTTCTGCTTGTTCCACAGGGCCATCAGGCCGAAGCCGCTCTCGAAGTTGTAACCCAGCGCCCCTTCCCAGCCGGTGTGATCCTTGCCGGTGGCCAGGAAGTCGCTGCCGTCGGCATAGCTCAGGGCGGCGTAGAGGGCCTTGTTGTCGTACTTGGCGGAGAGCAGCCACAGCTTGGCATCCTCTTCACCGCTCTTGTCGCGGATGCCCACGTTGTAGGCGGTCCCCAGGGAGAGGTTGAACGGGAAGGTGTAGGCCACGGCGGCACCGTAGGCGGCATCGCTGTCCTTGCTGGAGGTCTCTTCGGTGTCACCGCCATCGAACTTGTAGCTGGTATCTACCTGGAAACCGTTGAACAGGCCGGAGTACTTCAGCACGGAGCCGGCGCGGTTGGTGGCGAAGGTGTCGGTCTTGGCGCCCAGTGCCTCGTTGCCGTAACCATCGGAGAGGGAGACATCAGTCCAGTCCGCCAGGAAGCCAGGAGCCCCCTTCTGGCGACCGAAGGTGACGGTCCCCCAGTTGGCGCCGACACCGGCGAACGCCAGACGGGTACGCAGGTTGTCGGAGTTCTCGCTGACGGTCTTCTCGCTGTCATTGATGTACATCTGCAGTTCGTACTGGGCCAACGCCTTGAGACCCGGGTTGATCTCGCTCTCTACCTTGGCGCCCAGACGGACAAACTGGTTGGCCCCCTGCTTGTCGCTGTATTCGTTCTTGATGTCACCGTTGGCGTCCAGCTCTTTCTTCTCGCCGAAGAACTGGCCGGCGTAGATGCGGCCGTAGAGGTCGAGCAGGGTGCTCTCGTTTTTGTACACTTCGACGGCTTGAGCCTGGAAGGCGGCGGTAAGAGCCAATGCTACTACTGTCAGCTTTTTCATCATGATCCCTTGTGTTGCAAGCTTTTGTTTTAAAAGACGGGGCCATGCTAGAAGTGACAGATGACAGTCGGGTGACCGTGCAATGAACAAACCGTGTCGGTTCCATGTCAGCGGGATGAAAACCGGGATTTATGTGGCTGGTCGCCACTTTTACGCGCAAAGGTTTGCCCTTGTGGTAGAATGCCGCCCGTTTTCGAGCTCCTAAGGTTGGATATGCGATGAGACGTGAACTGGCAATCGAATTTTCCCGAGTGACGGAAGCGGCTGCACTGGCTGGCTACAAGTGGCTCGGACGTGGTGACAAGAATATCGCCGATGGCGCGGCCGTGGCGGCCATGCGTCACATCCTCAATCAGATCCAGATCGATGGCGAGATTGTGATCGGCGAAGGGGAGATCGACGAAGCCCCCATGCTCTACATCGGCGAGAAGGTGGGCACGGGTCAGGGCGACGCCGTGGACATCGCGGTCGACCCCATCGAGGGGACCCGCATGACTGCCATGGGTCAGGCCAATGCTCTGGCCGTGCTGGCGGTGGGCGACAAGGGATCCTTCCTCAAGGCCCCCGACATGTACATGGAAAAGCTGATCGTGGGCCCCAAGGCGAGAGGCGCCATCGATCTCGATCAGGCCCTGGAGCTGAACCTCAAGGCCGTGGCCAAGGCGCTCGGCAAGCCCCTCTCCCGTCTGACCGTCATCACCCTGGCCAAGCCGCGTCATGACAAGGCGATCAAGGAGATGCAGGGCCTGGGGGTGCGGGTGTTCGCCATTCCCGACGGTGACGTGGCCGCCTCCATCCTCACCTGTCTGCCGGACAGCGAAGTGGACATGCTCTACGGCATCGGTGGCGCGCCGGAAGGGGTGATCTCCGCCGCGGTGATCCGCGCCCTGGACGGCGACATGCAGGCTCGCCTGATCCCCCGCCACCAGGTCAAGGGTGACAGCCCCGAGGTTCGCGCCCTGGGTGAACAGGAGATCGCGCGCTGCGAGGAGCTGGGCATCGACGTGAGCAAGGTGCTCAAGCTCGAAGATCTGGCCAAGAATGACAACGTCATCTTCTCGGCCACCGGCATCACCAAGGGTGATCTGCTGGAAGGGATCACCAGCGACGGCGTCATGGCGACCACCGAGACCCTGCTGATCCGCGGTAAATCGCGCACCATCCGTCGTATCAAGTCGATCCACTTCCTGGATCGCAAGGACAGCGTGGTACGCGACATCATCCTGTAAGCAGGAGGATGGCGGTGGCGGCAAGTCACGTACTCTCATGCCGTCGCATCAAGTCGATCCACGTCCTGGATCGCAAGGACAGCGTGGTACGCGACATCATCCTGTGATGTGCTGACTCCCGCAGCAAAAAGCCCGGCACTGCCGGGCTTTTTGCGCTCTGCAGGGCGCCAGGGTGCCCGGGCAGGGATAAGGCTTAGGAGAAACCGGACTCCTTGCTACACTGCGGTGCCCCACAGAGGAAAAATCACATGGAATGTCGTCAGGGATGCGGTGCCTGCTGCATCGCCCCCAGCATCAGCAGTGCCATTCCCGGCATGCCGGACGGCAAGCCCGCCGGTGTGCCCTGTGTGCAGCTCGATGCGCATCTGGGGTGCAAGATCTTCGGCCAGCCGGAGCGCCCGGCGGTGTGCGGCGGCTTTCGCCCCATGGCGGACGTGTGCGGCTCCCATCGCCAGGAGGCCATCTGGCTTATCGGCGAGCTGGAGCGGCTGACCGCCTGAGCCCTTGATCCTCTCCCTCGGGGAAAGGGTGTCTGCTTGTCCTCCTCATCCCCGCCCCCTTCTCCCGCAAGGGGAGAAGAGAGCCACCATTCGGAACAATGGCAATAAACAATCCCAATAAAAAGAGGCCGCAATTGCGGCCTCTTTTTATTTCGCGACGAACGGGCGTCAGATGTCGGCCAGCTGCAATGCCTGGCGGTAGTACTCGTTGGCCTTGTTGGTCAGGCGGCGCTTGTCCATCACCTGGCCGAGGGCGTGGTAGAGGGCGGCATCCGGCGCCTTCGCCACTTCCTGCTCCAGCAGCCGCTGGGCTTCGTCCAGTTGACCGGCCAGCAGGCAGACCCGGGCCAGCGCCGCTTCGGCGCCCGGCTGATCCTGGATCTTTCTGAGCAGGGTCAGCATGGGCTGGTAGTCGTCCAGTTTGAGCTTGGGCAGGCGGGCGAACAGCTCGGGGGAGGGATCCTTGCGCAGGGCCTCCAGCCAGAGATCGGCGGCTTCGGCATCGGCCCCCAATCGGCGCAGGCGATCCCCGTAACTGGCCAGCAGCACGGGATCCTGGCGCTGTTTGCGGGGCAGACCCTGCCAGACCGTGCGCAGGGTGTCGAGGGAGCCGCTGGCGGCCTCCAGACGACCGCACCACGCCTGGTGCAGCAGGGTCTCTTCCTGCTGAGCGGTCAGCTTGCCCACCTTGCGCAGGGCAGGGGCGAGATCGATGAGGGCCGCCCAGTCTTCACGGGCCAGATACACCTGACGCAGCTGATCCAGCACCATGGGGTGGCGCGGGTTGAGGGCATAGATGGACTCGAGGCGACCGAGGGCGCTGTCGTACTGGCCCTGCTCAATCTGCAACTGGGTCTGGATCAGGGTCAGTGCCAGCTCTGCCTTGGGGTTCTCTTCCTGGGCTTTCTGCAGGTAGTGATCCCGGCGCACGTCATCGCCCCGGGCCTGGGCCACCCGGGCGGCGCTCAGGTAGTTGAGCAGCGGGGTGTCGCTGTTGTCTGCGCCCTTGATGAGAAGCTTCTCGGCCTGGTTGTAGTGCCCCTCTGCCATGGCCAGGGTGGCATTGACGGTTTGCAGGTTGGCCTTGCGGCGGCGGCGCGAGCCGAACCAGCCCTGGGTCTTGCGGCGCAGGCCGAACAGGCGGGCCAGCACCCATTCCACGATGAGCAGGGCACCGTAGAACAGCACCGCCAGGATCACCGCGCTGGTGACCGAGGATTCCACAGTGTAGTTGCCCAGCGAGATGAGCACATAGCCCTTGTTGCCGGAGGCTTCGGGACCGAAGATGAGGCCCGCCACCATCACGGCGACTATGACGATCAGACGAATCATGGTCTCCTCCTCAGTTGCCGGCCAGGATGCGTTGCAGGCGTTCGGTCAGCACCTGTTCCAGCATGGTCTGGGTCTTGAACTGATCCGGGTAGTCAAACTGGATCTGCTCGCCTTTGAGCTTGTCGAGCTCGGACTGCATGTACTGGGTGGCGCTGTTGTCGGCATCGAAATACTGGGTCAGCCAGCGCTGGGCCTTCTCCAGGCTGTCGACATAGAGTGACTGCTGTTCACGATAGACGGCGAGCTGGGCCTGCAGCAGCTTGGTCTTGAGGTTCTCCCGCAGGAAGATCTCCTGCTGCGGGGAGAGCAGGGCTTCCACGGCGCCATCGCGGCGACGAATGGTGATGAAGTTTTCGGTGAACTTGACCCAGTTCTTCTTCAGGTTGCTCTGCCACTCGTCCGGGTTGGTGCTGACGGTCTGGTCGGGCTCGCTCTTGGCTTCCGGCATGCTGACGGTGGAGAGGGGCAGCAGCTCGATCTGGTCCGAGAGGGCGGCCAGCTTCAGGGTCAACCCCTCGCGATCGACCCGTGGCATCCCCTTGAGCTTGGCGATGTCTTCCGCCAGCGCCTTGCGAATGGGCATCAGGCTGGGGTCGTTGAGCGCCTTGATGCGCTCGTCGGCGTTGCCGAGCAATGTGATGGCGGAGACGATGTCGTGTTCGAGCCACAGCTTGCGGCCCGCCATGCGCACCAGGTATTCGGATTCGGCCAGCATCCAGTCATTGGGGCGCTTGTCGTCCAGATCCAGCACCTTGGTCTGCAAGGCGTCCAGCGCCTCCTGCAACTGCTGCTGGCTCTTGCCGAGGGCACCGATCTGTTCGGCATCCTTGCTGCTGCCCTGATCAATCCTGGTCATGGCGTCGGCCAGTTGCTGCTTGAGGGCTACCAGTTCGGCCTGCTGGGCAACGGCGTTCTGGTGTCCGTGCACATAGAGACCACCGGCCAGCCCCAGGGCCAGCAGGATGGCGATGCCGCCAAGCACGGTGCCAGAGCTGCCCTTCTTGCTCCCTGTTGTTCCGGGAGCGGGCTTGTTGTTGTCGGCCACGGTGGCCGCGGCACTCGGCTGGACTTCTTGCTGTTCAGTCATTCCATCTTCCTCAGTTCCAGGGCGGCCACCAGAGCCTGGTTGGATGCACCTTGGGCAATCACGATACGGGTAAAACCAGCCCCTTCTGCCATCTCGGCCACCCGGGGACTGGGCACCACCAGCAGGCGGTCATAAAGCCAGGGGTGCTGCGGGCCGGGCACCAGGGCCAGCAACCGCTGCAACAGTTCGCCACTGGTAATGAGCAAGCTGTCGAGCCCGGCTGCCTGCCAGTGGCGGGTCAATGCGTCCCCGTCAAGATCGGGGTAGTGGCGCTCGTAGGTGGCACAATAGTGCACCAGTGCGCCCCGTGAGGCCAGCGTCCGGGCGATGAGATCCCGCCCGTCGTTGCCGCGCAGGATCAGCACCCGGCGGCCACTCACCCCTTGCAGCGCCGGCAGGGCCAGCAGCCCTTCACTGCGGGGATCGGCCGGGCACAGGGCCTGGATGCCCGCCTCGGCGAAGGCATCCGCACTCGCCTGACCGACTGCAAAGTAATCAATATGTGGCCAGGTCTGACCAGTTTGCAACAGAAAATGATGTGCAAAATGAATGGCATGCATGCTGACGGCGATAACGAGGTCCGCCTCACGCAGCATGTCACCCAGGTGAGGGAGGTCGCATCCCGGCCGGGTTTCCAGCAACGGACAGCAGAGCGGTGCATGACCCAACTGGTGCAGCATCTGCACCAGCTGGTTGGCCTGGGCGGCCGGGCGCACCACCAGGGGGACCATCAGGCGGCGCTCCAGGCAGATGACCGTGAACCTGGCTGTGCTGCACTCATGCCCGGTAGACCTCGGCCAGGATAACGTCGGCGCCGGCGGCCAGCAGGCGCTGGGCCAGGGTGTGGCCCAGCGCCTCGCCCTCTGCCAGGGGGCCGCGGATCTCATCGCGAATGACGTGGCTGCCATCCGGGCTGCCCACCAGGCCGCGCAGCCATACCTCTTCTCCCTGTACCAGGGCATAGGCCCCGATGGGCACCTGACAGCCACCTTGCAGGGCGCGGTTCATGGCGCGCTCGGTCAGCACCCGGATGCGGGTCTCGGGGTGTTCGAGCGGCGCCAGCAGGGCGTGCAGCTCAACATCATCCAGGCGGCATTCGATGCCGACCGCCCCCTGGCCGTTGGCGGGCAGGCTCTGCTCGGGCTCGATGAAGGCGGCGATGCGATGGGCCATCTCCAGTCGTTTCAGGCCGGCGGCGGCCAGGATGATGGCGTCATATTCACCGGCATCCAGCTTGGCGAGGCGGGTGTTGACGTTGCCCCGCAGGTCGCGGATCACGAGATCAGGGCGGGCAGCGCGCAGCTGGCACTGACGGCGCAGGCTGGAGGTACCGACCACGGCCCCTTGAGGCAGCTCGTCTATCTGGTTGAAATGGTTGGAAACAAAGGCATCACGCGGGTCTTCGCGCTCACAGATGGTGTGCAGGCCGAGCCCATCGGGGAACTCCACCGGTACGTCTTTCATGGAGTGGACAGCGATGTCGGCACGCCCTTCCAGCATGGCAGTCTCCAGCTCCTTGACGAACAACCCCTTGCCGCCGACCTTGGCGAGGGGGGTGTCGAGGATCTTGTCACCCTGGGTGCTCATGGGCACCAGTTCGACCTGCAGATCCGGATGGAGTGCCTCCAGCCGATCTTTCACAAAATTGGCCTGCCACAGGGCCAGTGGGCTCTTTCGAGTGGCAATTTTCAGGGTTCGGGCTGCCATATCAATCAGTTGTTTCATCTTTTGAGAGGAAAACGATCTTACCACCCTTTGCAGGGGCTTTCATGGCGCAGCCCGCAAAAGCGGGGCCAAGCTCAAAAACGGGGGCTGAAAATTATTTTCATTCAGCCAATAATTGATTTTAAGTTATTGAAAGTAAGCAACTTTATTGCTTTCCTCTGATACCGTTACGAACGGGGTCAGAAATAATCCGGTGATTGTGTGCGGGCTTGTTTACCACTGCTGTTTGCATTGTTAACATGATCACACTTTTTTGACGTCTCCCCGTTTTGGTGCGTCATTTCTCTTCCCCATAGGTAGGGCATTGCTGGTTAAACTCGACACGCTGGTGGCGCGCTACGACGAACTCAATCGTCTCAAGACGCAACGAGCGCTGGATCTCATGAGTCGCTACGGGCAGCAGGTTTTCCACTTGCTGCCTGTCATGCTGCACTTCAATCACCCCCTGTTGCCCGGTTATGTGGCAGGGGATGTGCCTCATGGTATCTGGAGTTTTGTCGCCAACGAGGCCCAGCAGGCCTTCATCCAGGATCTCTGCCAGAACGCCAACTGCCAGGGCGGTCTCAGTACCCACGACAAGTCCATCCAGGGCCTCTACTCCATGGGGAGCACCTCCTCCATCGGTCAGTGCTGCCACTCGGATCTCGACATCTGGGTCTGCCACGTGGCCGGTCTGTCGAGCGAGCGCCTCGCCCTGCTGGAACAGAAGTGCCAGCACCTCTCCATGTGGGCCGAGCAGCGGGGGGTCGATCTCAACTTCTTCCTGATCCCCGAAGACAAGTTCCGTCAGCGCAACGATGCCCAGATGCAGGGGGAGAGCTGCGGCAGCGCCCAGCACCTGCTGCTGCTCGACGAGTTCTACCGCAGCGCCATGCACATCGCCGGCAAGCGGCTGCTCTGGTATCTGGTGCCTGCCGAATATGACGATCACTACGACGACTACGTCAACGGCCTGTTTGCCCACGGCAAGTTGAGCCAGGATGACTGGCTCGATCTGGGGGGCTTTGATCGCATTCCTGCCGAGGAGTATTTCGGCTCCGCCCTGTGGCAGCTCTACAAGGGAATCGACTCCCCCTACAAGGCGGTGCTCAAGTCGGTGCTGATGGAGGCCTACTCCCACGAGTATCCCAACACCCGGCTGCTGTCGGTGACCAGTCGCGACTGGTTCCAGCACAACGAGGGGATGCACTACCGCCTCGACAACTACTGCCTGATGCTGGACAAGGTGACCAACTACCTGAAGTCCATCGGCGACATGCAGCGCCTCGATCTGGTGCGTCGCTGCTTCTATCTGAAGGTGTGCGACGGGCTGAGCCATCCCAAGGAAGATCACTCCCCGGACTGGCGCCGGGAGCAGATGGCCCAGCTGGTAGCCTACTGGGGCTGGAGTCCGGAGCGCCTTTACCACCTTGATCACCGCCAGGAGTGGAAGGTCGAGGACGTCAAGGTGGCCTACGCCGAGTTGCTGGAAGCCCTGATGCAGAGCTACCGCAACCTCATCCAGTTCGCCCGGCGCAACAACATCAGCGAGTCCATCAACCCGGAAGACATCGGCATCCTGTCGCGCAAGCTCTATGCCGCATTCGAGAGCCTGCCGGGCAAGGTGCAGCGCATCAACCTCAAGATTGCGCCGGATCTCGGCGAGCCGGATCTCAGTCTGGTACAGGTGCCCCATGGCCGCCTGAATCGCGCCGGCTGGTATCTCTACAAGCATTCCCTCGAACCCGCCGACATCATCGGCCGGGCGCCGCTCGAATATAACGGCTACATCAGCAAGCTGGTGGCCTGGGCCTATTTCAACGGCCTGCTGACGCCCCAGTCCCGGGTACACCTGTTCAACCAGGGCTCGGATCTGCACATCGACAACCTGCATCAGTTCTGTCGCGATCTCTCCGGGACCTTCCCGGTCAAGTATCCCCGCGCGACCAACCTGGCCCTGAGCCGGCCGTGCGAGATCCGCCAGCTCTCCATCTTCCTGAACCTGGAGACGGACCCGTCCAGCCACTGGGTGGGGCAGGTGATCGAGTTCGATGCCAACGCCGCGGATGTCTTCTCGTTCGGTCGCAACCAGGAGTGTCTGGTGGGATCCGTGGATCTCGTCTATCGCAACTCCTGGAGTGAGATCCGCACCCTGCACTTCGAGGGAGAGGAAGCCGTGGTGGACGCCCTCACCACCATCCTCGGCAAGATGCACCAGGACGCCGCGGCCCCCGAGATGATCGAGGTGTTCTGCTACAGCCAGCACTTCCGCTCCCTGGTGCGCACCCGCTTCCAGCAGCTTGTGGCTGAATGCATCGAGTTGCGTCTGGCCCGGGACAAGCAGCAGCTGGTCAAGACGCTGGCGCTCGGCAAGGAGAAGTACGGCATCTTCTTCGAGCGGCGCGGGGTGTCGGTCAAGAAGCTGGAAAACGCCATCGACTTCTACCGCCACATCTCCCACAACAAGCTGGATCACTTGCCGCTGCGCCTCGACAAGACTCACAGCCAGCACCTGCCCGGTATCGTCGACGCCTACGCCAGCGAAGGGCTGGTGCAGTTCTTCTTCGATACCCGGGATGCAGGCACCAACATCTATATCCTGGACGAGGCGAATCGGGTGGAGATCTACCAGCACTTCGCCGGCAACAAGGACGAACTGGTACAGGGGGTGAACCGGTTCTACACCTCGGGTCACGAGCGATTCAGCAATGCGGGTCAGTTCAGCAACTTCAACCTGCCCCAGTACTACGAAATCGTGCAGGTGGGTGACAAACTCGATGTGATCCCCTACCGCAGCCAGAGCCCGCAGCGGGACACCCCAGGCGCGGCGCGGGAAGTAGGATGATGCGCTGATAACAGCACCGGCAAGATGGCAAACGGCCTGCATGATGCAGGCCGTTGTCGTATCCGTGGTGCGGGAATCAGGCGTGGAGGGGGCGCAGCCAGTGGGGGGATGCCGTCGAGCATCGCCGTCAGGGATGAAAGCAAACGGCCTGCTGATGCAGGCCGTTGTCTTACCCGTGAGCCGACAATCAGGCGCCGAGGCGGGCCAGCAACCAGCTGCGAATGTCGCCCAGCTGGGGGCGGCAGATCTCGTGGCGCATGGGGTATTCGTGCCACTCGGGGCTGAGTCCCACCGCTTCCAGCCGGTTCTTGGCGTCCCAGCCCATGGAGAGGTTCACCACGTCGTCATAGATGCCGTGCATGTAGCAGATGGGCAGGGCGCGGGCCGCCTCGCTCATTTCGCCGGGCAGGGTGTTGGGCGCAGCCAGGTAGGTGGACATGCAGAGCAGGCCTGCCAATGGCACCGGATGGCGCAGGGCGGTGAAGGAGGCGATGACGCCCCCCTGGGAGAAGCCGGCCAGCACGATGCGCTCGGGGGCGAAACCCTCGGCCACCAACTGTTCGATCAGCGAGGCGATACGGGCCGCTGACTCCCTGACATGGGACTCCACGGCGCGATCCGCCGGATCCTCGAAGCTCTTGATGTCGTACCAGCCGCGCATCCGGTAGCCCATGTTGATGGTGATGGGGCGTTCGGGCGCATCCGGCAGCAGATGGCGGACGGGCAGGTCGGCGGGCAGGGCCAGCGCCTCCACCAGGGGGGCGAGGCCTGCGCCGGAGTCCCCCAGCCCGTGCAGCCAGATCACCGCATGGCGGGCACCTTCGGGATGCAGATCCGTCATGAGAAGACCACGGGCTCGCCGGCCTGGGTGGTGCAGGCCCGGGTCAGCAGGGCCTTGAGCTCGTCGCCGAAGCGGTTGTCGATCCAGCTGTCACCGCGCAGCTCGAAGTGGAAGCCGTTCTCCCGGGTGGCGACCCAGATCTGATGCAGGGGCTCCTGCTTGTTGATGATGACCTTGGTCTTGTTCTCGAAGCTCAGGGTCAGCACCCCGCCGGCGCGTTCGCAGTCGATATCCGGATACCCCTCGTCGATGGTGTCTTCCACATACTGGAAAAAGGCGTCGGTCAGGGCGTGATACTCGTGATCCTTCATCGGTTTATCCTGTTGCTTTTAACAATGTGAGTGCGATTATAGAGGGCCAAAAATTTTTTCGCAGCGAACCATTATGATTACCCAGTTCACCAAGTGCCTGTTTGCCGCGTCGCTGTCGCTCGGGTTGGCCGCCTGTGGCCTGACGGGGCCGCTCTACATGCCGCCGGCCGAACAGCCCGCACCTGCAGAGCAGACACCGCCCAAGACAGAGAGTACACCGCAAGCCGCCTCGCCTGCGACCGCTACACCGGCCTCAGAGGCCGCGCCGCAATAATCTAGGAAGGAACCGCCCCCTTGGATCACTTTAACTACGACGCAGACGGTCAGCTTCAGGCCGAACAGCTTCCCCTGCAACAGCTTGCCGACCAGTACGGCACTCCGCTCTATGTCTACTCCCGCGCCACCCTGGAACGCCACTGGCATGCCTTCGACCAGGCGGCTGGCGACATTCCCCACCTGATCTGCTACGCGGTCAAGGCCAACTCCAACCTGGCCCTGCTCAATCTGCTGGCACGTCTCGGTTCGGGCTTTGACATCGTCTCCGGCGGCGAGCTGTCCCGGGTGCTGGCGGCGGGCGGTGATCCGGCCAAGGTGGTCTTCTCCGGTGTCGCCAAGAGCGAAGCCGAGATGCGCCTTGCGCTGGAAAAAGAGATCCTCTGCTTCAACCTGGAGTCCGAAGCCGAGCTGGAGCGCCTCAACCGGGTCGCAGGCAGCATGGGCAAGAAGGCGCGGGTCTCGGTGCGGGTCAACCCGGACATCGACGCAGGCACGCACCCCTATATCTCCACCGGCCTCAAGCAGAACAAGTTCGGCATCCCCATCGAACAGGCGCCCGCCATCTATCGCAAGGCGGCGGCCATGGCCCACATCGAGATCAAGGGCGTGGATTGCCACATCGGCTCGCAACTCACTGAATTGAATCCCTTTATGGAGGCGGCGGACAAGCTGCTCAAGCTCATCGACGAGCTGGCGGCGGAAGGCATCCACATCCATCACCTGGACGTGGGCGGCGGCCTGGGGGTCAACTACGGCGCCGAGCAGCCGCCGCACCCCACCGAGTATGCCGAGGCGCTCAAGCAGAAGCTGGCGGGCCGGGATCTGACCCTCTTGTTCGAACCGGGCCGCGCCATCGTCGCCAACGCCGGTGTGCTGCTGACCCGGGTCGAGTTCCTCAAACCCGGCGAGACCCGCAACTTCGCCCTGATCGACGCCGGCATGAACGATCTGCTGCGCCCCTCCCTCTACGGCGCCTGGATGAACATCATCGAGGTGGACAGCCGGGCGACCCACGAGAAGGCACTCTATGACGTGGTGGGCCCGGTGTGCGAGACCGGCGACTTCCTCGGCAAGGAGCGTACCCTGGCGATTGCCGAGGGCTCCCTGCTGGCGGTGCGTTCCGCTGGCGCCTACGGCTTTACCATGTCCTCCAACTACAACACCCGACCCCGTGCGGCCGAGGTGCTGGTGGACGGTGACCAGGCGCACCTCATCCGTGAGCGGGAGCAGTTGGCGGATCTCTGGCGTGGCGAGCACCTGCTGCCGTGATGGATGGATTTTCAGCGTTCCTCCATGTGAGAGCGTGATTAACGGTGAGACAGGAACGCGCGATGTTGATTGAGTTTTCCAAAATGCACGGCCTCGGTAACGACTTCATGGTGGTGGATGGCGTCACCCAGAAGGTGTTCTTCAGCAACGACATCATCAAGAAGCTGGCGGATCGTCACTTCGGTATCGGCTTCGACCAGCTGTTGCTGGTGGAGCCGCCCTATGACCCCGAGCTCGACTTCCACTACCGCATCTTCAATGCCGACGGCAGCGAGGTGGAACAGTGCGGCAACGGGGCCCGTTGCTTCGCCCGTTTCGTGCGTCTCAAGGGGTTGGTCAACCGGGATCGCATCGCGGTCAGTACCGCCCGGGGCCGCATCACTCTGCAGCTGGAAGGGGAGAACCAGGTCACGGTCAACATGGGGGTGCCCCAGTTCGAGCCGGGCAAGATCCCGTTCCGTGCCCAGAAGGCGGAGAAGACGTATCTGCTGCGGGCCCAGGATCACACCGTGATGTGCGGTGCCGTCTCCATGGGCAACCCTCACTGCGTCATCGAGGTGCCCTCGGTGGCCGATGCGCCGGTGGAGACCCTGGGACCCATCATGGAGCGCCACGAGCGCTTCCCCGAGCGGGTCAACGTCGGCTTCATGGAGATGGTCAACGCCAGCGAGATCAAGCTGCGAGTCTTCGAGCGCGGGGTGGGGGAGACCCTGGCCTGTGGGACCGGGGCCTGTGCGGCCGTGGTGATAGGCATCAGCCAGGGCAAGCTCAAGGAGCGGGTCACCGTCACCCTGCCGGGTGGCAAGCTGACCATCGCCTGGAAGGGACCGGGTCAGCCCGTCTACATGACGGGGCCGGCCGAGCACGTCTTTGACGGCCAGATAGAGTTGTAGACAAGGAGCGGGTGATCCCGCTCCATCAACGGATCATATCGGGGCCCTTGGCCCCTTTTTCGGATGGATCAACCAAGTTATGAGCGAACTCAAACGGCAGGAATCACTGGTGGATGAAGCCACAGTGCTGGAGTACCTGGCCCGTTATCCCGAGTTTTTCCTGCGTCACGGGGCCATGCTGGACAAGATCCGCATTCCCCATGCGCAAAAGGGCACCATCTCCCTGGTGGAGCGCCAGCTGGACAGACAGCGGGAGCGCATCGAGCAGCTGGAGCAGGAGATCACCGAACTGATGGGGGTCGCCAGCGAGAACGAGCGGATCTTCCGGGTCTATGCGGATCTCTACGGGGAGATCTACGGCTGCCAGACCCTGTTCGAGCTGAGCGCCGTGATGGGCAAGGCCTTCGTCCAGCGGCTGCGACTCACCGGCCTGCGGCTCTGGCTCAATCCCAGGCATTTCCAGCTGAGCGGCCCCGAGCAGCGTTTCCTGGCGCAGGGCAAACAGCTCGAACAACTGCTGGGGCAGCGCCTGCCCGGCACGGACTACTATTTCGGCCGCCTCAACCAGAGCGAGAAGCAGGCGCTGTTTGGCAATGATGTGCTGGTCAACTCGGTGGCCCTGATGCGGCTCGGGGAGCTCGGCGTGCTGGCCTTCGCGAGCTCGGATCCCAGCCACTTCACCCCCCACAACGACACCCTGCTGCTGGGTCAGCTAGGGCGTCTGCTGCAGCTGCGTCTGCCCGAGCTGGCCCGTGGCTAAGGCAACGACCCGATCCCCTGCCAAGGTGCTCCCTGCCGCCGACCCTCTGCCGGTCGCACTGGTGGGGGAGCTGGACGCCTTTATCGAATACCTGAGGGTCGAGCGCCAGCTCAGCCCCCACACCCGCAGCAACTATCAGGCCCATCTGGAAGCCATGACCGCCGAGCTGGTGAAGCTCGGGCTCGACGACTGGGCCCGGCTCGAGGCGAGCCAGGTGCGCAGTCTGGTGACCCGGATGCACAAGGGGGGGCTGGCGCCCCGTTCCCTTGCCACCAAGGTGTCGGCCCTGCGCAGCTTCTGCGACTGGCAGGTGCGCCAGGGGCTGCTCACCGCCAACCCGGCGCGGGGCATCGTCACCCCCAAGCAGGGGCGGCCCCTGCCCAAGAACCTGGACGTGGACGAGATGTACCAGCTGCTCAACATCACCGACGAGCAGGATCCGCTGGCGGTGCGGGATCGCGCCATCATGGAGTTGATGTACTCCTCCGGCCTGCGCCTTGCCGAGCTGGTGGGGCTCAACCTCGCGGACGTGAAGCTCGAGGAGCGCCAGCTCAGGGTGATCGGCAAGGGCTCGCGGGAGCGGGTGCTGCCCATCGGGCGGATGGCGGTGGAGTGGTTGCACAAGTGGCTCAAGGTACGCCCCCTGCTGGCCGGTGACGAGGGGGAGGCATTGTTCGTCTCCAAGCGCAGGCAGCGGCTCTCGGCCCGCTCGGTACAGGAGCGGCTCGACGGCTGGGGCAACAAGCAGGCTCTCAATGCCCACGTGCACCCCCACAAGCTGCGCCACAGCTTCGCCACCCACATGTTGGAATCCTCCGGCGACCTGCGGGCGGTGCAGGAGCTGCTGGGGCATGCGGATCTCTCCACCACCCAGATCTATACCCACCTCGACTTCCAGCATCTGGCCAAGGTATATGACAGTGCCCACCCGCGGGCGAAGCGGGATCCGGAAACGCCGGAGGATGAGTGATGTGGTGTGCGATCTGCGGGGATGACAATCTCCACGTCGCCCGAGTCAGGCGGGAGCCCGCAACGCCAGAGGATGGGGAGTAAAGAGGAACAGCCATGCAGTTTTACCGTCGCTGGCAGCCGGTGGCCGCCATCTCGTTCGATCTGGACGACACCCTCTATGACAACGGCCCCGCCATCGCGCGGGCGGAACAGTGGATGCTGGACCACCTGCGCAGCGAATACCTGGCTACCGCCATGCTGGACAAGCCGCGCTGGCTCGCGCTCAAGCGCCAGTTGCTGCTGGACCACCCGGCGCTGAGCCACGACGTCAGCCTGGCGCGCCAGCGGGGCATTCGCGAGGCCCTGGTGCAGGGGGGCATGGAGCCCGGGCTGGCGGAGCAGCAGGCCAGGGCGGTGTTCACCGGCTTCATGGCCGAGCGCTCGAAGATAGAGGTGAGCGAGGCGACTCACGCCCTGCTGGCTCGTCTGGCGGCGCGCTACCCGCTGGCGGTGATCACCAACGGCAACCTGGATCTGGAGCAGGCGGGCCTGGCTGGCTACTTCACCCTGGTCTGCAAGGCGGGAGCGGGAGCCAGAATGAAACCGGCGCCCGACATGTTCGTGCAGGTGCAAGAGGCCCTGGGGCTGCCCCCCGGCCGCATCCTCCATGTGGGGGATCACCCGGTGACCGACGTGCTGGGGGCCAGGCTGCACGGCTTTCGGGCCGCCTGGCTCAACGAGAGCGGTCAGTCCTGGCAGTCGCTGTCGCTGCTGCCGGATGTGGAGCTGGGGCAGTTGCAGGATCTGGCCACCCTGCTGCTCTGAGCTGGGGATGAGGGACAGATTCCGTGATCTATATCTGGCAATAACAACAAGGGAGCAAGGGCGTGAAGGGAATGAAGGGTGTCATCTGGCTGGCGATCCCCGTGATGCTGGCGGGATGCGATCTGGTGCAAGACCGTTACCGGATGGAGTTCAGGGACGGATCCTGGCGGGAGATCGCCATCTCCCCGTTTTCCGACGAGGCGCGCTGGCGCGAGGGGTGTGCCACCGGCGAGATCCAGGTGGACATGACCCTGCCCCTGAAACGGGGCAAGGTGGTGAATGGTCGGGAGCAACTGCTCATCGGCGGCGAGCTGTTCGAGCTGGAGGATGCCCGTCTCTATCGCGGCAACGGCATGGTGCTCGGGCAGGCCCCGGACCATATCCAGCGGGGCCTCAAGGGGCTGGATGTCTGCCGTACCCTGCGCCCTGATCGCGGAGCCCTGCCCAAGCTCAAGGGCAAGGGATTCGGCGACTAGCCCGTCTGCTGCCTGAGCGGGCAGGAGGTGTCGCCGAAGGCAGTGGACAGCTTGATGGCGTGGGGGGGTCACAGGCCCGCCACGTCGGATGCCTCTGGGCAGCCCCCGATGCACGGGGCCCTGCCCAGGCTCAAGGGCAAGGGGTCGGCGACTAGCCGACCTGCTGCCTGAACCGACGGCAGGCGTCGCCAAAGGCGGTGAAGAGCTTGATGGAGTGGGGGTTCTCGCTGGCCTTCCACTCCGGGTGCCACTGCACCGCCAGCAGGAAGGGGGAGAGGGCGGGAGCGTGGATCGCCTCGATCAGCCCGTCTTCGGCATGGGCCAGGGGGGACAGCCCCTTGGCCAGCGTCTTGATCCCCTGCCCGTGGAGGGAGTTGACCGGAATCGACGGCTGCCCCATCAGCTCGGCCAGCCAGGTACCGGGCACCAGCTCGACCTGATGGCTCTCGCCATACTGCTCGTCCACCGGGTCATCCGCATCCTCCCGATGATCGTCATAACCCGGCTCGCAATAGACCTTCTGGTGAATGTCGCCCCCCAGGGCCACGTTGATCTCCTGCATGCCGCGGCAGATCCCGAGGATCGGCAGGCCACGGTCGAGGGCGGCGCGCACCAGGGGAATATCGAACAGATCCCTGTCCCTGTCCTGGGGCTTCTCCGGGGTGAGGTTCTCCTGGCCATAGAGGGCAGGATCGATGTTGGATCCGGCACCGCTCAGATAGACCCCGTCGGCGAGGTCCAGATACTGCTCCAGATCCTCGGTGCCACAGCAGGTGGGCACCAGCAGCGGCACGCAGCCGCTGATCTCCACCAGAGGTTTGATGTATTTGTGGGTCATGACCTGGTAGGCGTGGCCACTGCGGGTCTGGGCCCCCATGGTCATCAGCACGACGGGTTTGTTATGGGAACTGGGGTTGGGCATAGGTCACCTTGGCTATCCTTGGCGGTCTCATCCAGCGCCTTGGGAAGGCCCTTGCCGCCTCGGCTCGCAAGGGCATGCCTCAAGGCATGGTCGTGGGATCAGGGTCGCGCCAGCGTGCCAGAATCGTCGGTCAGCCTTGGCAACGACAGCCTGGATCCTGCCTTCAGTCTGCCAAGGCCGTTCAATATGTCAAACAAAATGATGCAATTATGTTAACCATTGATACCGGGATACGGCTCTGAGTCCAATTTAAAGGGGATTGAGGGGGGATGCCTGGTGCGGTGAGCGATTTGATGGTGGATATATTAAACATCTGGCCGGGCGGCCGGATAGCAGAAGGGGCCCACAGGGCCCCTTGTCGACTCAGGCGTTCAGGATGAAACGCTCGATCACCTGGGCGACCCCGTCTTCATCGTTGCGCCCCGTGGTGTGCTGTGCCAGCGCCTTGATCTCGTCGGTGGCGTTGCCCATGGCGACCCCGAGTCCGGCGTAGGCGATCATGTGGTGATCGTTGCCCGCATCTCCCACCGCGATCACCTGGGAGGCATCCAGCCCCAGGTGCTCGGCCAGGGCGGCGACGCCGGTGCCCTTGTTGCTGCGCTTGTTCATGAACTCGAGGAAATAGGGTGCGCTGCGCACCACGGTATAGCGCTCGTGGAGTTCGGCGGGCAGCTGGGCGATGGCACGGGAGAGCAGGGGCTCTGGGTCAATCATCATCACCTTCATGATCTGCTCGTCGTCGGGCAGGGTGGCGAAGTCCACCAGGTTGATGGGTTGACCGATGAGGCGGGATTCGTGCTCGGTGTAGGGGCTGATCCTTGGGCTGATGAGCCCTTGGCGGACGGAGAAGCCGTGGATGTTCACCCCCAGCTCACAGGCCAGGTGGGCGATGGCACGGGCATCGCTGCCGGTCAGCAACTGGCTGCGGATGATGCGTTGCTCGGACACCTGCTGCACCAGGGCGCCGTTGTAGCAGATGACGTAGTCATCCTGGCCGGTGAGGCCCAGCTCGGTCAGGGCGGCGGTCATGCCTTCCAGCGGGCGGCCGGAGGCCAGCACCACGGTCACGCCCCTGGCGCGGGCTGCCGCGATGGCGGCCTGGGTGCGGGGGGAGATTCGGCCCTCTGGGGTCAGCAGGGTGCCATCCATATCCAATGCGATCAGCTTGTACATCTTCTCACTACCTGAGTCTGGCCGGCCCGCCCGATGGGGCCATGGGGAGGCCGAGTGTAGCGAAAATCGCCGCCGGGATCACGCCGCCTGCCGACGCGGGGGCACGTTGCCCCTCAGCGCTGGCCCTGGTAGGGGGTCAGTTGCAGCTGATCTTCCCGGATGGCGAAGTGGATGGGGCCGTGCTCGATGTCGACCCTGTTGTGGTGATGGGCCATCTCCACCTCGACGCCGGGGAAGAGGCGCTGGGTGGCGATGATGTCCATGTTGGCCATGAGCGCCTGCAGCTCCCGCTGCGCCTCGACGAGCTGCTCGTCCAGGCTCTTGCTCTCGTCGAACTGGCGGGTGCGCAGCGCCTTGATCTTCTGCAGGGTCTCGGGATTGCGCTTGTCACGGGGCAGTTGCAGCAGACGCAGGATGAGATCCTGCAGCTTGTCTATCTGCTCGGCGCAGGTCTGTTTGCGCTGGCGCAGCGCCAGCTCCTGCTCCTTCTGGCTGAAATAGCCACCGAGGATCTGCAACCGGGTCCGGTTGGCCGCCGAGGCTCCGAGCACCGGGGCCATGATGAGCCGATTGGCGATGTTGATGCCGCCGATGAGGTGCCCCTTGCGCATGGCGCTGTCCCCCACCTTGAGATCCTGGCCGCTGCGGCAATAGCAGTGACTGAGCTGGCTCAGGATATGGATGTCGCCATCGGCCTCCAGCCTGGCGTACTGGGCATAGCTGGCGTGGATCTCCCCCCCGGCGTTGAGGTGGCAGAGGTATTCGTCGTCCGCCAGCTTGCGCCCTATGATGCCGTTGCGCACCGTGATGGTGCCGCCGGATTCGATGTAGCCGCCCTCGACGAAGCCGCCGATCACCACGTCACCGCTGGTCTTGACGCGCATGCCGGGCATGACGTCCCCGGTGACCAGCAGGGATCCCTCGAACTCGACGTGACCGTGGCGGATGTCGACCTGCTTGACGTTGAGCACCTCGTCGACCCGCATCCCGGCACGCTCCTGACAGGGGAGCCCCGGGCGGGTCGCCAGCAGCAGGTCCGGGTCCTCGGGGGAGAGGCAGGTGCCGTCACCCGGCGTCATGGCGCTCTCCTTGCCGTGGCGGGCGGTCAGGGTCTGGCCCGTCACGGTGAAGCCGTCGATGCCCTGGGTGGCGGGGTGCCTGCGCATCAGCAACGCCCCCGCCTTGACGGTGAGCAGGGTGCCGAGGTCGCGCATGTCCACCTTGCCGTGATCCCGCTCCTGGGGTTTGAGGATCCGCTCGGCTGCGGTCTCCACCAGCCGCTCCAGGCGGGTATCCAGGCCGTGCCTGGCGGCCTTGCCGAGGGCGATGACGGGATTGAGCTGGGCACCGGGGGCCGCCTCACCCGCTGCCTGGATGGCGGCGGCAAGCAGTCGCTCGCTCACCCCCTGCTTGACCGTGCTGGCCGCCAGGGCCTCCTGCAACCGGGCCAGGGTCAGGGGCTGGCCGCCCCAGTCCGCGGTGATCTGCGCCCTGGCGCTCATCTGGTCCTTGTCCACCTGGATGAGCAGCCTGGCATCCTGGCGCCGGGCAATGGGGACTGGCGGATGCGCGGGGGCATCCGGCTCTGCGATGAGGGCGTTGAGCAGGGTGACGGCTTCGCGGATCCCCTCGCCGAGGGGTTCGTAGCGCCGACAGTTGGAGAGTCGCAGCAGGGCCAGGACGTCGCTTTCCTGGATGGGCTCGGTGAGGCCCGGGGTGATGCGCAGGCAGACATAGCTCATGTCGGCCGACAGCTGAAACCACGCTTTGCTTAACACCGGGCCCTCCTTCGTTGTCCCTGTCCGGTTTGCCCCATGCTGGGGCCTCTCCTTGCCGGCATCCAATGCCGCCGGGGCGGATCCAACGCGCAGTATTCGGGTATTTTTCCTTCCGGGTCAACGATCTGAATGCAAATGGGTGAGCCGGGTTGAGGAAATATCGGCTGACGGGAGAGGGGCAGAGCCGGCCATGCCATGGGCTCCATTGCAGTTTTTTAGCGCAATATGCTGACTTTTTATGCTTTCGCTATCCAGAGTGTCCATCACGTTGAGGGAGGCGATGCAAATCACCTTGCCAGGCAGGAAGAGAAGGATTTTAATCTGCCGCCGCCCCAGGGCGAGGACTCTGGTCGCCACCGATCAGCCCCTTTTTCTGTCCAACCGAACGAGCCCCATGACCGCCCAAGGCCACCTGCTGTTTTCCGTCACCTGCGTCCTGCTTGCCCACAAGGTTGAACTGACTCCGGCCCTGGCCGATGCCAGCCTGTGGCACATCGTTCCCATGGCCCTGGCGAGCGCCCTGCTGCCGGATCTCGATCACCCCCGCTCCCTGCTCGGGCGGCAACTGCCCTGGATCTCGGGGCCGCTCTCCCGGCTGTTCGGCCATCGCGGCTTCACCCACAGCCTGCTGGCGGTGGGGATGGGGGTCTGGGGGCTGGCCCAGGTGGAAGCCCCCTGGTTGCTGTCGGGGGCGGTGAAGGATGCTCTCATCGTGGGCTATCTCAGCCATCTGCTGGGGGACTGGCTCACCCCCATGGGCATTCCCCTGCTCTGGCCCTGGCGTCGGCGCTTTCGCCTGCCCGGCCTGCCCCTCAAGAGCGGCGGGGGCTACGAGAGGGCCTTCTGCCTGCTGACCCTGGCGCTCGCCGGGTACTGGGTCCATGGCGGTGCAGGCTTGGCTCACTTCTAGCCCCGGGCGCCCTCCTGGCACCTGGCCGTTCGGGTCAGGGTGAGGTAGTCGGCGAGCACCGGCAGCCCCAGCAGGTGGCGGCGCAGCATGTCGAGGGCGGCGAAGGCGAGGATCCGGCGACCGCTTGCGGGATCCGGGTGGCTGACCTTGAGCGTCTGGCCGTGCAGTTGCCCGTCGGCGCAGAGCAGCAGCGGCACGCCGTCCGGCCCGGCACGGCCTATGGTGAGGCTCAGGGGGGCTGCGGGCACCGCCAGTTGAGTCAGATCGTCGCTCAGGGTGTGGCTGAAGCCGGCGGTCAGGGCTGGGTGCCCGTGACACATGGTCAGCAGGGCGCCCCGGCTCTCCCCTTCCTGCAGGTGCAGCGACCGCTCCCCCAGCAGGGCCAGGATCTGGCTGGCAGGCGCCTCGTTGCCACGTCCCACCAGCCAGGGGGCGATGGCCGCAAGCAGCCTCGCCTCGGCGGCGTCCATGTCGGCGGTGCTGGCACCGTGGCCGATGAGCTTGAGCTCGATGAGGGGCATGGAGGAGCGGTAGCCCAGCTCGATGCCGGCAGGCCAGGGGGCCGCATCCAGCATGTCGCTGAGGGCGGACTCCGAGACGCCGAAGGTGTAGAAACGGCGCAGCTCGGTGTCGGTCTCTTCCCCGGCCAGCGCCTTGAGGCGGGGCATGATCTGTTCGCGCACCATCTGCTTGAACTCGAACGGCACGCCCGGGGTGAAGAAGAGCCGGCTCTGGCCGTGGCTGGCCGGGTGGCGGACCACAAAGCCGCAGGCGGTGCCCACCGGGTTGTCGAGGATCTCGCAGTCCCGGGGCAGCCAGGCCTGCTTGGTGTTGCTCCGTGCCATGGTGCGGCCCCGGCTGGCATAGCGTTCGGCCATGGTGGCGAGCCAGTCCGGGAACAGGGTCAGGGGCTGGTCAAACGCCTCGGCCGCGGCCTGGGCGGTGAGGTCGTCCGCCGTGGGGCCGAGCCCCCCGCACACCAGTACCACCTCGGCGCGGTTGGCGCTCTCCTGCAGCACGGCTGTCAGATCCGCGAGGTTGTCCCCCACGGTGGCGCGGCGGCGCACCTGCCAGCCCTGCTCCAGCAAGAGGGCGCTGAGCCAGGCGGCATTGGTGTCCACCACCAGGCCGGTCACTATCTCGTCGCCTGTGCTGATGATCTCGATGCGCATGGGGACTCCTTGGGTGGGGCCAGCCCTCTCAGGGCTTGCCGTGTTCGAAGTAGTAGCTGATCCGGGTGCGGGGGTTGAGGTATTCGAACACCGCCGGGGGCAGGCGTTTGGGCTGGATCACCTTGGCGATGGTCAGCCCGGCCGCGTCGAGGTCGATGATGGCTGCCTCCTGGCGCGGAATGCGGGGGTCGTATACCAGCACGGCGGGGTAGAGCAGGCGGGAGGCGTTGACCGACATCACCAGCCCCACCTGGCCGTTGGAAAGCTGCACCACGCTACCCGGGGGGTAGACCCCCATCAGTCGGATCAGCATGCCGAGGTGATCGGCGTTGAACTGGGACTTGCGCTGCTTGTAGAGGCTGCCGAGGGCCGCGTAGGGCACCTTGGCCTCCAGGTGGCAGAGGTTGTCGTACTCGTTGATGAGGGAGACGATCTGGGTGAGGGGATCGAGCTGATCCCCCTTGAGCCCCTGGGGGCCGGTGCCGTCCAGGTACTCGTGGTGGTTCTGCACTATCTGCTTGGCCGCTTCCGGAAAATCGCTGACCAGCCCCAGCAGTTCCAGGCCGTAGCGGGGATGCTGGGCCATCAGGTTCTGCTCCGGCTTGGTCAGCGGCTCCGTCTTGCGCAGGATCTGGCTCGGGATCCTCAGCTTGCCGATGTCGTGGAACAGGGCCCCCATGCCGACCTGGCGGATCGCCTCGGCCGGCAACTTGCACTCCCGGGCGAGCAGCATGCTGAGCACGCTGACGTTGAGGGAGTGAAACTGCAGGCTGTTGCCATCATCGCTGTCAGAGACCAGGTGCAGCACCATCTCGTCCACCGAGAGGAGCTGCTCCGTCATGGCGTTGATCAGCTCCTGGGCCTCGCTGATGGCGTTGAGGGGGCGGGACTGGATCTTGCCCATGAGGTTGCGCACCTGGGCCAGGGATTGGCGGAACTGTTTCTCGCACTGCTGCAGGTCGCGGCGATAGCGCTGCAACTGCTCGATGCGCCGCAGTTTCTCCTGCTGCATCTCCTCCTGGCGGGCGAGGAGACCCTCTCCCTCAACCTCATCTGCCTGGGACTGGGTCTGTCCGAGGGGCTTGGGCGGCGTGTCGCTCTTGTCGGGAATGATGGTCACCAGCTTGAGGCCAAGGCGACGAATGAGCTCGATCTCCTCCTCGCTCTTGAGCTTGAAGCTGGAGAACAGAAACGGGTGCTCACGCCATCCCAAAGGCAGGGAGACATAATTGCCGACTTGCAGCCGTTCTACGGAGATCTTGATTCCTGTCATGGGGTTGGGCACGAGGGACACACTGAGCCGTATGCTAGTCAAAGGGCGGGGTGAATACAAAAGGTATCTGATGACAGCGGGAGCGCTTTATTATAGGCTTCTAGATGTCCAGACATATTTACCGATGCAGTACAGGGAGTCAGCATGCCGATCAAGATCCCGGACCAGTTGCCCGCCGCCGAAGTGCTGGGGCAGGAGAACATCTTCGTGATGACGGAATCCCGGGCCGTCACCCAGAACATCCGCCCGCTGCGGGTGCTCATCCTCAATCTGATGCCCAAGAAGATAGAAACCGAGATCCAGCTGATGCGGATGCTCTCCAACTCGCCCTTGCAGGTGGACGTGGATCTGTTGCGCATCGACGATCGGGAGTCGAAAAACACGCCCCAGGCGCACCTGGAGAACTTCTATCACGACTTCGAGCAGGTGAGAGGCAACAACTACGACGGCATGATCATCACGGGGGCGCCGCTCGGGCTGGTGGAGTTCGAGGAGGTGGTCTATTGGCCCCGCATCGTCGAGATCATCGAGTGGTCCCATCAGCATGTCACCTCCACCCTCTTCCTCTGCTGGGCGGTGCAGGCGGCGCTGAAAGCCTTGTACGGCATGGAAAAGCAGACCCACGGCGAGAAGCTTTCCGGGGTCTATCGCCACCACCGCCTCGACGAGCACGAGGCGCTGCTGCGCGGCTTCGATGACGAATTCGTGGCGCCCCACTCCCGCTATGCGGCCTTCGACGGGGATCTCATCCGCGCCCACACCGATCTGCAGATCTTCGCCGAGTCGGAAGAGGCGGGCGTCTATCTGGCCGCCACCAAGGATTGTCGCCAGGTGTTCGTCACCGGCCATCCGGAATATGACGCCCTGACCCTGGATGGGGAATATAGGCGGGATCTGGCGGCCGGGCTCACCCCCGTCATTCCGGTCAACTATTACCCGAACAACGACCCAAGCCAGACCCCGCGCGCCACCTGGCGCAGCCACGGTCACCTGCTGTTTTCCAACTGGCTCAACTATTACGTCTACCAGTTGACCAGCTACAAGGTGGAAGACATCGGCAAGGTGTTTACCTACCAGCAGCCCAAGGGATAGAGCCCATCAGTCCGCCCCGGCCAGCAGCCGTCCACGGGTATCGAGCCAGTGACGGTGGCAGGCCAGGGTGAAGGCCCGTGGCCGTCTGGCCCGGATGAGGGTCATGGCCTCCTGCTGGGGCAGCCCCTGGGTCATCAGCAGCAGGGCGGCCGCCAGCCCGGTACGCCCGCTTCCTCCGTGGCAGTGAATGGCAAGGTGCCGTCCCTCGCGCAGCAGGGCGAGCAGTCGGGGTTGCACCCCGGGCCAGGCCTGTTCGAAGGCGGCATCCGGTGCCTCGTCATCCGCAATGGGCAGATGGAACCAGCTCATGCCTCTGGCCTGCACCAGCTGCCCGAGAGAGAGGGGCCCGCACAGGGCCAGCTCCTCCACCGTCATCAGGGTCAGCACCCCGCCGGCACCGGCCAGCTGCAACTGGGCAAGGGCGTCGGCCATGGGGACCTGCTGGCTGCCGGGGCAGGGGGTGAGCAGGAGCTGGCCGTCGAGCCGTGGAACGTCCAGGCTCCAGAAGGGATGGGCACTGAGCATGGGGTTCCTCGTGGTGGTCGGGGTCAACGGGATCGGCATCCCGCGGGTGCGGCACAGCATAGAGGGGCCGGAGGCGATGTCAATCTGCGTTGTGTTCGGCCCGGTTTACGGGCAGAGTCTAAAAAAATCGAGCGATGCAAGGAGTAAAGATGAGAAACCTGGATCAACTGGACTTGGACATCCTGGCCCATCTGTTTCGCGATGCGGGCATGACCAACAAGGATTTGGCGGCCCTGGTCGGGGTGGCGCCGTCCACCTGTCTGGAGCGGGTGCGCAAGCTGCAGCAGGATGGCGTGCTCAAGGGGGCGCACTGCGAGGTGGATTACCAGGCCCTGGGCGGTCACATCCAGGCCATGGTCTCCTTGCAACTGGCCCGTCACAGCCGCCAGATCATCGATGCGTTTCGCGACGCCATCCTGGCCCTGCCCGAGGTGATCAGCCTGTTCCACATGGGCGGCAAGGATGATTTCCTGGTGCACCTGTGCGTCTCCGATACCGAACACCTGCGCAATTTCGTCTTCGATCACTTTACCTCCCGGGAAGAGGTGGTGCACCTCGAGACCTCCCTGGTGTTCGAGCACAGGTTCAGCCGCTCGCTTCCCTGCTTCCCCCACCCCTGACGGGGCGAGCCGCAAGAAAAAACCGCCCGAGGGCGGTTTTTTTGTGGGCGGTCCCTCAGTTGAGAGCCAGCCGGCTGTCCTGCGCCGTCCGGTAGAGCCCCTGCTGATAGGCCAGGCTGCCCCACAGGACCAGCCCCAGGGCGGCATCCTTCATGGTGTCCGGCTGCTGCGCCGGGGTGAGCGTTTCGGTCGCATCCTCGTAGATGAAGCCTTCCGGCGCCCGCTCGGGCTGCAGGATCACCACGTCCTTGCCGCGCATCAGGGCGAAGTTCTTGTCGTACTGCATAATGGCGCGTCCCGGCCAGTCGGCGGGCATGCGGGTGAGATCCTTGCCCAGCATGGGGTAGTCGGCACTGATGCCCATGAGGGAGAGCAGGGTCGGGGCCATGTCGATCTGGCTGACGATGCGGGGGTCCTTTCTCGGTGCTATGCCGTCCCCCAGGATGACCCCCGGGATGTGGAAGCGGGGGATGGGCACCAGGCTGGCTCCCCCGACCCGGCTGTCGTGATCGGCGATGACCAGGAACAGGGTGTCCTGCCAGTAGTCCGATGCCCTGGCCTTCTTGAAGAACTCGCCGACGGCGTAGTCCGCGTACTTGGCGGCGTTGTTGCGGGTCTGCTTGGGCTGCTCGTACAGGGCGATGCGGTTGTCGGGGAATTCGAAGGGATCGTGGTTGCTGGAGCTGAACACCAGGCTGAAGAAGGGTTTGCCCTCCTTGTGCAGCGCCGCGAAGGTCTCGTTGGCCTTGGCCATCAAATCTTCATCCGAGGCGCCCCAGGATCCCTCGAACACCGGGTTCTTGAAGTCCTTCTGCTCGACGATGGTGGTGAAGCCATTGCCTAGGAAGAAGCTGCGCATGTTGTCGAAGTGGCTCTCGCCACCATAGATGAAGCTGGTGTCATAGCCTCGCTGCTTGAGCAGGTCGGCGATGGTGAAGAAGTTGGTCTGGCTCTTGCCGAGCTTGACCACGGCCTGGGCCGGGGTCGGCGTGAAGCCGGTGAGCACCGCCTCGATGCCGCGTACCGAACGGGTACCGGTGGCGTAGAGCTGCTCGAACGCCCAACCCTCTTTCGACAAGGCATCGATGTTCGGGGTGAGCGGCAGGCCGCCGAGGGAGCCGACGAACTGGGCCCCCAGGCTCTCTTGCAGCAGGATCACCAGGTTTTTGGGCTTGCCCTGGTAGCTGGCCGTGTTGAAGGTCTGGCTCGGCAGATCGGCAGAGGTGAAATCGCCGAGAGGGCGACCGCTCTCCTCGCGGACTATGTCGAGTACCTGATGGTCAGCCATCTTGCCGTAAAACTGGCTGGCGTCCTCCTCGGCCCCCATCTGCTTGATGGCAAAGAAGAGGGAGTAGGCGGAGTTGACGGTGAGGGCGTTGACCAGGGGATCGTCCGCAAAGGCCACCATGGCCGGATTCAGGGCGCGATGGCCGAGACTGGAGCGGGCGCCGAGGAAGCCGATGGCGAGGATCAGCAGGGCGAAGGCGGGGCGCCAGTACCAGCGGGGGAAGCTTAGGTCACGCACCAGGCGGCCGCTCAGCCACCAGCCACCGCCCAGCACGGCGCCGCTGAAGATCACGGCCAGCAGCAGCTCGCCCTTGCGGCCAGCCCACAGCATGGAGAGCACCTCCTTCGGATAGATGAGGTACTCCACATAGAGGCGGTTGGGGCGCACCCCGTATTCGGTGACGAAGGCGGGAGTGGAGATCTCGAGAAAGAGCATCAGCCAGAGCCCTAGGGTGAGCCAGATCCGGATAAGCTGCATCCAGAGCCGCCCCGGCGCGTGGGGCCCGGCCAGCAACTGGGTCAAGACGGCGGGTACGCCCCAGACCCAGCAGAGGGTGGCAACGTCGACCCGAATGCCTTGCAGCAGCATCTCCTGCCAGCCAGAGACGGCATCCACCCGTTCCAGTTGCCAGAGCCCCAGGCCAAGGCGGCTGACGGTCAGGGAGATGAGCGCGATCAATGAAAAGACGGCGATGGGCCAAACCGGTCCCAGCCATTGTCTGATGGTGGTCATATTGTTCCTGCAAACCTGTTTGCGCCCAGTCCCCGGGCGCATTGTTGTTATGGTGCAGGAGTATGACAGTGGCACCTGGCAAAGGTTGCATGGGCATGGGGTATAAATGGAGAGGTTGGCACGTTTTATGATTTTTTGTGACGGGATGCAGGGTTCGAAGAGAGCATAAAACGCTGGGGAAACTGTGATCCTGCTGGCACATCGAGACAAGGGTCGTGCCTATAATGGCGCCGGATTTCTCAATCGGAGCCGAAGGGATGCCGGTCTTCATCGATGTGGAATATGTGCAGGGCTGGTCTCTGTTCGTGGTGCTCTCCGACGGCACCACAGGCGTGCTGGATCTCACCCCCTGGCGCGGCCAGCCGCTGTTTGTGGCCATGGAGACCGAGCGTCGCTTCGCCCGTGTCTTCATCGATGATCGCCATCAACTGGCGTGGCCCTCGGGCTTCACCCTGGCGGCCCACGAGGTCTACCACCTGATCCTGCCCATCGACGAGCGCGCCGCCTTCCCCGATCGCAACATGCATCGCTTCTGACATGCTAACTCGTTGAGTCAGGTAACGTTTTCAGTCACAGACCCGCGTCGGTCAGGTCGTTATCATGACCCCAGTGCGGCGCTTTGGGCGCCCATCCACCACAGCGGGAACATAACAATGAAACAAGGAACGTTGCGTCGTGGCGGCCTCATCGGGGCCGCCCTGTTACTGACGGCTTGCGGCAGCGGGGGAGGCGGTGGCAGCAGTGACCCCCAGCCTCCGGTGGTCAATCCGCCCCCCGCGTCGGCCAGCCGCGCCTGCTACGGCAATGATCAGCCAGCCTGCAACCTGCGCACCTACCAGGTGATGGTGGAGTCCTTCGTCGACGGCGACGGCAGCGCCAACTACGGCGTCGGCTACGGCCCCTCCCGGCACAACGGCGATCTGCAGGGGATCATCGACAGCCTCGACCACATCAAGAGCCTCAACGTCAACGCCATCTGGCTCACGCCGGTGTTTGACTCCTGCGCCGGCCAGGCCGGGGACGACCGGCTGGATGCCACCGGCTACTTCGCCTGCGACTTCTTCAACGTGGATCCCAACTTCGGCAGCAACGCCCAGCTTAAAAAACTGGTGGACGGGGCGCACCAGCGCGGGCTCTATGTCTTCCTCGACGGGGTGTTCGGCCACGTCAACAAGGTGGGGGTGAGCAAGCCTTCACCAGAGGGGCGGCTGCCTGCCCTCAAGAGCGGCGGCGCAGGCTACCCGGGCCAGTTGGTGGATTACGGCCAGCCCGAGAGTCTGGCCTACTTCAAGGAGGTGGCCCGTTACTGGGTCGAGCAGTACGGCATCGACGGCTGGCGCCTCGATCAGGCTTATCAGTTGGGGCTGGATGACTGGCGCGCCATTCGCAGCGAGGTGGCGCGGGCCAGCGCGGCGCGCAAGGCCGCCGGCCAGCAGTGGGGCACCCTCGGCTACATGGTGGGGGAAGTGTGGAAGGGCGCTGACGAGATCCGCGCCCAGGCCTATGGCCCGAGCGACAACCCGGCGCTCTCTTCGGCGTTCGACTTCCCCCTGCGCTACGGCCTGGTACAGGCGCTGGCGGTGGAAGAGTCCGGCAAGGGCGGGCAGGGGGCCAGCGTGCTCGACGCCAGCTGGAACAAGGTGGAGAACTACCCGGACCACGCCATGCCCAACCTGATGCTGGGCAACCACGATCTGGTGCGCTTCGGCGATCTGCTGGAGCGGGGCAACTTCAATGGGGCGGACTACTGGCAGCGCCACAAGGCGGCCTTCAGCTTCATGGCCGCCCGCTCAGGTCCCATTACCTTCTACTATGGCGAGGAGTTTGGCGACGAGGTGCCTGGCTTTGCCAGTCAGGTGGGGGGCGACTGTGCGGCCCAGGGGCTCTGCGATGATCACGTGGCTCGCAGCGATGGCAAGGTTCCCGGTGTCACCGGCTTCGTGCCGAGCAGCGAGCAGGCCGAGCTCAAGCAGTGGCTGAGCGATCTGCTGGCCCTGCGCGCCGCCCACCCCGCCCTCTATCAGGGGGAGCGGGTCAAGCTGGTGGCCGAGGGGAGCGTCTATGGCGACATCAAGCAGACGGCGGGCGAGCAAGTAGTCTACCTGCTCAACGTCTCCACTACGCTCCAGAGCTACGCGGTGCCGGTCGGCAAGCTGCGCAGCGGCAGCGCCCTGGTGGATCTGCAGAGCGGCGAGAATCTGGCCATCGGTGGCAGCAGCGTGACGGTGGACTTGCCACCCCTCACTGGCCGCTTCCTGCTGGTGCGCTGAGGGAGGCAGGCAACAAAAAGGGCTCCAGCATGGAGCCCTTTTTCATGGTGGCGGCTTACTTCTCGATGCCGCTGCCCAGATCGTCCCGGCGGGAAGAGACCGAGGGCTCGGCCCCGTGGCGCCAGTGTTCCAGCCGATTGTGTACCCCGCGGCGCAGGCTCTTGAAGCTGGCTTCCAGATAGTCCACCCCCACCAGGATGGAGAGGGTGACGACGGTGAGCAGCAGCGCCTGATGCAGCATGTCCATGCCGATGAGGGCGCCGAGGGCGGCCAGCATCCAGATGGCGGCGGCGGAGGTCACCCCCAGCACCTGACCATCCCGGGTCATCATGACCCCGGCCCCGAGAAAGCCGACCCCGGTGATGAGCTGACCCAGCACCCGCGCCTGATCGGCGCCCTGAGGGCTGACGGCGGCGCCGATGGCGAGAAAACAGTAGGTGCCGAGCACGATGAGGGAAGAGGTGCGGATCCCCACCGGCTTGCCGCGAAGCTGCCGCTCCAGCCCCACCAGGGTGCCACACACCAGACAGACCAGGATGTTCTCCCAGCCAAGGGGCGCGATGTTCCACCACTGCATTGTCATCATATCCACCTCTGCTCGCGATGCTTGTTATCCTGTCGCGCTCTGCCCCCGGTTCTCCAGCCGCTGGCGGAAGGCCCGGGCGAGGCGCTCGTAGAGGTCCTTTGCCTCCCTGTCTTCAATATCGCCACGTATCCAGGGGTTGTCGATGATTTCCAGCAACACGCAGCCCTGGCCCTGCTGGCGCAGATCCACCCCGAACAGGCCGTTGCCGAGCTGGTGCACGGCGCGGCGGGCGGTTTGCAGCACCCGCTCCGGCACTTCACTGAGGGGCAGCGCCTCGATGCGGCTCATGTCGAGGGGGTGTTTGCGGCGACGGATGCGGTTGCCGGGTTCGGGTCGGTAGCGGCGGCAGGCGAACAGCGGCGAGCCGTCGAGAAAGCCGATGCGCCAGTCGAACTCCGCAGGGATCCGGCTCTGGACCAGTAGCAGGGCGGAGCGGGCCAGCCCCTCGTCCAGCAGGCGGGCGAGCTGGATGTCATCGCTGGCCATGGCGAGGTCGCGCCCCTGGGCGCCGTCGGGGATCTTCACCATCAGCGGCAGACCGAGGCGCTGCACCAGTTCGTCCACATGTTGGCGGCCGCGGCGGGTCACGACGGTGGTGGGGGGCATGGGCACGCCGCTGCGCACCATCAGCTCGTAGAGATAGAGCTTGTTGCTGCAGGCGAGGATGGCACGGGAGCTGTCGATGACCGGCATCTTGAGCTGCTCGGCACGGCGGGCAAACTCGAAGGTGTAGTGGCCGACCGCGGTCTCGGCGCGCAGCCAGAGGGTGTCGAACTCCGGCAACCGTTCGATGGCCGAGGGAGGCAGGATCTCGGCCTGGATCCCCTGGGCAGCGGCCGCCTTGATGAAACGCTCCAGCGCCAGGGCATCGCTGCTGGCGCGGCCGTCGTTGGGGTCGACCAGGATGGCGAGCTGGTAGCGTGGTGCCGTCTGCTCCTCGTCCCCAGTGCCCACCAGCGCCTGGGCGTGCTGCACCATCAGCGCCTTCTCGCTCGGGCTCAGCGCCAGCGGTGACAGGCTCTCCTGCTGGCGCACCGACCAGCCGTGGCGACCGCGCTTGAGGGTCAGCTCCTGCAGCGGCAACTGGCTCAGGCCGTAGTAATAGCGGGCGAGTCCCGCCAGCTCGCTCTGTTCGCACTGGCCGAAGATGGCGCGCACCCGGATCCTGTCTTCGCTCTGCTGGGCCAGCCAGCCCTGCAATTTGCGCCACAGCTTGGCGGGGGGCTGCTGGGGTTGCAGCCGGCTGATGGCCTGCAATCCCGGCAGGCAGTGGTGGCCGCGGGCCTGGGCCAGCAGGGAGCAGTAATAGCCGGCCCCCAGGTGTTCCAGGCTGCGGCAGAGGTTGATGATGCGCGGACGCCCCCCTGTGGTGGGCAGACCGTGTTGCAGGTAGGTGCGGGCGGTCAGCAGATAGTCGGCATGGCAGGGCCAGTCGCCCGGCTCCTCGACGATGACATAGGTACTCATATTTTCAGGCTCCACAGAAAGGACTGCCAGAAACGGCAGGATCCCCAGTGGGCTTCGATGCACCGACAAGCACGACAATGGCGCGAGGGGAAACAAGAGGTTACAGTGCCTAATATTCTGCCTTGGTAACTTGTGATACAAGTCGCATTTCTGGTGCTGAGGATAAATAACCGAACAAGGACTCCCCGTGTTGACCGTGCGCGCCGCCCGAGCCGATGATTTGGGCGCCATCGTGAAGCTGGAACGCTACTGTTTTCCCCCCGAGGTCGCCTTCGGCCGCAGCCGCTGGCACTATCTGCTCAATCAGGCCAAGGGGCGCACCCTGCTGCTGCAAGACGAGAAGGCGCAGGTGATGGGCTATTTGAGCGTGCTGGAGCACAAAGGCTGGGATCGTCTCATCATCCAGACCCTCGCCATCCGCTGGACCGTCCGCCGTCAGGGGTGGGCACGCCGCCTGCTGGAGCAGGTGATCCGTGAAGGGCGCGAGGCCGGCTGGGGGGCGATTCGCCTCGAGGTCGCCGACGCCAACCCAGAAGCCAGGACCCTCTATCAGGGGCTGGGGTTTCGCCCCGGGGTACGGCTGCCCGATTATTACGGGCCCGGCCAGCATGCCCACCGCCTGGTGCTGGCGCTGGGGGATGAGCGGCAGGCGCCATCATGAGTTGCGAGGATTGCCTGGCCACCGCCATCAGGGCCAAGCTCGGGCGCTGCCCGGTCTGCGCCGCCCAGACCTTTCTCATCGGGGTCGTCGGCTGGCTGGTCTGGTGGTGGTGCGGCGCCGATACCTCGGTCAACGCCCTGACCGGCCTGCTGTTTGCGCTGGGGGGCTCGGGTCTCTTCCTGCTGCATCTGGCGGTGTTTGCATGGCGAAAGCTGGGCAAACGCGACATATAACGTGCTGATTTTTCAAGAAGACAAATAACAATGGAGGTTCACATGATTGCAATGGTAACGGGCGCCTCGTCCGGCTTTGGTGAGGCCATCAGCCGCCTGCTGGTGAGCGCAGGCCACCGGGTGATCGGCACTGGGCGTCGCGCCGAACGGCTGGCCGCCCTGTCCGAGGAGCTGGGCGAGCAGTTCCTGCCCCTGGTGTTCGACGTCCAGGACAAGGCTGCCACCCGCGCCGCCATCGAGGGGCTGCCGACCGAATGGCAACAGGTGGACCTGTTGGTCAACAACGCTGGCCTGGCACTGGGGCTGGAGCCTGCCCACAAGGCAGACCTTGAGGACTGGGAGCAGATGATCGCCACCAACATCAGCGGCCTGGCTCTGATCACCCGGTTGCTGTTGCCGGGCATGGTGGCGCGCAACCGCGGCCACGTCATCAACATCGGCTCCATCGCAGGGACCTACCCCTATCCGGGCGGCAACGTCTACGGCGCGACCAAGGCGTTCGTGAAGCAGTTCAGCCTCAACCTGCGTGCGGATCTGGCGGGCACGGCGGTGCGTGTCACCAACGTGGAGCCCGGCCTGTGTGGCGGCACCGAGTTCTCCAACGTGCGCTTCCACGGCGACGACGCCAAGGCGGCCACCGTCTATCAGGGGGTGCAGGCCATCCTGCCGGAAGACATCGCCAATACCGTACTCTGGATCAGCGAGCAGCCTGCCCACGTCAACATCAACAGCATCGAGATCATGCCGGTGGCCCAGACCTTCGGTCCGCTCCACATCAGCCGTCGCTGATGTCATGACGAGCCGACTTCTGTCCACAAGAGGCGCCTTCGGGCGCCTTTTTTGATGGATCTGGTCGCACTCGTCATGGAGTGCAGAAGGAGGCGTGCTGTGACCCCGTGCTGAACCATCGGAAGAGGGGGGTACTCAAGTTGGCCTGCAATTTGCTGTCTCCGGCCCATGGCGGGGAACCCATCCCCGGAGCCGGCGAGGCCGGCAGTGAGCGTGGAGCCTTCATGGATATCAAACCCTATGGTCATCAACTCGCCCAGAGCGCGTCCCAGAACCGTGCCCTGGCGACCCTCAGCGACAGCGACGACAAGCAGAGCGGCTGGTCTCAGCAGGTCAGCCTCTCCAGTCAGGTGCTGACCGGCAAGGCGCAGCAGGCGCTGACCTACGAGCATCTGGCCAGGAACGGCAAGAACACAGTCCTGACCGGTGGCGTCAAGGATGCGCGGGTGCAGCAGATGGTGGACAAGGCCCTGGGCTTTGATCGCAAAAAATTTGACGATCTCGAGCGTCAGCTCAAGGGGATAGCGGATGACAAGACGCTCTCTGCCGAGGAGCGCGAAACGCAGAGCAAGGACCTGGCCGCGCAGCGCGATGCCATGCTCAAGGAGGCCATGGATCGCCTCACCGGCAAATCCGCCTCCCAGGCATGATGTGATTCAAACGGCAATCCTTGGGCGTTAAAGGCAAGGGGTTGACCCCTTGCCACGGGGCTGGCAGGCCGTGGTCAGGGTTCAGGGACTCTGGGGGGCGATGCCGATGGCGATGGCGGTGGTCTGCACGGCCTTGATCTGGTCCCCCTTGGCGATGAGGGCGAACTGGGCCGGATCCTGCACCTTGAGGGTCAGGGTATGGTCAACCCCCTTGACCCGGATGGTCTGGTGCGCCTTGTCCACGTCGATGACATCGGCATAGATGGTTACCTGCATGCCGGCGCCGGCTGCGGGTTTCTCCCCGGCGGCCGCCTTGCCCCCTTCTACTTCCACCACCCGTTTTCTCACCCCGGCGGTGCCCTTGAGCAGGGTCAGGTCCAGCAGTTGCAGATATCTCAAGGCCACGACATCTCCCACCTTGAGCTGGGGAAGGTTGGTCACCTCCTCCCCGGCGATCAGATCCAGGGTCTGCCCTTCGGCATTTTTCAGGCTGACCTTGCGGGTGGTCAGGTCGATGGCGGTGACGGTTGCCCTGGCCGTCAGTTCTTCGGCCAGACTGGCTTGTCCGGGGGCCACGGCCACATGGGTGGTGACCTCGGCGGCATAGAGCAGGGGAGGGGCACAGAGGGTGAGGGCACCCGCAATCCAGGCGTGCTTCAGTTTCATGATAGAGACCCTGTGAGTGGGAAAGGGACCCCGGGAGGGGTTTGAGGGGGCGACGAACTCGTCTGCCCGCTATCACCATAGCAAAGCCGGGCAGGAGCGCCCGGCATCGGCAGGCTGGCATCGTATTTTTGACGACAGGCTCCCGTTTTTGACCTGATGGCACGGCAGGCGCACAATTCCCCGGCATGCAATCAACCGAGGGCTCTGCCGTGTACAACTTCCAATATGCCAATCCCACCCGCATCTGTTTTGGTGAAGGCCAGATCGCCAGGCTGCCCGAGCTGATCCCGGCCGGCAGCCGTCTGCTGGTGCTCTACGGGGGTGGCAGCATCAAGCAGAACGGGGTCTATGAGCAGTTGACCCAGGCGCTGGCGGGCCGGGAGTGGCTGGAGTTTCCCGGCATCGGCGCCAACCCCCAGTACGATCAGCTGATGGAGGCGGTGGCCCTGGTCAAGCGCGAGCGTATCGACTTTCTGCTGGCGGTGGGTGGCGGTTCCGTGGTGGATGGCACCAAGTTCGTGGCCGCCGCTGCCTGCTTCGAGGGGGACGATCCCTGGGAGATCCTGCGGGACAAGGCCCCCATCAAGGGGGCGCTGCCGCTCGGCTGTGTGCTGACCCTGCCGGCCACCGGTTCGGAGAGCAACCCCGCCGCCGTGGTGAGCCGGGGGGAGGCCAAGCTCTCCTTCTACAATCCGCTGGTGCAACCGGTGTTTGCGGTGCTGGATCCCGCCACCACCTACAGCCTTCCGCCGCGCCAGGTGGGCAATGGCGTGGTGGATGCCTTCGTCCACATCCTCGAGCAGTACCTCACCTTCCCGGTGGGGGGCGAGGTGCAGGACCGGCTGGCGGAAGGGCTGTTGCAGGTGCTGGTGGACAACGGTCCGCGGGCGCTGGCGGAGCCCACCAACTACCAGGTGCGTGCCAACCTGATGTGGGCGGCCAGCCTGGCCCTCAACGGCCTCATCGGTCGCGGCGTGCCCCAGGACTGGTCCACCCACGCCATCGGTCACCAGCTCACCGCCCTGCATGGGCTGGATCATGCCCAGAGTCTGGCGGTGGTGCTGCCCTCCCTGCTGCGGGAGCAATCGGCCCAGAAGCAGGAGAAGCTGGCCCAGTTCGCCGAGCGGGTGTGGCACTCCAGCCGCGAGGACAAGGCACTGCGCATCGAGGAGGCGATCATCCGTACCGAGCAGTTCTTCCAGCAGATGGGGGTGGGTACCCACCTCGCCGACTATGGCCTGGATGCGCGCTGCATCCCGGGGATCTGTTCCAACCTCAAGCTGTTCGGCCTGACCGCCCTCGGGGAGCAGCAGGACATCGATCCCGACAAGGTAGCCAGGATCCTCTCCCACGCGCTGTAAGTCATCCTGGCAACCATAGTGGCGCGGATCCTTTCCCTCGCCCTCTGATCACCGGCTGGCCAACGGAAAAGAGAACGCCCCGATCATCGGGGCGTTTTGCAGGGTGTCACCGGGGCACCGCCGTTTATTCGGCGCTGCGGTCCAGCTCGCGCTCCAGGGCTGCCGCCTTCTGGCGAGCCGGATAGGTGTTGAGTCGCTGCCAGTAGGCCTCAAGGTGCGGGAACTGGGCCAGCTGGCCGCTCTGGGCCAGCAGATCCACCAGGAAGGAGTTCAGGATGTCGGCGCCGGTGAGGCGATCGGCCACCAGGTAACGGCGGTTTGCCAGCACCTCATCGAGATAACCCAGCACCTTGGCGCACTCGGCTTTGGCGTAGTCCGGCAGGAAGCGCATCGGGCTGCCATCCTTGCGCACGAACATGTCGAGCAGCAGCGGCAGAATGCCGGAGCTCTCGGCGAAGTGGAGCCACTGCAGGTATTCGGGATACTCCGGGCTGTCGGTGGCCGGTGCCAGCCGTTCCGGAGCGTGGCGGGCGATCAGGTACTCGGTGATGGCGCCCGATTCCGCCAGCACCCGGCCGTCAAACTCGATGACCGGCGACTTGCCGAGAGGGTGGATGGCTTTTAGCTCGGGCGGTGCCAGAAAGGTGGTGGCATCGCGCTGATACGCCTTGATCTCATAGGGCTGGCCCAGCTCTTCGAGCAGCCAGATGATGCGTTGGGAGCGGGATTTGTTCAAGTGGTGCAGGACTATCATAACGACCTCGATTCGGTGGCAGGATGTGGTATACGAGCAGGCGAGGGGGGCGGTTCACCGATGGCTAAAAAAGAGCGGGCTGATGCCCGCTCCCTTGCTGACTGACTCAGGCCTCCAGCGCCTGATCCAGATCCGCCAGTATGTCCTCGATCGCCTCGATCCCCACCGACAGCCGGATCATCTCCGGTTTCACGCCAGCCTTGGCCTGCTCCTCCTCGCTCAACTGGCGATGGGTGGTGGAGGCGGGGTGGCAGGCCAGCGACTTGGCGTCGCCGATGTTGACCAGCCGCTTGAAGATCTTGAGCGCATCGTAGAAGCGCACCCCCGCCTCGTAACCATCCTTCAGACCGAACGAGAGGATGGCCGAGGGGCGACCGGCCATGTACTTCTCTGCCAGCAGATAGTGGGGATGACCCGGCAGACCGGCGTAGCTGACCCAGGCCACCTTGGGGTGGTGCTTGAGGTGATTGGCGACCCGCAGGGCGTTATCCACGTGGCGCTCCATGCGCAGGCTCAGAGTCTCCAGCCCTTGCAGCAGTAGAAAGGCGTTCATCGGCGCCAGCGCCGCGCCGGTATTGCGCAGCGGCACGGTACGCACCCGGCCGATAAAGGCAGCCGGGCCAAAGGCCTCGGTATAGACCACCCCGTGGTAGGAGGGTTCGGGTTTGGTCAGCTGGGGGAAGCGCTCGGCGTGATCCGCCCAGGGGAACTTGCCCGAGTCGACGATGACGCCCCCCAGGGAGTTGCCGTGGCCGCCGACATATTTGGTCAGGCTGTGCACCACGATATCGGCGCCGTGTTCGATGGGTTTGCACAGCACCGGGGTGGCGACCGTGTTGTCGACGATGAGCGGCACGCCACGGGCGTGGGCGGCCTTGGCCAGCGCGGCCAGATCGACGATGTTGCCCGCCGGGTTGCCGATGCTCTCGCAGTAGACCGCCTTGGTCTTGTCGTCGATCAGGGCGGCGATGGCTTCGGCACTGTCATCTTTGGCGAAGCGCACCTCGACCCCGAAACTCGGCAGCATGTGGGCGAACAGGGTGTAGGTGCCGCCATAGAGCTGGGGCGTGGAGACAATGTTGTCACCGGCGGCGGTCAGCGCCTGAATGGCGTAGGTGATGGCGGCGGAACCTGCCGAGACCACCAGCGCGGCGATCCCCCCTTCCAGCGCGGCCATCCGCTGCTCCAGCACATCGTTGGTGGGGTTCATGATGCGGGTGTAGATGTTGCCCGGCACCGCCAGATTGAACAGATCCGCCCCGTGCTGGGCGCTCTCGAACTCGTAGGCCACCGTCTGGTAGATGGGCACGGCGACCGCCTTGGTGGTGGGGTCGTTGGCAAAGCCGTGGTGCAGGGCCAGGGTCGCATCTTTCATCACACACTCCTTGTTGGATGTCACCATTATGGATGGATAGACGTCCAATCTAGCAGTCCTGGCGCCGATGTAAACCACCCATTCCGGCAAAGCAATGCCGGGGGATGGCGGTGACCGGATGGCGTCGGTGACGGCAACCTCAGAGACGGCGGCGATACTCCCTGTCGTCTATCTGGTGCATGTCCCACTGCATCAGGCGGTTGAGCTGCACCATGGGATCTTCGACCAGCGTCAGAGGGCGGGGCAGGATCCTCAGGAAGTAGCGACGGAGGGTTTGCTGGATCCGGTTCGGTTTGAGGGGGGTGGCATGGCTCATGATGGTGCTCCTGTGCTGTGGTGTTCACGTTCGCCAGCAGTATTGAGCTAAAATGCGGAAGTAAAAACTGATGACTTTCAGCCAATGGATTTCCTCTTTTATGCCTACTAGCCGCCTTTATCAGCAATTTCAACGGCTCGCCCAGCAGCTTGGCTGCGACGAGCGGGAAATCAGCCTCGCCGAGGTGGCGGACCTGCTCTGCTGCACCCCCCGCAATGCCCGCCTGCTGCTGCGCCGCATGGAAGGGCAGGGCTGGCTGTGCTGGACGGCGGAGGCAGGGCGGGGGCGGCGCTCCCGCCTCACCCTGCTGGACAACCAGGAGAGCCTGACCCGGCGCCGATTGCGGGATCTGCTGAGCCAGGGCCAGCTGGCGCAGGCGGTACGGCTGGCCGAAGATCGCCTCGATCTGCTCACTCCGCTGCTTATCGAGCAGCTCGGCCAGGCCACCCGGGAGGGGCGCCAGATCCTGAGGGTACCCTACTACCGGCCCCTGCCCGGTCTGCTGCCCACCGCGCCCTTGCGCCGCTCCGAAATTCACCTGAGCCGCCAGATCTTCAACGGTCTGACCCGGCGAAACGAGGAAAATGGGGAAATAGAGGGGGATCTCGCCCACTACTGGGAGTGTCTGACCCCCTGTCACTGGCGCTTCTATCTGCGCCCCGTGGTGCGTTTTCACCATGGCCGCGAACTGGTGGTGGAGGATGTGATGGAGAGCCTGCAGGCCTTGCGGGATCGCCCGCTGTTCGCCCATCTGGCACGGCTGGAGAGCCGCTGGCCGCGCACCCTGGACATCCATCTCGACAGCCCGGATCCTCTGCTGCCGCACCTGCTGGCCGAGCCGGTGGCGGCCATCCTACCGCGGGAGCTCAAGGGGGAGGCGAATTTCGCCCTGCAGCCGGTGGGCACCGGCCCCTATCGGGTGAGCGCCAACGACCCGCTGCACCTGTGCCTCGAAGCATTTGACGACTATTTCGGGCTGCGGGCCCTGCTCGACGAGATCGACATCTGGATGCTGCCGGAGCTGGCGGAGCGGCTGGAGAGCCACGTCAGGCTGGGCAGCGACACCCCGGAGCTTGGCTCCATGCGCGGGGAGTCAGAACTGGAATCCGGCTGCTACTTCCTGCTGCAGGACGACAGATCGGCCCCCCTGCAGGACCCGGCCCTGCGCCAGTGGCTGACCCGGCTGCTCAACCCCATCGCCCTGATGGCCCGGGTGGCGCCCGAGCTGCAGCGGGGCTGGACCAGCGCTCTGGGTCTCCTGCCCCACTGGCGCGAGAGCCTGCCTCTTCCCGAGTCCGGCCCGGTCAGCCTGCCAGCGCGGCTGGTACTGGCCTGCTTCAACCAGCATCTGGAGTTCAACGAGTGCGCCAGCGCCATGAGCAGCCTGCTGGCAGAGCAGGGGATCCAGCTCGAGGTGCGTACCCTGGACTACGGGCGCTGGGTGAGCGGGGAGGATGAAGATGTGGATCTCTGGTTCGGCACCCTCAACCTGGAGCATGAGCACGCCTTCGCCCCTTACGCCTGGCTTCAGGGCACCCCCTTGCTGCGCCGGGTGTGGGGCGGCCAGCAGGCCCTGTGGCAGGGATTGACGCAGTGGCGCGCCCATGGTGAAGAGCCCGGCCCCCGCGCCCTGCTGGCCGAGGTGCAGCGCCAGAGCTGGTTCGTGCCGCTGTTTCACCACTGGCTGGAGCTGGAGAGCCGGGTCGGCGTGCACGGTGTGCGCATGACGGCCCTTGGCTGGTTCGATTTTCGCAGCGCCTGGTTAAAGCCCGAGCAGGTGGCGCAGGAGCCGGAAACCGGCGGTGGCTCTCACCCCCAGGCAGGGACGCTTGAGTCGGACGGGTTGGCGCGCTAGCCTGTGCGCGGTCCTAACAAGGAGTCGACATCCATGCTGGAAATGCAGATCCAACCCCGTTTTCAAGAGACGGACGCCCTCGGCCACATCAACAACACGGTGCCGGCGGTCTGGTTTGAATCGGCCCGTGATCCCCTGTTTCGCCTCTTCTCGCCCGAGCTGGATGTGCATGACTGGCATCTGATCATCGCGGGCTACACGGTGCAATTCAAACGGGAGCTGTTCTATGGCCAGATGGTGTCGATCAAGACCGGCGTGCGGTGTATCGGTACCAGCTCCTTCACGCTCTGGCAGGAAGCCTGGCAGGGCGGCGAGCTGGCGGTGACCGCCGAGACGACCCTGATCCATTTTGACTACCGGACCCGGCAGTCCATCCCTTTGAGCGAGGCTCACCGGGAGGGACTGAGGACCTGGCTGGTAGAGAGTTAATCCGGCCTTCGGGCCCACCACAGGACACTTATGCGCACAACCGCGATCGCCCTGAGCCTCGGCTTGGGACTGGGACTCTGCTCCCTGCCTTCATTCGCCGCCTCCCTGGCCGAGCAGTTCACCCTGATGGAGAAGGGGGCCGACAGCGCCCTCGATACCCGCTTGTTCAGCCACGATGGCGTTGACATCAAGGCCTGGGTCGACGGCACGCCCGTCATCATCGCCGTGCCCATCCTGAACGAGCAGGGCAAACAGGAAGGGGAGAGCCGTTACTACTTCAAGGGCGGCAAGCTGTTCGGGGTGAAGGAGCCCGCCGCCCAGTTCGCCTTCGATGACAGTGGCAAGCTGACCCAATGGCTGGACGACAAGGGGCAGCCTGCGGAGTTTGTCAGCAAGATGAGCATGCAGCAGCGGGAAGCCTGGCTGACCAGACGGGCTGCCGAGCTGGGCGGGTTGTTTGCACCGAGCACCACCGAGGAGAAGGCTGACAAGGGGGGCGTCAAGCTCAAGGGGGCCGAGCTCGCCCAGTGGCTCTGCAACGGCAAGCTGATGGCGCTCGCCGGAGGTGACAAGGTGACCTTCGAGCCGGCCAAACTCAAGAGGAGTGCAGAGGGCATCAAGGGAGAGGTCTCCCTGCGCCAGGAGAAGGGGTGGCAGGATCTCTGCCTCACCTGCGAGGTGCAGGGCAACCGGGTGACTCGCCTCACCTGGCAGCCGCTGCCGGGTGCCAACAAGCCGCAGTAAGGGCGGCAGCGTCAAAGAATGGGGGCCCACTTGCGGGCCCCTGTTTCATGCCGGTTACTGCTCGCCCAGGGTGAGCCGGGTGAGGGCCTCCACCCGTCGCCACTGACCGGGCTCGAACCAGCGTGCCAGGATCTCTGGCTGCTGGCTGACCCGGGCCTCGGCAGGCAGGGGCCTGATCTCGGCCAGATAGCTGGCCAGCTGCTGCTCGAACCCCTGCTGGCTCTCTGCCAGCTGGAGCAACCGGTCTGCCGCCTCCGGTCCCAACTGTTCGCGCAGTGCGGCGTCACGCCCGGCTGCGGGGAGTTGCTCCAGAGCCTGCAGATCGCCCAGCAGGCGGCTGTTGGCCTCCGCCTCCCGAAACCACTGGGGCTGCTCCGCCAGCCAGAGCTCCAGCTCGCTCGCCAGCAGCGGCTTGTCGGCATCGCTGGACTCCGCCAGCGCCTTGCGGCGCAGGGTCCACTGCTCCATCAGCCTGTCCTCGGCAAACAGCTGCTCCTGCTCGACCGGGGTGAAGCGCTGCCTGCGCAACTGTTCGCGCTCGTCGAACAGCTTCTGCAAGCTGGCCAGGCCCGGATCCGTCGGCACCGTCAGGCTGCCCTCGGCCGCGAGAAAGGCTTCATGGCGGGCCTGCAGCGAGGACTTATTCGACGGCGGTGCGGCCTGCCTGACCAGAGGGGAAGCGGGCCCGGCATGTTGCGGCGAAGGGGCGGTTGCGTCAGCGGAGGGCCAATACTGCCAGCCCCCCAGCAGCAGGGCCGCCGCCAGCGGAGCAGCCATCAGCCATGCCCTGTTCATAGTCCCAGCCTCTGCAGGCGGTTGGCGTGCTGGCGATAGAGGTTGACCGGGTCGGTCTCGAACAGGTGGCGAATGCCGAACGACTGGTTCACCTCGTCCAGATGGTTCATGCGGTAGTGGGTGCCGATCACCTTGCCGAGGTGGCTGCTGCACACCCCGACCAGGCCGTCACTGGGCTCCTTGAAGAAGCTGCCGGTCAGCGCCAGCGCCGGATCCACCGGATCCAGGATGTTGGTCATGGTGCCGCGTCCGCTCCAGGAGAAGTAGTAGACCCCGTTGGCGGCCTGCATGGGCCCTTCGCCGCAATGTTGGCTCGGCAGCCCTTCCGGATAGCGCTGGTTGAAGCGTTGGGCGCCGGTGCTGGTGAGGGCGTCGAGGGCGGCGAGGGGATCCTGCGGCAGCTGGCTGCCCCCGGAGAGCAGCGAGATGACCCCGGACAGGGCCGAGGCGGCGGCCACCGTCAGACCTTCGGCCGCCGAGCCCGGTGTCACCTTGGCCCGCACCAGGTCGGCGATCTCCGAGCCATGGTTGACCCCGCCCACGCTGGTGGCGGAAGCGACCAGCTCGGGGGCGACCGAAGCGACGTAGCGAATGGTGGGGCCACCGTGAGAGTGGCCGATGAGGTTCACCTTCTCCGCCCCCGTGATGGCGAGCACCTGCTGCACCTGCTTGAGCAGCTGTTCACCGCGCAGCTCCGAGCTCTGGGTGGCGGAGACCTGTGCCACGTAGACCTTGGCGCCATCCCGGGTCAGGGCCTGGGGGATGCCGTAGAAGTAATCGACACCGAGCAGCTTGTCGAAACCGAACAGACCGTGCACCAGCACTATGGGGTAGCGGGTCTGGGTATAACCGGCCCCCTGACCCAGCATGGGCAGGGCGCACAACAGCATCAATAGCCATCTTTTCATCTTCACCGTCCTTGTGAAAAAACCGGCTGCATTCTGGTCGTCACCGGGGGTCGTCACCGGGGCAGCCACTGGCCTCATGCCAGTACCGGCAGCATGGTGGCTGAACTCAAATGTATCTGTGGATGGGATCACTAAACCGGGGATTGCAGAAAAACCCTACCCATATGGGCAAAAAAGGCGGCACCAACTATTCCTTGCGTCTGCTCATCAAATAAGTTAAATAATAATTATTATCATTTGAGTGATCGAGTCATGACGGGAACCTGGGTGAAGGGGTGGGTCGGTACCACCGGAGCGGACAGCAGCATGGCGCACTGGAAGGCGCAGACCCTGAGTGGCAACCGCCATTTCGATGCGGGGGAGTACGCCAGGGCGCTCGACTGCTATCAGCAGGCGCTGTGGCTTGCCCGCCAGCAGTTTGCCGACTGGCACGATGCCGACGAAGCGGTGGCGGCCCTGGTGGTGGCCCATCACAACCTGGCGGATCTGCTGGTGGCCATGACCCTGCCGGATCGGGCCGCCGACCTGCTGTGTCACATCCATGATTGCCTGCTGGCCACCAGCCAGTCCCCCACCAGTTCCGCTGCCCTGCGGGAGGCGGCTGTTCGCCACGCCCGCAGCACCCGTACCGAGCTGCTCGCCTTTCTGGGCAAACACGGTCATCACGACGGCATCCAGCGCAGCCTGGGTCAATGTCTGTGTCAGACCGGCTCTGCCCATCAACTGCATTGAGCCCAACAGGAGAGACAATGAACATGAGCCATACCCTGCCAGCCCTTCCTTACGCCTATGACGCGCTGGAACCCCATATCGATGCAAAGACCATGGAGATCCATCACAGCCGTCACCATCAGACTTATGTCACCAACCTCAATGCCGCCCTGGCCGATCTGCCGGAGCTGGCTACCCTGCCGCTGGAGGCATTGCTTGCCCGTATCGACAGCCTGCCGGCCCAGGTTCAGGGGGCGGTGCGCAATCACGGCGGCGGCCACGCCAACCACAGCCTGTTCTGGCAGGTGATGAGTCCGCAGGGTGGCGGCGAGCCGGACGGCGAGCTGGCCGCAGCGATCGAGCGGGATCTGGGCGGGTTGGAGGCCTTCAAGCAGGCCTTTACCCAGGCGGCGCTGAGCCGTTTTGGCAGCGGCTGGGCCTGGCTGGTGGTCGATGGGCGCGGCAAGTTGCAGGTGGTGAGCAGCGCGAACCAGGACAGCCCCCTGATGGAGGGGCTCACCCCCATACTCGGGCTGGATGTGTGGGAGCATGCCTACTACCTCAAGTACCAGAACAAGCGTCCCGACTACATAGCCGCGTTTTACAACGTGATCGACTGGGACGAGGTGGCACGGCGTTACGTGGCGGCGCTGGCCTGACGCCCCATTTCACCTGATGAAAGAGACCCGCCTGTTGGCGGGTCTCTGCTATTGAGGGGTCGGCGCGCTGCTGGCAGCCGGATTATCCACGGGTGTTGCTTCGCTCGGCATGGCTGCGCTGGTGGCCAAGGCACTGCTGGTTGCTGCCGCTGCACTGGTGGCGGTTGCAGCGCTCACGACCGCTGCCGGCTTGGCTTTCGGTGGATGAGGGGGCGGTGCAATGGGCAGGCAGGGCTGGTTAGCCCCTATGGTGCTCAACGCCTGGCAGGGGACTGGGCCGCCGATGACGATGGGCTCGCCGAGGAACTTGGGCCCCTTGTCCAGCACGTAGAGGTCTAGCAGCCCCATCAGGCGAGCGAACACCTCGCGTACCCGGGTCTTGATGCCCTGATAGGCGCTGGGATCCACGGCGTTGAAGCCGACCGCCTCGATGCCGAAATGGCGGGCGATGAAGATGGCACGCTCGTTGTGGAAGGCCTGGGAGACCACGGTGAAGTGGGCCTGACCGAACACCTCCTTGGCACGCACGATGGAGTCCAGAGTCCGAAACCCTGCGTAGTCGCTGTAGATGGCGCTGGCCGGAATGCCGGCCTGGATCAGGGCCCGCCGCATCTGGCGCGGTTCGTTGTACTGCACGGTGGCGTTGTCGCCGGAGACCAGGATGTAGTCCACCTTGCCGTTGTTGTAGAGCTCGGCGGCGGCCTTGATCCGGTATTTGAAGTAGTGGTTCGGGCTGCCGCCAATCAGGTATTTGGAGGTGCCGAGCACCAGGGCGACCCGGTTGTAGGGCACCGCGTTGACGTCGTCGTAGGTGTAGTGACGGGCGTCCGAGACGGTCCACTCGCTGTAGCCAAGCAGGGCGGCGATGGAGGCCAGCAACAGGCAGAGGCAGGCGAGCAGGATCTTGGCAAACTTCTTCATGCGCGGTGCGGTTCGGGTCTGAAGTAAGAGAAGACAGGGGGCCATTCTATTACAAGTTGTTGTGGCGCGTCAGGTTTGATGGCGGCGCAGGGTCTCACTCGGGCAGAGGTTGTCGCAGCGCGCGCCCCGATCCCGGGCTTATCAAACGGCGCCATAAACAAGGGGCGACCATGGCCGCCCCTTGTCATAGCCGTCTCGTCCTCAGTGGGAGGAGTCGTTGGCCTTGCACTCGTCGGAGTCCTTGTTGGCTTTCCACCAAGGCAGCAGCTCGCGGCCGAGCCACTGCTGGTAGGCCTCGCTGTCATTGGCAATCAGCTGGTCCAGCTCGGCTTCGAAGGCGCTCATGGCCTGCTGCTGATCCGGGTTGCGCAGGGCCTGGGCCATGGCCAGCCAGCTGGCGCCGCGACCGGTCTCATTCAGGAAGCGGTGCACCGTGTAGGACCAGGAGTAGACCATCTCGCCACCCTTGTCGTAATCCAGGTGCAGGATGTCGGCCAGGGCCGGACGGTCGCTGGCCGGGCGGCCGGCGACGTTGTCCAGACCGCGGGCGAAGCACTGACCGTGGGCGATGAATTCCGCCAGCCCTTCCGACCACCAGGTGGTGCGGTTGAGCGGGTAGTGGCCGAAGCTGCCGTACTGGTTGAAGCGGCCGTCCAGGTAGTGCACGTACTCGTGGCGCAGGTTCCACACCTGGAACGCAGGGCGTTTCCACTCCGCCTCGTAGGCGAAGAAGCGGGCCTGGTTGCCGGGGCGAGCCGGATCCCCTTCGAGGTAGATACCGCCGTTGTCGGTGGAGACGCCGCCGAACAGGGCACTGCCGTAGCGTTTCCAGTCGGCGGAGGAGTTGAAGACCACCAGTTCTAGCGCCTCGTTGTGATCGTCCGCCACCGGCTGCCAGCCGGTCTCCATCTGCTGGTGGAACTGCTGTTCTTCGGCACCCAGTTCACGGCAGATCCCCTCGGCCTGGCTCATGGTCAGATCCTGGGCCCGCAGGCGCAGGGTCGGCGAGCAGGTGTGCTCGAAGGGCAGCACGTCCTCCACCCGGACAGGGGTGCAGAGCCCGGCGAAGTCACCGCTGATGCAGGCTTCGCTGGTGCGGTCCGTGTAGGTCAGGTAGTAGGTGGAGAGGGTCAGCGACATGTCTTCCAGCAGGTCCTGACTCTGCTGGCCACCGGGGATCAGGTCGTGGTGGCGAACCAGTGCGATGACGGAGTCATCCAGCAGCTTGCGGTAGCCGTCGAGCTCGTCCGGGCGGGTATAGCGGGCGACCCGGTAGAGACGGGTGTAGGCATCCAGCACGTTGTTGAGCAGGAACAGATCGGCACCATCCCTTCCTTGCCACAACGCGAGTTCGCTCATGCCTAGGGCGTGCAGCTGCTTGCGCAGCTCGCCATCCTGCTGGCGGAAGTCGTTGGCGAAGGGGTCGCTGTAGTCGCTGGCGAAGTCGAGGAAGTTGAGCAGATCGAACAGACCGGTCGCCCAGGCGTGCTGACCGTTGATCTCGCTGGCATGACGGGTGCTGTAGGCCAGCATCTGGTTGAACTCGCCGAGCAGGGTGCCAAAGCGGCTCTGCACTGCCGGGCTCTTGAACTGACCGTGCAGAGCGATGCTCCAGGCTCCCATGACGGCGCCTACTTCGTCGCTGGCCTGCTCCGGGAAGAGCAGCGGATGGGCACCGAGTGCCGTCAATGCCTCGGCCAGCGCCTCGGCAGCAGCCGGGCCGTCTTCCTTGTGCTTGCCGTAGTTGTGGTAGTTGTGGGCACGCACGTATTCCAGCAGCAGCTTCATGGCCGGATGAGCCGGCTGATTGGCCGCCAGCAGGCTCTGGATGCCGCGGGACACGGCCAGCAGCTTGGTGTCATCGTGACCATAGTTCTCCTGCCAGACCGGCGCAGGCTGGCCACTGGCATCCTGCACTATCTTGGCCGCTTCGGCGTCCAGCAGCTCGGTGCCCGGCAGATCCGGCTCGGAGCAGGCGCGGCCGTCGGCACGGCGACAGTCGAGTTGCTCTTCCTTGCTGGCCAGCACGATGGGGCGGTTGAGCACCCGGCTCTCCTGCCACTCGGCTGTCTCCGGCAGGGTCTGCCATTCGCTGCCCCCCACCGGGTATTGATAGCCGGTGTCCTTCAAGACCACCTGCACTTCGCTGCCAGCGGGCAGGGTTTGACGGCACACCCGGTAGCTGATGGTCTTGTCCCCTTCCTGACGCGTCTGGGGTTCATCGCATTCCTGCTGGGCCTTGATCTCGTCCAGCAACCAGGTGTACTGGCGCCAGACGTGCAGCTCGCTCACCTGCTTGGCGGCCTGGCTGCCCGCGATGGGCTGCAGGCGGAAGAAGATCTGCTCGAGGCGACCATCCCGTTCATTGGGGGTCTCTTCCAGCACCTTCAACTGCTGCCAGTTTTGCGGCTGGTACTGCCATGCCTGCTCGGCGCAGCGACCTTCGGCGTTGAGCTCGCAGCGATCCAGCTCCTGCTCGCTGTGACCCAGAATGACCCGTTCAGCCAGCGGCAGACGATCCTGACGCGGCGCGGTCGGGGTGCCCGCCAGCGGCTCCCAGCGGCCCTGCTTCATGCCGTAGCCATAGTCATAGCTGCTGGCCGGGACGGCCTTGCCGGCCGGCACCACCTCTTCACAGCTGAGGTAGCGGATCTGCCAGCCCTGCTCGATCTTGAGTTGCGGCTCGCCGCACTGCTGCTCTGCCAGCGCAGCCAGGTTGGCATCGCGCCAGTCGAAGCGGCGATACACCCTCAACTGCTGATAAGGGGCGTTGCCGCTGCGGGCGCTCAGTTCAAAGGTCACTTCGGTGAGACGATCCCCCAGCTGACGGCTGGATTCGCCTTTGAGTTGATACTGTTGCCAGTCGGAGGGGGAGTAGTTGGCCAGCGCCGAGGTGGCGAGCAGGCCTGGGGCTGCCAGGAGCAGCAGTCGGGGAGAGAGGTGCTTCATCATGATCCCTTTGGTGGATGGAGAGGCGTGGGGACCAGAGAGGTTATTGGGCTCCAAAGGAATATCAATTGGCCAGATGGCGCAGCGAAATGATGCATTCGGGAGCAAACAACATAAAAACAGCCCCAAAGGGGGCTGTGTTGATAGCAAGGACTCCGCCCCATATGGGGGAGGCGTCACTCCTCTTGTCGCAAGCTGCGGGCGAGCAGGGTGCGGGAGGGTTTCAGATTGCCGCCGAGATCCGGCCAGGGATGCCACTGGTCCGGCACCATGAAGCCGGGTAACGACAGCCTGATCCAGGCGGCCAGCTCGGCAGATGGTGCCGGTTCGCCGTGCCAGTCGATGAAGGCGGCGGGCCTATGCCCCCACTCGTCGCTCGGCACCGGCACCACCAGGGCCTGGGCCACGGCGGGGTGATCCACCAGCCGCTGCTCTATGGTCTCGGGCTGGATGTTCTCCCCTCCCGAGATGAAGAGGTTGTCGAGCCGCCCCTCCACCACCAGATCGCCCCCCTGAGTGAGGCGGCCCTTGTCCCGGGTGTGGAACCAGCCCTCTTCATCGAGGGGGCGCACCAGCTCGCCCTCCCTGAAATAGCCGGCAAACAGGGTCTCACCGCGCACGCAGATCTCCCCCTGGCGGATGCAGACCTCCCGCCCCGGCAGCGGGCGACCCACCACGCCGGCGGCGCAGGGTTGCCCGGTGCAGACCTGGCTGCCCATCTCGGAGAGGCCATAGCTCACCTTGGGCTCCAGCCCCAGAGCGGTCAGCCGGTTGACCAGGGGCGCCGGGATGGCGGCGCCCCCGAGCAGCAGCTCTCGCACCCGGGTGCGGGATGGGTCGAACCCCTGTGCCAGCAGGCGCCAGAGCTGGGTCGGCACCAGCGAGAGGTGGGTGATGGGCTGATCCTCGAGCCGCGCCTTGAGGGGCCGGGTGCGATCGTCCAGCACCAGGGCGGCTCCCGCCAGGAAGACCCGGAACAGGATAGCGTAACCGCCGACGTGAAACAGTGGCAGGGAGAGCAGCCAGCCGCAGGCTTCGTCCAGGGGGATCAGGGTGGCGGAACCCCGGGCCGAAGCGAGGTGGTTGGCGAGGCGGTGTACCACCGCCTTGGGGGTACCGCTGGATCCCGAGGTGAGGATCATGTTGTTCGGCTGGTCGGGTACCAGCGGGGACTCCCCATCTGCGGCCAGCTCGCCCGTGAAGTCGAGGCTGAGGGCTTGCCAATCGCCCGCCGGGATCTCGCCTGCCGACCAGAATGCCCGGGCCTCGAGCTGGCTCGCCAGTATGCTGTGTCTGGTTGCCGGAAAGGCGGGATTGAGGGGGCAGAAGACGATGCCGCTGCGCACGCAGGCCCAGGCCAGCAACACATCCTCCAGGGCGCCGCGCACCACGGCGGCGAGATGATCTCCCCGTTCCAGCCCGGCCCGGGCGAGCTGATTGCACAGGCTGTTGAGGCGCAGGTCAAGGCGCTGGTAGCTAAGAGGCTCCCCGCTGTGGATGGCAATGCGATGAGGGGCCAGTGTCGCCCAGCGTCGTACCGGGCAGGTTTCCTGCCGTGGGAGCTGACGGGTCACCATGGGTCAGTCACGGTGAAACAGGGGGTCCATCCTGCCCGGATCGGGTTGCCCCTGCTTGTCCAGCAGATCCCTGGCCAGCCAGCGGCGGGTATCGAGGCCAGGGGCCTGATCCGGCGCCCACTCCCCTGCGAGGCGGGCGAGCTGGCCGAGGCCGAGACCGGACTCGAAACAGGAGGAGACGATCACCTTGAGCTTTAGTTCGCGAGCGCGGGCTACCAGGGCCTCGCTGTTGGCGAGGGCGCCGAGCAGGGTCGGCTTGAGCACCAGGGCGCGCAGTTGCGGGATGGGCTCCCAGGGCTTGCCCTGGGCCAGCAATTCGTCCAGCGCCACCGGCATGCCGGTGCGGCTGGCGACGAAGGCGATGTCCTCGAAGTCGGCGCACAGATCTTCGAGGTATTCGATGCGATTCGGATCCAGGTGGCCGCAGAAGGCCCAGGCCTCCTCGCGGGTCCAGCCCTGGTTGGCGTCCAGGACCAGCTTGAGGTTGGGGCGCCGATCGAGCAGCAGCCGGATCAGCGCCAGCTCGTCGCGCATGGGGTAGCGGGCTACCTTCAGCTTGGCCTTGAGGGGGGTCTCGTGCAGCCACTGTTTCCAGTTCTTGAGCAGCTCCTGGGGGGAGCCCTGGATCAGCGGATAGGGCTCGGGCAGGGGGGCACCCTGCTCGGGCCAGCTACGACGGGCGCAGTCGAGCCCGAACTGCACCGAGGGCCGCTGTGGTGTCGGGGTCTGTCCCCGCGCCAGCTGCGCCAGACAGTCGAGGGCCTCGGCCTGGGCGTCGGCCAGGGTCTCTTTGGAAAATCCTGGCAGGGGGGCTATCTCCCCCCAGCCATCGTCGATGCGTACCAGCAGGCCCTCGCGCGCTACCTGCAACTGACCGTGAAAGGCCAGGGGCTGGGTAAAGGGCAGTTGGTAGCGGTAGAGGGCGAGTGTCATCAGGGATTCCGCTTGTATTTGGAGAAGTCGGGACGGCGTTTCTCGTTGAATGCGTTGCGCCCTTCCTGACCCTCTTCGGTCATGTAGAACAGCATGGTGGCATTGCCTGCCAGCTCCTGCAAACCGGCCTGGCCGTCGCAGTCGGCGTTGAGGGCCGCCTTCAGGCAGCGCAGAGCCATGGGGCTGTGTTGCAGCATCTCGCGGCACCAGCGCACGGTTTCACGCTCCAGCTCGGCCAGGGGCACGACGGTGTTGACCAGCCCCATGTCGAGGGCCTGTTTGGCGTCGTAGAGGCGGCAGAGGAACCAGATCTCCCGAGCCTTCTTCTGGCCGACGATGCGGGCCATGTAGGAGGCGCCCCAGCCGCCGTCGAAGGAGCCCACCTTGGGGCCGGTCTGGCCGAACTGGGCGTTGTCGGCGGCGATGGTCAGGTCGCACATCATGTGCAGCACGTGGCCGCCACCGACGGCGTAGCCAGCCACCATGGCCACCACGGGTTTGGGGCAGGTACGGATGTCACGCTGGAAGTCGAGCACGTTGAGGTGATGGGTGCCTTCATCGTCCTTGTAGCCACCGTAGTCGCCGCGGATCTTCTGGTCGCCGCCGGCGCAGAAGGCCTTCTCGCCGAAGCCTGTGAGGATGATGGAGCCGACCTTGTCGTCGTAGCGGGCATCGGCCAGGGCTTGCAGCATCTCTTTCACGGTGCGGGGGCGGAAGGCGTTGCGCACCTGGGGACGGTTGATGGTGATCTTGGCAATGCCCTCTGGGGACTTGTGATAGAGGATGTCCTCGTAACCGGCGGAGCAGTCGTGCCACTCGACAGGGGCATAGAGCTCGGCTTCCGTCATTGCTTCAATCATGGATCTTCTCTTCTGGTTGGTGAGCCCACTCCCGCAGGAGCCGGGCAAAGGTATCGGGCTGGCTTGTGTGCAGATTGTGTCCGCCATCCAGAGCCAAGTGTTTGATATTGCAGCCTTGCTTTACCAACTGGCAAGCGAGGGCATGGAATTTGTGATCCCGGTTGCCGGAGACCCACTGCACCGGCAGCCGGGTATCCCGAAGCCAGGGGGCGAGATCCGGCTGCCGCCCCAGGGACGTGGCCCTCAGCATGGCGGCCACGGCCTTGCCGTCGTTGCCAAGGCGGCGTGCGGCCTGGCGGGTGCGGGCATCGTCGTCCAGGTCGGCGAAGACGCCCTGGCGGTACCAGTCGGCAAGCACCCGGGTCAGAGGCTCGCACTCGAAACGCCGGGCCCAGGCTTCATCGTGAGCGATGCGGGCCGGACGTTCACCGGCAGGCAGCCCGGGGTGGCAGTTCTCCAGCAGCAGGGCCTGCAACCCCGCCGGGGAGTGGCTGGCGTGATGAAGCGCGAGCCGCCCCCCCAGCGAATACCCCACCAGCCGGTAGTGGGCGATATCCCGTGCGGCCAGCTCGTCGCAGAGCCAGCGATGGGCCTCGTCAAAGCCGCTCACCCGCAGTGCCCGGTTGCGGCCGTGGCCCGGCAGATCCAGGGCATGGCACGGGACGCCGGGCAGGGCCTGGATGACAGGTCGCCAGTCGTCGGCGTCCCCCAGCAGGCCGTGCAGCAGCACCAGTGGTACGGCGGGATCAGAGACCACGGATAGCGGCTCCCAGTGCCTTGAGATCCTCGGCGACTTCACTGCTCGGTACCTTGATTTCAATCAGGGTTACCCCGTTTTTCAGGGCTGCGGCATAGTCCTGCTCAAATGCGTCGAGGGTGGTGGGGGCCCGGTAGTGCAGGCCGAACATGGCGGCGGCGTGCTCGAAGTGCAGGCCGTGGGGCAGGCAGTAGTAGGTCTCCAGCAGGGCGTCCTGGGTGGGCACAGGCAGCATGCGGAAGATGCTGCCGCCGTCGTTGTTGAGCAGGATCACCACCAGGGGGCGGCTCCCCTTGCCGAGCAGCGCCAGGCTGTTGAGGTCGTGCAGGGCGCTGAGATCCCCGAGCAGCAGGGTGGTGGGCTCGCGACTGTCAGGCGGGACCGACTGTGCGAAGCCGTATGCGGTGGCGATAAGGCCATCGATGCCGGAGGCGCCGCGGTTGGTCATCACCCGGCTGGGGCCCTTGCCCACCTCGCCCAGCATGTCCATCAGCCGGGCCGGCATGCTGTTGCCGACGAACAACTGACCCTGGATGAGCTGATTCAGGCGGTGGCACACCCCGAGCTCCGAGAAGCGATCACAGGCGGTGCGGATCTGCTGGCTGATGGCCTGCTGGCGCGTGGCCAACTGGTGCCAGGGCTGCTGCGAATGGGGGATTGGATGGGCAGCCGCAAAGGCGGCGGGGTCGCACACCAGGCGACGGCGCAGCCGGTAGTCGGGGTCGAGGCGTGCCGGCTGCGGGTCCACCAGCCAGTAATCCTGCCAGGGGTGTTGTTTGATGAACTGGCCGAGGCGCTTGGAGATGAGGCGGGCGCCGAATTGCAGCAGTACCTCGGCGCGGGCCAGCTCGGCCACGAAGTCGCTGTGTTGCAGGGCGAGATCCGTGTGGACGAGGTTGCGATCATCGAAGCGGATCTGGCTTTGCAGATCCGCCAGCAGGGGCCAGCCGAGGCGGTCGGCCAGCTCGGCCACCGCCTTGCCTTGTACCGGATCCTGGATGCGTCCGGCGACGATGACACCGCGCTTGCCCTTCAGCTCCTCCCAGTCCGGCTGGGCGGGGCAGCCCGGCTCGCCCACCAGCCAGGGGCTCCAGGGGTTGGCCGAGTGCAGCCAGTCGCCGAGGGGCGCCAGGTAATCGGAAAAGTCCAGATAGTGGTCGCCGGGATAGAGGGGCTCGGGGTACATGCAGTTGAAGTGCACCGGCCCCGGGGTGTGCGCCTGTCGTGCCAGGGCCTGATCCACCGAGCTCAGCACGAAGGCCGCCGGAATGGCGGGAGTGGGGCTCGGCAGATTTTGCTGATAGACGGGGTAGCGACCGAAGATCCCCGGCTGATCGATGGCCTGGTTGGCCCCGTTGTCGATGAGCTCGGGTGGCCTGTCGGCAGAGAGAATGATGAGCGGGACCCCGGTGAGCTGGGCTTCCGCCACCGCGGGCCAGAGGTTGGCCACCGCGGTGCCAGAGGTCATGATGACCGCCACCGGGCGGCCGCTCCCCTTGGCCAGCCCCAGCGCCATGAAGCCCAGACCCCGCTCGTCGAAGTGCAGGTGGCGGCGAAAGCCCGGGTGGGCGGCGGCGGCCATGGTGAGCGGCGCCGAGCGGGATCCGGAGGCCAGGGCGATGTCACGCACGCCGAGGCGAAAGAGCTCTTCCAGCAAGAGGGAGGACCAGACATGGTTGAAGGTGGCGTGATGGCTGGCAAAGGCGTGATGCGCGGACACGTGGCTGGCGGACATGAAGCTCTCGCAGTGAGGAGTCGGTAAGAAACGCTATCCCAGCAGGGAGAGCACGTTGGCGATCTTGTTGTCGAGTTCGGCCCACTCGGCGGCGGGCTCCGATCCCGCCACTATGCCGGCACCGGCGAACAGGCTGATGCGCGGGCCCCTGATCCGGGCGCTGCGAATGGCGACGGAGAACTCCGAGGTCTCCCGGCTCAGCATGCCACAGGCACCGGCATACCAGCCGCGATCATGGGGCTCGCATTCACGGATGAAGGCGAGCGCCGCCTCGCGGGGGGCGCCCCCCACGGCGGGGGTGGGGTGCAGGGCAGCCAGCAGTTGCCAGTCGCAGACGCCGGGTTTGAGCTCGGCCTCGATGTCGCACTTGAGGTGTTGCAGCAGCCGCAATTTCAGAATGCGCGGCTCGGTCAGGGTGGCATCGGTCGTGAGGGGGGCCAGGCGGCTGAGAATGTCGGCGTGAACCAGCCGGTTCTCCAGCCGGTTCTTGCTGTCGGCCAGCAGCTCGGCGGCCAGGGCCGCGTCGGTCGCCTCATCCCCGGAACGGCGAATGGTGCCTGCCAGCGCCTCGGTAAAGAGGTGGCCCTTCTCCCGGCGGTAGAGGCGCTCGGGGGAGCAGGAGATGAAGCTCTGCTCGGGGGAGAACTGGAAGCCGAAGTGGAAGCACTCCTGGGCGTGGCGGGCCCACTGTGTCAGCAGGGACCAGGGGCAGAGGGGCGCATCGTGCGCCTCGCTCTGGAGCAGGCTCTCCCGCGACAGCACCACCTTGGGGGTGCGGGCCTGGAAGTCGGGGGCCGTGACCTGCTCCACCAGGGTCTGCCACTGGGCAGGGCCCGGCAGGTCCTGGCGCTGCCATGGCCGCTTTTGCAGGGCGGGCAGAGGGGCCTCGGGTTGCAGGGCATCGAGCGCCGCCTCGGCGGCGCAGAGTTCGGCTTCGAATGCGTGACCCTCTTCCCGAGCGGGCAGCCAGAGATTGAGGCAGAGGCTGGTGCACTCCCCCCGGCGTACCAGTTCGATACGGGGCAGCACGAAGCGGCAGGGGCCAAAACCCTGCCAGCCGGGCAGATCCGGGTCGAACGCCAGGCCACCGTAGTAGCGAGGGCTGTCTTCACTGGCCGTGCCGGCAAGGTCGCAGACCCGCTGGATATCCTCCGGCCGCGTCAGCTCGTGGATGGCGCCAAGCGCCACGTACTCCGGGCTCTGTTGCCCTCTGGCGTGCCAATAGATGCGGGGGTAGAGCGTCTGGGCCGCCAACCAGCCGGGAAAGACGTCGACGTGAGCGGCCACGCGCAGTCGCACGAAACCGCTGACAGTGCTGTGACGCAGGGCGTCCAGTTGTTGCTTGAGGTGGGTCTGAGCCAACATGGATGTCTAGTCTGAGCCGGATAATCGCGATCGCTCCGGGGGAGGATGGCGCAGGTTGATGCCAAAGGGCGACGATTTCCTATATATTATCTGCCCATTCGTCCATGTAAATTGCCCGGGGGAGCCGACGCCCCCGCGCAGCCAAGTATACCTAAATCCGGTTCGATAACCCTTAACACGATCAATATCTGATTGTTTGGCCATCACAATATGACAAATACCTTCTCTGTTTGGTTGCTGGCGGCGCGTTTGCGAACACTGCCCCTGGCGTGCTCCTCCATCTTGCTGGGCTCGGGGCTGGCAGCCAGCCGGGGAGCGTTCGACGGCACCATCATGGGACTCTCCCTGCTGACCGCCATCCTGCTGCAAATTCTCTCCAATCTGGCCAACGACTATGGCGATGCGGTCTCCGGTGCCGACAACGGGGAGCGGATCGGTCCCCAGCGCGCCGTGGTTTCCGGCCTCATCACCCGGCACCAGATGTGTGTGGCCATGGGGCTGACCGCCCTGGCGGCCGTGGTGAGCGGCCTCTCCCTGCTGGTCTGCGCCTTCGGGGAGGCGTGGCAGCAGATCCTGACGTTCATCCTGCTGGGGGGAGCGGCCATCGTCGCGGCCATCACCTACACGGTGGGCAAGAGCCCCTACGGCTATCGCGGCTTCGGGGACATCTCGGTGTTCCTGTTCTTCGGCCTGCTGGGGGTGCTCGGCTCCTACTACCTCTTCACCCATCGCCTGGAGTGGGACCTGTTGCTGCCCGCCACCGCCTGCGGCCTGCTGGCGACTGCCGTGCTCAACATCAACAACGTGCGGGACATCGAGACCGATGCCGCCAGCGGCAAGATCACCCTGGCGGTGCGCCTTGGCCGCAACCGGGCCATCGCCTATCACTGGGTCTTGCTGGGGGCGGCGCTGCTGGCGACCATCGCCTTCCTGCTGACCCAGCCTGCGAGCCTCTGGCCCTGGATCTTCCTGCCCGCCATGAAGCCCCTCACCGATGCCGCCCGTACCCTGCGAGAGAGTTTCGATGGCGAGGTGCTGACCGGCGCCCTCAAGAAGACCGCCATCAGCGCATTTCTGTTCAGCCTGCTGCTCTCCGCCGGGCTGGCGCTCACCTGAGGCCGACGCGTTTGGCAATGAAAAGGGCTCCCGAACGGGAGCCCTTTTTGCTGATGTGTCGATGCGTTGTTGTTCATCAGACCGATATGATGATCGCCAGGGGAGGAGCATGCCGCCAGGCGAAGGATGATGCCAGGTGATGCAGACGACGAGGGCCCCCGACAGGGAGCCCTCGAGTGCATGAGGCGGGCTTGCCCCTGGGTCAGCTTGCCTGGGCCACGGCCGTGCGGCGAGAGAAGAAGAGACTGTCCAGCAGCCAGATGGCAACCATGGAGGCCCCCACCAGCGGGAAGCAGATCCCGAGCACGACCAGCACCGCGATGGCACCGCCCATGGGAGGCAGCTTGGCGGGCAGGGGCGGGGCGGCGAGGCGGCCACTGGGACGGCGGCTCCACCAGATCCAGAGCCCGCTCACCGAGCTTGCCAGAATCATCAGGCAGATGAGCAGCATGACGAGCTGGTGCGGCCAGCCGTAGAGCTTGCCCATGTGCAGCATGACGCCGGTTTCCACCGTCTTGGCGACCGGGCCGTAATCCTGCCAGCGCACGTCGACCAGCACCTTGCCGCTGTATTGGTCGATGTGCAGGGTGGCGTCGTTGCGGGGATCATCGGCAAAGATGGCGATGGTATAGACGCCGGTTTCACCGACCGGGGGGGTGATGCTGTAACCCGGGCTGACCCCACGCTCGCTGGCGATGTCGACCACCTGTTGCAGCGGAATGCGATGGCTGGCCATGACCATGCCCTCGTGTCCGCCGCCATGGGTCATGGCGCTGTGATCATGGCTCTCTGCCGTGGGTTGGGAGCTCGGCATGGGCAGGGTCTCGGCCCCCCAGGAGACGGTCTGTTCGTGAGCCTGGTTGAGGCTGCGGGTGAGGGGGGCCGACTTGGGCACCTCGTTCCACATGGCCGCAGGGAAGCGGTTCCAGACGTCGGCGAACTGGCCGCCCCAGAAACCGGTCCAGGTCATGCCCGTCAGCAGCAGCAGCAGCAGGAAACCTGCGCCCCAGAAGCCGACCACGGCGTGCAGATCACGCCACCAGAGACGGCCGCGCTGGTGCATTCTCGGCCAGAGGATGCCTCCCACACCCGGTCCCTTGCGGGGCCACCAGAGATAGAGTCCGCTGACGAGGAGCACGATTCCCCAGCCTGCGGCCAGCTCGATCAGGCGATCACCCGTGGTGCCAAGCATCAGCTCCGCATGGAGAGCGCGCGCCACCGCCTGCAGGTTCCACTTGTTGTCCATGGTACCGAGCAGGGCGCCGTTCGCGGGATCCATGAAGAGGGTCAGCTCCTGCCCTTCACGCATCACGACTATCTGGGCGCTCGCGTCCGCTGCCACCGGGGGCAGGTATTTGCGCAGGCTGGCGTCCGGCATGGCGATGGTTGCCTTGGCCAGCAGCTGGTCGGCACTCAGGGTCTGGGTGGCGGGCGTCACCTTCATCAGCTCGGGGTAGAGCAGGTTGTCCAGCTGCGGTTTGAACAGATAGACGATGCCGGTGAGGGAGAGCAGGATCAGGAAGGGGGCGACGAAGAGACCGGCATAGAAATGCCAGCGCCAGATCCGTTGGTAATAACTTGCGTCTTGTTGCTTCATCGTTGATCCCTGGGTGAACGCCAAAAGGTTTCAGTAGGTGGAATGTTTTGAGTGGCGCGGATAATAGCAGCAACGTTTTGTTAACTGCAACAGAACATGTCGAAGAAATGTACATTCCGCCATCGGGGTAAAAACGGGGGGTGAATGGCGCTTTCCGTTCACAATGCGGGGAGCTTCATGGACTTTTCGGGGATAAATTCTTACTTTGTGGCAACACAGGGCATATCAGCCGCAGCGAAGGACTCAAGGCAGGAGGCGAACGTGCAAGCACACGGCCATTTTGAGATGCAGCGACAAGGGCAACTGCTGATCTGTCGGCCGAGCGGCCCTTTCAACCTGGCAGGCGCCATGGCCTATGAGGACAAGTTCAGCCAGCAGATAAGCCGTTTGCAGGGAGCCCCCTGGGGCATCGTCGAGGTCGCGACCGAGTTCGAGGCCGCCGGCCCCGAGGTGCTGGCCCGTTTTCGTCGCCAGTTCAACTGGTGCGCCACTCATGGCTGCGCCTTTCTGGCGGTGGTCATGATCGGGGATTTCAAACGTTATCTGGCGGATCACGTCTTCAGCGGGCTTCCCTTTCAGGAGGTGCGCTATTTCGAGGAGGAAGCGCAGGCCATCCACTGGCTGACACAGCGCCTCGAGGGGCTGCAAGGCAAGGAGATCCACGTCAGCACGGGTTGAACTTCCCGTTCATTCCAGCCTGATGAACCACTTGTCCCGCTCGTCGAGGCAGTCGGGCTCCCCCATCTCGAATTCACGGCAGATAAGCGGCCGCACCTCGTAGATGCGACACATCATGGTGTTGCGGTCGAGGGCGGCGCACCAGCCATCTTCCAGTCTGTGCATCACGGGCACTTCTCCTTCCCGCTCCTCGATATAGCGGTCCGGCACGCCGGTGTCGGTGAAGAGCATCACCTCGAGGCGGCAGCAGCAGGCTTCGCAGTTCTGGCAGCTCACATCGCTCTGGATTGCTTGGGTCATGTCACCTGTCTTGCCGCATGGCGGCGAATGATATGAAACAGGCGCCTGTCAGGCGCCTGTGGTCTGGCTGGGCGTGTGAAATACCTTAGCCCAGTTTGCGGGCACGGTAGCTGCGCCCCTTGATCTTGCCTTCCTGCAACCGCTTGAGGGCGGCGCTCGCCACCTGGCGCTTCACCGCCACGTAGGAGTACTGCTCGGAAATCTGGATCTTGCCCACATCGGCCCCGGCAATGCCGCCTTCGCCGGTCAGGGCGCCGAGGATGTCACCGGCACGCACCTTGCTCTTGCGGCCCGCATCGATGGAGAGGGTCACCATCTGCGGCGCGATCGGCTTGATGTCGCGGCCGATCCCGGCCAGGTCGCCCTGGGGAATGGGGGCCTGCTGGTACTCCTCGATGAAGTTGACGCGCTGGGCCTCGTTCGGCTGGTAGAGGCTCAGGGCCAGGCCCTGCTGGCCGGCGCGGCCGGTACGGCCGATGCGGTGCACGTGCACCTCGGGGTCGTAGGTCAGCTCGTAGTTGATGACGGCGCCGAGCTCCTTGATGTCGAGGCCGCGGGCCGCCACGTCGGTGGCGACCAGTATGGTGGCGCTGCCGTTGGCGAAGCGCACCAGCACCTGATCCCGCTCACGCTGCTCCAGGTCACCGTTCAGCGCCAGCGCCGAGAAGCCCTTGGCGGCCAGGTGATCGGCCACGTCGTTGCAGGCGCGCTTGGTGTTGCAGAACACCACACAGGAGCTCGGCTGGTAGTGGCTGAGCAGCCAGGTGAGGGCATCGATGCGCTGGCCGGCCGGCACTTCATACAGCTTCTGTTCGATGGCGCTCTCTTCGTGCAGGGACTCCACGCTCACCTCCACCGGGTTGCGCTGCACGCCGCGGCTCATCTGGGCGATCCCTTCCGGATAGGTGGCGGAGAAGAGCAGGGTTTGCCGGTCCCGCGGGGCGTGGCTGATGACGCGGTTGATGTCTTCGCCAAAGCCCATGTCCAGCATGCGATCCGCTTCGTCCAGCACCAGCGTCTTGAGGTCGTCGAGCGCAAGGGTGCCCTGCTCCAGGTGCTTGAGGATCCGGCCCGGGGTGCCGACGGCGATGTGGGCGCCAAAGCCCAGGGTGGCGGATTGCGGTGCGGTCGGGGTGCCGCCGCACAGGGTCACCAGCTTGACGTTGGGCAGGGTACGGGCAAGACGGCGGATCTCGGTGGCCACCTGATCCGCCAGCTCGCGGGTCGGACAGAGCACCAGCGCCTGCACGGCCAGTCGGTTGACGTCCAGCTTGGCCAGCAGACCCAGGCCGAAGGCCGCGGTCTTGCCGCTGCCGGTTTTCGCCTTGGCGATCAAATCTTTGCCGTCGAGCACCAGGGGCAGGCTCTGGGCCTGGATCGGGGTCATCTGCAGATAGCCCAGGCTGGCGAGGTTGTCCTGTAGGGCGGAGGAGAGGTTCAGGCTGCTAAATTCGCTGTTGTTCACAAAAGGACTCTATGTCGGAAAACCAGAAATGGGGGTGCGCGGTGCGCAAGGGGGCGCATCATACCAGAATGTGCCGCCGGATGCGGTGAATATTTGAACGGTTGGTGTCATGGGTTGCCGATGGAGGCTTCTGTCTGCGTTGGCGGGCTTGCGGTATGTAAAAAGAGCACAATGGAACAGGGTGGTCATGGCCAGATCATGATGAATGGCGAGAAAACGTTTTCAATTAAACATGTCCTGGTGATGATGAGTCATCGGAGGATGTCATATGGGATATGGTCGTTATTCAATCTATATACGAATGAGGAATAAAATTAACAAAAGAGCATAACTTATTGTTTTTGATTTATTTTTAACCTCAGCCAATAACGATTAATAATCGTGTGTCATGGCAATTAATTTAAAAACGTTTGTATTATTTCGCATGCATATTTTTACCGCGGATTGTGATGATTCTCTGATTTTTAAATATGCAGTTCTTTATGATGGCGCCGGTCAAAAATAACAATTCAATGGGTGCTACTGGTATGGAATACGTTCATTTCGTGCTCGGACTCGTGATGGTCCTGGCATTGGCGTTGCTGGCAAACCGCCGCAACTGGAAACAGATCAAGCTGCGTTACATCGGCCAGCTGCTGGTGGTCGAGCTGGCGCTCGCCTGGTTCATGCTCAACTCCGAAGTGGGTCTGGCGGTGGTGGGTGGCTTTGCAGCCGGCTTCACCAAGCTGATGGAGTTTGCCAAGCAGGGGACCGACTTCGTGTTCGGCGGTCTGGTCAACGAAGGGGCCTTCTCCTTCTTCCTGATGGTGCTGATGCCCATCGTCTTCATCTCCGTGTTGATCGGCATTTTGCAGTACATCCGTCTGTTGCCCATCGTCATTCGTGGTATCGGCACCGTGCTGGCCAGGATCAACGGCATGGGCAAGCTGGAGTCCTTCAACGCCATCAGCTCCATGATCGTCGGTCAGTCCGAGAACTTCATCGCCCTCAAGAACATACTGCCGCACCTGAACGAGAAGCAGATGTACACCCTGGCGGCGACAGCCATGTCCACCGTCTCCATGTCCATCGTCGGTGCCTACATGCAGCTGATCGAGCCGCGCTACGTGGTGGCCGCGCTGGTGCTCAACATGTTCAGCACCTTCGTGGTGCTCTCCCTCATCAACCCCTACGAGCCCGACAACACCGTGACCGATGCCAAGGCGCTGGCCGAGGGTGACGAGCACCACACGCCGAAGAAGGAGAACTTCTTCGAGATGCTGGGGGAATACATCATGGCCGGTTTCACCGTGGCGGTGATCGTCGGTGCCATGCTGGTGGGCTTCATCGCCCTGATCGCCCTCATCAACTACCTGTTCGAGGCGGCGTTCGGCGTCAACTTCCAGCACGTCATGGGCTACATCTTCTATCCCGTTGCCTGGATCCTGGGCATCCCGGGCAGTGAAGCGCTGCAGGCCGGCTCCATCATGGCGACCAAGCTGGTGACCAACGAGTTCGTGGCCATGATGGATCTGGGCAAGATTGCCGCCGAGCTCTCCCCGCGCACCGTCGGTATCCTCTCCATCTTCATGGTGTCGTTCGCCAACTTCAGCTCCATCGGCATCATTGCCGGTGCGGTGAAGGCGCTGAACGAAGAGAAGGGCAACATGGTCTCCCGCTTCGGCCTGAAGCTGGTCTATGGCTCCACCCTGGTGAGCCTGCTTTCCGCCGTTATCGCCGGTGTGATGATCTAGGTCTTCCCCCCGCGCTGCTCATGACGACCCCCTGCCTTGGCAGGGGGTCGTTTTTTTGGGCAGATGAGCGGGTGAACTGAGGAGGGGACTGGTCGGCAGCCCGGCCATCAAGCGCGGGGGTCTTCCACCTTGATGTTGGCGGGGACCCGCTTCTTGCCCAGCACCATGGCGCGGACCAGATCGCTGCGGGTGAGGCGATCGGTCAGGAGTACCACGGCCGCATGGACGCCAACGGCGGCCATCAGGGTGTTGGCGATGATGCCGTGCAGCTCCTCCAGCCACTCCTCGCCCCAGAAGGCATCCCAGGTGGTGAGCCAGCCGGTGACGACGGTCCCGACCAGGGACAGCAGCAGCAACCAGATCATCAGGGAGCCGACCGGATTGTGGCCGAGGTAGTAGGGGTGGCGCCCCTGGGCGAGCTGGCGCAGGTAGTAGCGGACCCGGGCAGGGGTTGGCCACCACTGGCCGAAGCGGGCGTAATAGGGGCCGACCAGCCCCCACAGCAGGCGGATGATGAGCAGGATGCCCACCGCGTAGCCAGCATATCTGTGGGGTTTGCTACCCTCTTCCAGCACGAAGAAGTTGAGCAGGCAGAGAGTGACGGTCGCCCAGTGAAACACCCGGATGAGGGGATCCCAGACTTTCACTTCAGAGGCAGGTGTCATGGCAAGGCTCCATGGTGGGGGCCGGTGGAAGACCGGCCCGGGGCGGCGTTACTCGTCGATCTCTTCTTTCACCTTTTTCAGGTCGGTCGGGTCGAAGTAGATCTCGACCTTGCGCTTCTCCTTGTCCCAGCCGTAGATCTCGTAGCAGCCGGTCTTGGTGGCCTTGAACTTCTTGATGTCGTATCCCATCGCCTTGATCTGCTGCTGGGCGTCGGCTTCGCTCATCCACTTGCTCTTGTCGGCCTGGGTGCATTGGGGGTCGGCCAGGGCTGCGCCGCTCAACAGGGGGATCAGTAACAACAGGGGGGTCAGTTTCATTGCTTGCTCCTTGCGGGTGGTTGGGTCAACAGTCGCAAGGCTAATCAAGGAGCATTAAGGAAGAATTAAGGGAAAAGGGAAATGAATGGCTCTCCCCGGCGGTGGACCGGGGAGAGGGTGATCAGCTCAGCTTGCCCCTGACCAGCCACTTGTCCAGCGCATTGGCGAAGCGCTGCTTGTCGGCGGCGTTGAAGGGCGCAGGGCCACCGGTCTGGACGCCGGCAGAGCGCAGCTCCTCCATGAAGTTGCGCATCCCGAGCCGTGCCTGGATGGTCTCCCGGGTGTAGATCTCACCCCGGGGATTGAGCGCCTCGCCCCCGGCGTCGATGACCCAGGAGGCGAGGGGAATGTCGCCGGTGATCACCAGGTCGCCGGGCTTGACCTGCTGGGCGATGACATGATCTGCCACATCGAAGCCCTTCTCCACCTGCTGGGTCTTGATGAAGGGGGAGGGGGGGACTCTGAGCCCCTGGTTGGCCACTAGCGTGGTCACCACCTGGGCGCGGTGGGCGGCGCGGTAGAGGATCTCCTTGACCGGGATGGGGCAGGCATCGGCATCAACCCAGATGGGCATGGCATGGCTTCCTGTGTCTGGAACGGGTGGCGCATCTTAGCATGGCTGGTGCGGGGCGGCTGCCCCGGGGCTGAGTCGTCCCCGCCTTTGGTGTAAGCTGGGGCCTGCACATGAAACGAGAAGGAGACGAGATGGATCGGGTGCCCGGTGACGTGATTTATGGCCTGACCCTGGACGGCAAGGGGGGCATGACCCCGCTGGCCGAAGGTAGCGAGATCCCCGGTGCTCAGCCCGGCTGGCTGCATTTGGACTACGGCAACCCGGAGTCGGCGCGCTGGCTGCTGCAGACGCCGCTGCTGGGGGAGGCGGCCCGTGAGGCCCTGCTCGGCCAGAGCAATCGTCCCAAGCTGGTGCGGATGGGGGAGACGGTGCTGCTGATCCTGCGCGGCATCAACCACAACAAGGATCACAGGCCTGAAGAGATGGTGGCCCTGCGGATCTTCATCACGCCGGATCTCATCATCAGCAGCCGACGTCGTCCGCTGCTCTCCGAGAAAGATGTGTTCGAGCAGCTGTCGCTGGGGGGCGGTGCCGACACACCCGCCGACTGGCTGGTGGAGATCTGCGACGCCCTGACCGACCGGGCCGGGGAGTTCGTCGAGGAGCTGCACGACCAGATCCTGGATCTGGAGGAGATGGTGCTGATGCGCGACCTGCCCGCCAATGGTCGGCTTGCGCGCATCCGCAAGCAGCTCATCATGATCCGTCGCTACCTCTCCCCCCAGCGGGATCTGGTGGCGCGCCTGGCCAACGAGAAGATCAGCTGGCTGGACGAAGATGACAGGCGACGCCTGCTCGACATCGCCGACCGCTTGCGGCGCTGGCTCGACGATCTGGATGCCGGGGTGGCGCGCACCGCCGTGCTGGCGGACGAGATCAACAACCTGATGGCGGAGGCGACCAACCGCCGTGCCTACCAGATGTCGGTGATGGCGCTGCTGTTCCTGCCCGCCAGCTTCCTGACCGGCCTGTTCGGCATCAACCTGGGGGGGATCCCCGGGGCCGAGAGTCCGACCGCCTTCTGGGTGTTCTGTGGCTTCCTGCTGGTGCTGGCGACCGGACTGGCGGTCTGGCTCAAGCACAGGCGCTGGTGGTAAGGAGTGAACATGACGACATGGGAGTCTTTTGGCGTGACCCTGCTGCTGTTGCTGGGGCACACCCTGGTGCGCGGCCTCATTCACAAGAGCCTGATGGCCCTTGGCCAGAGCCGGCAGGTGAGCGAGAACCGGGTACTCTACGTGGAGCACGTATTCCACTTCCTGCTGGGCTGCGCCACCCTGCTGATCCTGGCCGGGGTCTGGGGGCTCGACTTCTCCCGGCTGGTGGTGCTCGCCTCCTCCTTCTTCGCGGTACTGGGGGTCGCCATGGTGGCCCAGTGGTCGATCCTCTCCAACATCACCGCCAGCATCACCATCTTCTTCGCCTTCCCCTACAAGATTGGCGATCGCATCCGCATCCTCGACAAGGATGACTCCGTCACCGGCATCATCACCGAGATCGGTCTCTTCTACGTGCGGGTGCGGGATGACAACGGCGATCTGGTCACCTATCCGGCGAACCTTATTCTGCAAAAGCCGGTGAGGCGGCTGGAGGGAAAGGAGGCTGAGTCCACGCAGCCGGAATGAGAAAAGGCTCCCTCGGGAGCCTTTTTCGATGGCTGTTCAGCGTTCGAAGAAGCGGTAGAGGTGCTCGACCTGGACGGGGCAGTCGGCCACCAGGTGGATGTGGTCCCGTGCCTCCTCGGTGGACGAGAAGCTCATGGGGCACCCCAGGGTGTCCGTCATCACGTAGAGGTGGCCGTCCTGCCCCCTGAACTCCACGATCCAGCCGGGGGAGACGATGTCGTGCATGATCTCCGCCTCCTTGAACCTGTGCTGCTGGTGAAGCGCGCGCAATTCACTGACTGTCATGACATCCTCCTATGACTCATGGCGCCACCCTCAAGTCTAGTTCTCCTTCCCGGTGGCGCCGTCATCGGATCAGGGCGCCGTCGCCCCCTCCCGGGGTGGTTGCAGGGCGATCAGCAGCTCCCCGGGCAGCGGCGTGACAGGGCCGGTGACCACCCTGGGTCTGGCCTTGGCATCCAGCACGAACAGAGGAATGGCGCCGGGATTGGCCTCCTGATACTGGTCCCAGTCGAAGGTGTCGCTCAGGCGGGTCGCCTTGATCTGCCCGCCCCGGCTCAGCAGGCCGCTCAGCCTGGCGAAGTTGATGTCGGCACCGAACAGGTTCTGGCGGGCACGGAAGGTGGCGCTCTCCCGGTTGGCCTTGCCGTGCTGTTCGCTGGAACGCAGGGAGTGGACCTTCTCCTCCCCGTAGAGGTGGGCGAAGTGCAGCACTCCAAGGGCGTTGTTGTGGCGGCTGGGAGAGAGCGCCAGCACGGTGCTGATGCTGGTGAGGGGCAGGTGCCGCTCGGCGTGCTCCGACTGGGGGTTGCCGAAGTAGCAGGGCAGGCCGCTCATGCGGGCCAGCTTGCAGTGCTCCCAGGCAGGATCGGAGAGCTGCACCGGGATCCCCTGGTCCGCCAGCGCCTTGCCGATGGCCCGGGCCACCGAGTTGGCGCCGATGAGCAGCCAGACATTGGGGGCGCTCTGGCGCATGTCGAGCAATCTGGCCAATGGCGTGGCCGTCAGGCTCTGCAGTACCACGGTGAAGATGATGACCGCAAACACCAGGGGCACCAGCTTGTCGGCATCCTCGATGCCGGCCTCGTGCATGCTGATGGCGAAGGAGGCGCTGACCGCCGCCGCCACTATGCCCCTGGGGGCTATCCAGGCGAGCAGGGCGCGGGCGCGCCAGGGCAGGTCCGACCCCCGGGTCGAGACCAGGATGCAGAGCGGGCGGGCCACGAACTGCACCACGCACAGCAGGGCCAGCACCATGGGGCCGAGCTGCCAGAGCTGGGCCAGATCGAGGCGGGCCGCCAGCAGGATGAAGAGGGAGGAGATGAGAATGACGGCGAGATCCTCCTTGAAGGCCAGCACCTCCTCCAGATCCAGCCCGTCCTGGTTGGCGAGCCAGATGCCGAACACCGTCACCGCCAGCAGGCCGGATTCGTGACTGAGCCAGTCAGACAGGGTGAAGGTCACCAGCACCAGCGCCAGTACCCCGAACTTGTGCAGGCTGACCGGCAGCCAGTCCTTGCGGATGAGCAGGGTGGTGAGCCAGCCGGCACCGACCCCGATGAGCGACCCCACTCCCACCGTCTTGGCCAGGGCCAGCAGGGTATGACCGACCAGATCTCCCTGGCTGCCGAGGCGCACCGCCTCGAACACCAGTACCGCGAACAGGGCGCCGATGGGGTCGATGACGATCCCCTCCCAGCGCAGGATCTTGTCCACCTCCCGGACCGGGCGGATCACGTTGAGCATGGGGGCGATCACCGTGGGGCCGGTCACTACCAGCACGGCGCCGAGCACCATGGCGACCCGCCAGTCCAGCCCAAGCAGGAAGTAGCTGGCGGCGCCGATGACGGCAAAGCTGGTCACCATGCCGGTGGAGCAGAGGTTGCGTACCACCTTGCCGATCCCCTTGAGTTCGGTCAGGTGCAGGGTCAGCGCTCCTTCAAACAGGATGATGGCGACCGAGAGGGAAACCAGGGGAAACAGCAGATCCCCCAGCAACTGATCGGGATCGAGCAGACCGGTCACCGGGCCGAGCAAGAGGCCGCTCAGCAGCAGGAACAAAATGGCGGGAACGCGCACGGACCAGGCAAGCCATTGGGCGAGCAGGGAGATGAGGGCTATTCCGGCGAGGGAGAGAGCAATCATGCCAACCTCGTACAGGTGATGGGGTTGGACCTAGTGTAGCGGGGAAGGGGGGCAAGATGACACCCGCCAGGCGTGCAGGAGAGAGCCGCTCAGATCAGATGGGGCTCTCTTTGTGGAGTTCGGTGACGCAATCGGTCACCGCCAGCACCAGGGCGGAGCGCACCATCTGATCGAGCCGGTTGAGCTGCATCTGGTAGAGGGGCCAGTCCTCCTCGTTGGCCGGGGGATCCTGCGGCATCATGCTGCCCTGCTGGATGGCATTCAGGCGCTCGAGCAGATCGCGGACCGGCTTGTCGCTGAAGCGGTAATCCTTGGGGTCGCGTACCAGAAAGTCGCGGATCTTCAGGTATGCCTCGAGATCCTGATAGCGCTCGAGGGAGATGAGGCCGAGGGCGAAGATGAGCTTGAGGCGCACCTCCAGCTGGCCGAGGGGTCCGCTCTGGTTGAGCAGGGGTTCGATGGCGTATTTGACGGCATACTCCTCCTGACGAAAGGCTCGCCGCATCAGGGAGTCGACCGCCTCTTCCAGGATGGTCACGACCTCGAGAAAGAAGCCGCGGGGGCCATCCTGCTCGTTCAGTCGCTCCAGTACTTCATCTTCCTGGTGTGTGGTCATAAGTGCTTCGGGTCCGGCTGACAGGGGGAGAGCAGGCCTCCCCCGGTTTGTATCGTATGGGGTCCGTCACGGGCGGTGTGACGCCACCCCATCAGGTCACTTCAAGTTGTTGTAACGGGCGACGATGGTGCGTACCACATCGCTGTGCTCATCCAGGCCGGTGACGCGGGCCAGGGTCCGTGCCGGACCAAGTTCCGCCAGCATGGCCTGCAGCTCCACCGCCTGGGGATCGTCCTCATTGCGGTAATGCAGTGCGGCGGCGATGCCCTCCTGCAGGTGATCGCTCGGCAGGCCGTACTCCAGGGTGCCGAGCAGCGGCTTCACCAGCCTGTCCCCCGCCGCCAGCTTGCGCAGCGGCTGGCGACCGACCCGGTCAATCTCGTCCACCAGATAGGGGTTGGCGAAGCGGGAGAGGATCTTCTCGATGTAGGCGGCGTGCAGGCGCGGGTCGAAGCCGTAGCGTTTCACCAGCACGGCCCCGCTCTCCTCCATGGCGCGGCGCACCTTGCTGCGGATCAGCGGATCCTCGATCGCCTCGCGCACGGTGCGATAGCCCCTGAGCTTGCCGAGGTAGGCGGTGACGATGTGGCCGGTGTTGAGGGTGAACAGCTTGCGCTCGACGAAGGCCATCAGGTTGTCGGTGGGCTCCATGCCCGCCACCTGGGGCAGCTCCCCCTTGAACTGGGTCCGATCGACGATCCACTCGCTGAAGCTCTCCACCGTCACCTCCAGGGGATCGTCGTTCGCCGCGGCGGGCGGAACGATGCGATCCACCGCCGAGTCGACGAAGCCGACGCACTGCTCGAGGGTGGCATGATACGCGACCGGCAGGTACTTGAGTACCTCCTCCTTGAGGTGGCTGGTGCCGCGCACCATGTTCTCGCAGGCGATGACGTTGAGGGGAGTCAGGTTGCCGGCATCGAAGCGGGCCTGCAGCCCCTTGGCCAGGGTGCTGGCAATCTTGTCCAGGATGTTGGGGCCGACCGCCGTGGTGACCAGATCGGCGGTGATGATACGGGCGATCACCTCGTGTCCGGCCGAGCTGACGGCGGCAACGTTGCGCACCACGTCCAGCTTCTGATCCGTGCCCACCACGTGCACCTTGTACTCCTGGCGGTGGTTGAGCTGGTCGATCAGGGTCTCGTTGACGTCGGCGAAGGTGACCTGATGGCTGGCGTCAGCCAGCAGTTTGCCGATGAAGCCCCGACCGATGTTGCCGGCACCAAAATGCAATGTTTTCATGATATTAACCTCTACAACCAAAGACGATGACGGATGATTACGCGGCCTGCTCGGCCCCCAGCAGATCCAGGAACTCCTGGGGATCCTGGGTGCTGGCCAGACGGTCGACGAGACCGGGCTCATCCAGTGCATTGGTCAGGCGGGTTATGACCTGTATGTGTTCATCGTTGCGGGCGGCAATGCCGATGACCAGGCGCGCCACTTCATCGGCGCCCTCGCCGAAGGCGACTCCGGCCGGGTACTGGCAGATGACGATGCCGGTACGCTTCACGTGCTCCTTGGCGGCGATGGTGCCGTGGGGCACGGCGATGGATTCGCCGAGGTAGGTGGAGACCAGCTGTTCGCGCTCCAGCATGGCGTCGACGTAGTCCGGTGCCACATAGCCTCGCTCGGCCAGCAGCTTGCCGGCGGTCACGATGGCCGCTTCCTTGCTCTCGGCCTTGAGGCCCAGGTGCACGTCCTGCAGGCTCAGGGTGAAGACTTCCGGCTCCTGCGGCTCGTAGCTGTCGTCGTTGGCCGCCACCAGCAGTTGCGGGTTGGCGACGTCATCGTTGGCCGCGTTGGCCAGACTGAGGTTCTGCACCAGCTCCTGATAGAGGGCGTTGTCGAGGAAGTTGGTTAGCGAAATGTGCTGTGCATGCGGCGCATGGCGACGGGCACGGTCGGTGAGATCCTTGTGGGTGATGACCAGATCCACCTGATCGTCCAGGTTGTTGATGGCACGGTTGGTGACGCTGATGTCGAGACCGGCGGCCTGCACCCGCTTGCGCAGCATGCCGGCGCCCATGGCGCTGGAGCCCATGCCCGCATCGCAGGCGACGACGATGTTGCGCACTGCGGTCAGCTCGGTTTCCGGCTTCTTGGCGGCGGTGGTCTCGGGCTTGGCACCCTTCATGGCCTTCATCTTGCGGGTGGCTTCACCCAGGGCATCGGCCTCGTCGGCTTCCGGCTGCTGGGCACGGACGAACACGGCGGCGACCAGGAAGGAGACGGTGGCGGAGGCGACGATGGAGAGCAGCACCCCGATGAGGGAGGCTTTCGGCGTCATCAGCAGCACGGCGAAGATGGAGCCCGGGGAGGCGGGGGAGACCAGACCGGCATTGAACAGGGTCAGGGTGAAGACCCCGGTCATGCCGCCGGCGATCACCGCCAGGATGAGGCGCGGGTTCATCAGCACGTACGGGAAGTAGATCTCGTGGATGCCGCCGAAGAAGTGGATGATGGACGCACCGGCAGCGGACTGCTTGGCGGCACCACGGCCGAACACCATGTAGGCCAGCAGCACACCCATGCCCGGACCCGGGTTCGCTTCGATCAGGAAGAAGATGGAGCGGCCCTGTTCGGTGGCTTGCTGGATCCCGAGCGGCGAGAAGATGCCGTGGTTGATGGCGTTGTTCAGGAACAGGATCTTGGCCGGCTCGACGAAGATGGAGGTCAGCGGCAGCAGGCTGTGGGCGACCAGGAAGTCGACACCACCGGCCAGGGCGCCGGAGAGCACCTTGACGAAGGGACCGATGACGAAGAAGGCGAGAATGGCGAGCAACATGCCGATGATGCCGGCGGAGAAGTTGTTCACCAGCATCTCGAAGCCGCTCTTGACGCGACCTTCCATCGCCTTGTCGAAGCGCTTGATGGCCCAGCCACCCAGCGGGCCGACCATCATGGCGCCCATGAACATGGGGATGTCGGTCCCCACGATGACGCCCATGGTGGTGATGGCACCGACCACGGCACCCCGGTCACCCCCGATCAGCTTGCCGCCGGTATAGCCGATGAGCAGCGGCAGCAAGTAGGTGATCATGGGGCCGACCAGCTTGGCCAAGGTTTCATCGGGCAGCCAGCCAGTGGGGATGAAGAGGGCGGTGATGAAGCCCCAGGCGATGAAGGCGCCTATGTTGGGCATGACCATATTGGACAGGAAGCGTCCAAAATTCTGTATCTTGACTTTGGTATCCGGTGATAACATGTCGGGACCCCGTTTTAAGCCTGTGTGATTAAAAGTGGTAGTCGGGATGACGAGTTTTGCCGAACTCCCATCCCAGTCGTCTAAGCAACTTCAATCTACCAGCTTGTGATCAAATTAGGCTGAAAACGGGGTGTCTTGTGACCTGGATCTCAAATGCCCCGACCTCCCCCCTCCCGACATAGTGATGACGATCACAGTCAGTCGCTGTATTTCGGCTACATTTCGATCTTCTCGCTTCTGGGTGTCAATTTTTTGTGATTGACGTCTCGTTTTGTGGTTTGCGCAAATGCGGTGTCAACGTGACTGTCGTCACAAAATCAAATTTTGCACTCAAATGAGTCATGGTTTGTCGCCTCGTATTCGCAAGTAATGACGATGGATATGCCGCAGTTCATCGTTAATCATCAATGAATCATTTATTTTGTAACCCACTTTCAGTTTTTTCCCCCGAGAGGATTGGTTCCGACAAGGCCTCTTGTGACGCCGAGGGGTGGATCCTGAGCCGCTCCCGTCTCGCACCTCCCTGCCGGTAGCGACGCAGGCAGGGGCCTGCGAGCGGGTCTCCCATCCCGTCTGCCCGCGGAGCGCAACCATAAAAAAAGCCCGCAGGATGCGGGCTTTTGCAGAGCAGACAAGCAGGGGGATCACTGCGCCTTGGGGGCCTCGTCGGCAGGCGCTGCATCGGCCTCGCTGGCAGGGGCGATCGGCGCCGGACCCGGCACCAGATCCACCGCCGGCTTGGCGATGAGGGAGCGGGTCTCTTCCACCGCCTCGGTCAGCTTCACCTCGATGATCTGGCCGAGCTCGTAGACCACCTCGGTCTTGTCCAGATAGACGCGACCGTTGTCCCAGTTGCACTCCAGCCGATCCTTGTTGTCCAGGATATGGCGGGCGGGCATGAAGACCACGGCGCCGTTCTCCTGCAGGCGCAGCTTGAGGCCGGCGCGCATCACGTCGATGATCTCGGCGTTGAACACCTTGTCGGTGCCCGCATCGGCCTTGAGGTAGCGCACATAGAGCCAGTCGCCGATGTCGCGCTCCACCATGCGGTGCAGGCGGCGGCAGGCAGTCAGGTGCTCGGTCAGCTCCAGGCTGGGGCGCTCACCCGGGGTCTTGCCGGCGATGACCGCCTTGAGCAGGCGATGGTTGACCATGTCGCCGTATTTGCGGATGGGGGAGGTCCAGGTGGCGTAGGCATCCAGACCCAGGCCGTAGTGGGCGCCCGGTTCGGCGGACATCAGGGCATAGCTCTGGAAGCGGCGGATCTTGCCGTCCAGCCAGCGGGTGTCCAGGTTGTCTATCCAGCGGCGCAGGGCGCAGAAGCCGGAGAGACTCGCGATCTCTTCCTTCTCGAACGGGGCCTCGGCGGTCTTGAGCAGCTCGATGGCGCCGTCCAGGGACTCCTCGTCAAAGCCGGTGTGGACGTTGAAGATGCCGTAGCCGACCTCTTTGCCCAGCACGCGGCCGGCGCAGATGTTGGCGGCGATCATCGACTCTTCCACCATGCGGTTGGCGATGCGGCGCGGCTCCACGTGGATGGCCAGCACTTCGCCGTCTTCACCCAGCTCGAAGTCGTAGTCGGGTCTGTCCGGGAACACCAGGGCATGCTCGGTACGCCACTTGATGCGGGCCTCCGTCATCGCCTTCATCAGGGGCAGCTGGGCCAGGACGCCGGCGTCGATATCCAGCGCTTTGCCGTGCTCGGCCCAGTCGGAGACGTCGTCATAGCTGAGACGGGCATGTGAGACGATGCGGGCGGCGAAGAACTCGGTCTCCTCCAGCAGCAGGCCGTCCTCGGCGATGAGCAGACGGGCGCACAGGGTGTTGCGCTCCTCGCCCTCTTTCAGGGAGCAGAGCTCGTCGGAGAGGGTGCGCGGGATCATGGGCACGTTGCGCCCCGGCATGTAGACGGTGAAGGCGCGCTGGGCGGCCTCCTTGTCCAGCTCGCTCCCCTCGGCCACATAGGCGGTCGGGTCGGCGATGGCCACCAGCAGCTCCCAGCCGTTCTCCAGCTTGGTGATGGCCAGGGCATCGTCCATGTCCTTGGTCTTGGCACCGTCGATGGTGAAGAAGGGAACCTGGGTCAGATCCCGGCGGGGCAGCTCTTCCTCTTCGATCACCTTCCACTCCGGCAGGTCCGCCGGTTCAATCTGGGCCAGGTTGTGGCGCGCCAGCACCACCCACCAGGGCACGTTGTGATCTTCCTGGGTGGCGATGAGCTGGGTGATCTCGGCGGAGAAGTTGCCGTCCACCAGGGCATGGCGCTTGAGGGTGGCAACCACCCAGTCCCCTTCCTTGAAGGATTTCTCGTCCAGACCCTTCTTGGCGCGGGCCTTGATGGCGTCCTTGATGAGGGGGTGGTCGGGCACCACGTTGAGGCGGTCGCGGAACATCTTGACGCGGCCGACGAAGCGGGTGACGGCCTGTTCCAGCAGGGCATCCGGCTCGGCCACCTCTTTCTCTTTTTCAGTGCGGATCAGGGCGCTCACCCGGTCACCGTGCATCACCTTCTTCATGTAGGGAGGCGGCACGAAATAGCTGGTCTTCTCATCGACCTCCAGGAAGCCGAAGCCCCGATCGGAGGCGCGGATCACACCCTCTTTCTTGGGGATGTTTTCGCGGATTTGTTGCTTGAGCTGGGCCAGCAGCGGATTGTCTTGGAACATAAATGGGGAACCTGAGTGGAGACCTGATGGTTAATCGCCCAGCACTATACGTTTTTACCCCCCCAAAGCCAAGGTGAATGGCCCCCTCAACGGGGTTGCAGTGCCCGTCGCCCCTGCTGGATCAGGCGCTGGGATATCTGCTTGTGCAGCCCCCGCTCCAGCACCCAGCGGTGCCAGTAGAGCTGCTCGACCAGGTGGTGATCCGGGTTGAGATCGAGCAGGCGCCCCTCTTCCAGTTGCTGGCGGATCTGCAATTCCGGGATGAGGCAGCAGGCCAGCCCCTGCTCCGCCATGGCGACGAAGGCCTCGGAGGATCGCACCGTGTGGCAGGGGTAGCCACCGGGGGGGAGGGCGAAATGACGGGCCATGTAGCTGATGTGCATGTCGTCGCGCTGATCGAAGGCCACCGCCGGCGCCTTGGCCAGGGCTGCCGCCGTGAGGCCGTTCGGGAAGTGGCGGGCGACGAAGGCGGGGCTGGCGGTGAGCAGATAGCGCATCTCGCCGAGTTCGTCGACGCAGCAGCCCGCCAGCGGCTGGGGTTGCAGGCTGACGGCGCCGAACGCCTGCCCCTCGCGCACCCGGTCCAGGGTGCGGCTCTCGTCATCCACCAGCAGGTTCAGCTCGATGGGGTATTGCTCCAGCAGTGGCGCCAGGGCGGGCAGGAACCAGGTGGCCAGGCTGTCGGCATTGACGGCGATGCTGACCCGGATGGGGGCCCTGGGCTCGTCGGGGGAGAGCTCGCCGGCCAGCTCCAGCTCCAGCTGGCGCACCTGGCGATAGTGGGCCAGCAGCTTCTGGCCGAGCCCCGTGGCCTGCAGCGGCTGGCTGCGGATGATGAGCGGCTCCGCAAACTGCTGCTCCAGCTGCTTGATGCGCTGGGAGATGGCGGACTGGGTAATGTGCAGGCGCTGGGCGGCACGCTCGAAGTTTTGCTCCCGGATCACCGCGTCCAGGGCCAGCAGCAGCTTGTAGTCCAGCGTCTTCATCAGCATTCCTTATGAAAAAAGGGAGTTCAGCAAGAATGCTACTCAAGGGAGCGCCAGAGGACAACCTGACAGCCCCCATGGAGGGGGCCGGTGCCCGGGGCCGCCCCTGTGAGATGTGACAGTAGTCCTGACATGAGATTCATAAGATACTCATCCGGTCCGTTTTTGCATGGGGTGGAAACGGACCATAGCGAGCGTCTTGAATCCCGGGCCGGTCCCGGGACTTTTTTTGCTCAGATGACGGCGAGCAGTGCATCCCCCGCCGGCCGGTAATGGCCCTGCAGGGGGCGATGGACGGCGCGGTCGAAACGCTCGTCCAGGTGGAAGCGGATGCCGACTCCGCGCACGGCCCCCAGATCCACCGCCTGGCGATGGCCGAGGCGCTCGATGGGCAGGCCGAGGCGGCGGAAGATGCGCTCCACCGGCAGGCTGACCACGGCCACCAGCTCGCGGATCCCCTGCTCCCTGGCGAAGGCCAGCACCTCGCGGAAGATGACGCAGGTGAGTTCGCTGATGCCGTTCTCCAGGCGAGGGGCCCGGTCGGCGTCGATGGCGAGGCGGGTCAGCTCCCACACGTCGTTGCCGCGCGGCGGGGCTTCGCCAGCGAGGGCGGTGGGGAAGATGCTGGGCAGCATGTAATCCTGGGCGCAACTGAGCAGGCGGATGCAGCCGCACAGCCCCTGCTTGTCTTCAATCAGCACCCAGTGGGTGTCGGGCTTGTCGAAGTTGTCCCGCTCCAGGCCACGGCGGGATTCCACGTCCCAACCGAGTCGATCGGAGAAGACGCGGTTGCGAAATCGGTAGAGCTCGTTTTCGACCTCCCATCTGGGGTGTTCTTTCAATTTTCCTTTGAAAACAAGCATTCATGTCTCTCCATTTCATGGTTAGGCGCTATAATCCAAGGCCTTGGCCAGGGGAGGCTTGCCTATGACACGCGACCAACTGCTTGAGTACCTGGAACATTTCACGCTGGTGACCGATGGCAACCGGCTGTCCGAGCTCATCGGCCGCTTCACCCTGGGAATGGGTTACGACTACTACCGCTTCGCCCTCATCCTGCCCATGTCGATGCAAAGGCCCAAGGTGGTGCTGTTCAACCAGTGCCCCGACTCCTGGGTACAGGCCTACACCTTGAACAACATGCTGGCCTGCGATCCCATCATCCAGCTCGCCCGCAGGCAGACCCTGCCCATCTACTGGAACCGGCTGGACGAGAAGGCGCGCTTCCTGCAAGAGGGGAGCATGGATGTGATGGGGCTGGCGGCGGAATTCGGGTTGCGCAACGGCATCTCGTTCCCGCTGCACGGGGCGGCGGGGGAAAACGGCATACTCTCTTTCATCACCCGGGAGCGGGCATCGAGTGATCTGATGCTGGAGTCCTCGCCCATCCTCTCCTGGATGTCCAACTACATCTTCGAGGCGGCGATCCGGATCGTGCGCCAGAGCATGAGGGAGGACGATCCCCAGGAGCCCCTGACGGAGCGGGAGACCGAGTGCCTGTTCTGGGCCAGCGAAGGGAAGACATCGGGGGAGATCGCCTGCATCCTCGGCATCACGGAGCGCACCGTGAACTACCACCTCAATCAGGTCACCCGCAAGACGGGGTCGATGAACCGCTACCAGGCCATCGCCAAGGGGGTGAGCAGCGGCATCCTGCTGCCGAACCTGGAGCAGGTGGTGGTCACCAACTTCCCCTCCCTGCTGCAGTGAATACAGGCCCGGCGGCACCGGCTCATCGCCTGGCATCCCCTCTGTCGCCATCACCGCTGTCCTGCGCCGTCCCATCCTGCCGCCGATTCTCGGGGCGGGGCTGTGACCCCACAATTGTCAGATCCTGCAATTGACAACCTTCTTTGTGTGGTTTCGGCCCGGTTTTCATCAGTTTTATGAATGCATCAGAAAATGAATGAATTTCTCTGATTACCCGCGCCCCCTTATAGTGCGTTTCTCTCTTTCACAGGAACGCATCCCCATGTTCGCCACCACCCTGCAAGGCTTTACCCTCGGCCTTGCCATGATCATCCCCATCGGGGCCCAGAATGCCTTCGTGCTGAGCCGGGGCATTCACCGCAATCACCACCTGCTGACGGCGACCCTCTGCTGCCTGTGCGATCTCGTGCTGATCGGCATCGGGGTGTTCGGCGGGGCCAACCTGCTGGCGGCCAGCCCGATAGGCCTGGCCCTGCTGACCTGGGGCGGCGTGCTCTTCCTCGGTTGGTTCGGGGTGCGCTCCCTGCGCAGCGCCTGGCGCGGCCAGGAGGCGGCCCTGGCGGACTCGCCCCGGTTGATGGGGGTCAAGAGCGTGCTGGCCATGACCCTCGGAGTCACTCTGCTCAACCCCCACGTCTACTTGGATACCCTGATGTTGCTTGGCTCCTTCGGCAGCCAGTTTGCCGAGGAGCTCAGACCCGCCTTCGCGGCGGGGGCCATGCTGGCTTCTCTGGTCTGGTTCTACGGACTGGCGTTCGGGGCGGCGGCACTCTCCCCTTGGCTTGCCCGGGGCCGGGTGCAGCAAGCCATTGATCTTGTTGTAGGTCTCATCATGCTGGTGCTGGCGGCCAAGCTGGCATTGGGTGCCATACCGGCCTCATGAGGCTATTTTTGTGCCGGGCTTCATAAAAATGAGTCCCGGTGCCATCTGCTGACATATTCGTCTGTTAAATTCCCGGCGCTGGTAAAGCGTTACTCATAATAAAAGGGAAAAAACAGTGAATAACACCATGAAGCTGGGGGCTATTGCCGCCATCGTGCTGCTGTCTGCCTGCAGCAACGAGAATGACAGCAAGGCGCAGCCGGGGACCGTCTCCCTGCGCCTGATCCAGACCTCCGACATCCACTCCAACGTGCTGGGGTACGACTACTACCAGAACAAGGAGGATCGCAAGTTCGGCCTCTCCCGCACCGCCCTGCTGATCCGCGCCGCCCGCGCCGAGAACCCCAACAACCTGCTGCTCGACAACGGTGACCTCATTCAGGGCACGCCGCTGGCGGACTACATCTTCGAGCAGTCCGGTGCCGGCTACCTCGAGAAACAGGCGCACCCGGTGTTCAAGGCGATGAACGAGCTGGGCTACGACGCGGGCAACCTGGGCAACCACGAGTTCAACTACGGCCTGGACTACCTTGGCAAGGTGCTGGCGGGAGCCGACTTCCCCTATGTGAACGCCAACGTGTTCGAGGCGGGGGCCTTCAAGCGCGATGCCAAGGGACAGATTGACTGGAGCGGCAACAAGTTCACCCCCTATCTGCTGCTGGAGCGCGAGGTGACCGATGACAAGGGCCAGCGCCAGCGCGTCAAGGTGGGCATCCTGGGTCTGACCCCGCCCCAGGTGCTGCAGTGGGACAAGCGTCATCTGGAGGGCAAGGTGGTGGTGGCCGACATGGTCGAGACCGCCAATCACTATGTGCCCGAGCTGCGCGCCAAGGGCGCCGACATCGTGGTGGTGGTGGCTCACACCGGCATCAATGCCAGCAGCTACGAGGCCATGATGGAGAACTCCGCCTGGCATCTGGCCAAGGTGAAGGGGGTGGATGCCCTGATGCTGGGCCACGCCCACAAGAACTTCCCCGGGGACTTCCCGGATCTGCCGGAGGTGGACAACCAGGCCGGTACCCTGAGCGGCATTCCCACCGTGATGCCCGGCTACTGGGGCAACCACCTCGGCATCATCGACCTCAAGCTGGAGCAGGTGGACGGCAAGTGGCAGGTGAAGCAGAGCCAGGCCAGCCTGCGCAAGATAGACGCCAGCGAGGGCAGTGCGGTGGATCAGCGGGTGGTGGACCTGGTGCAGGCGGATCACGACGCCACCAACCAGTGGCTGGACGAGCCGCTCGGCAAGATCACCTCCCCCATCCACAGCTTCTTCGCCCTGGTGCAGGACGACCCCTCGGTGCAGCTGGTGAGCGATGCCCAGCGCCGCCACGCGGAGCAGTTGCAACAAGACGGCCTGCTCAAGGAGTCCTACCCGATCCTCTCGGTGGCGGCCCCCTTCCGTGGCGGTCGCAACGGCATCAACGACTTCACCTACGTGGCCCAGGGTGACATCTCCCTGCGCAACGTCTCCGACCTTTACATCTATCCGAACACCCTGCAGGTGGTCGAGGTGAACGGGGCCACCGTCAAGGAGTGGCTGGAGATGAGCGCCGGCCAGTTCAACCAGATCGACACCGGCAAGACAGAGGTGCAGTGGCTGGTGAACGAGAGCTTCCCCACCTACAACTTCGATGTGATTGACGGGGTCAGCTACGAGGTGGACATCACCCAGCCGGCCCGCTACAGCAAGGACGGGGTCAAGGTGAGCGACGGCCAGCGCATCAGCGGCCTCACCTTCAACGGCCAGCCCGTGGACCCGGCCCAGAAGTTCTACGTGGTGACCAACAACTACCGCGCCAGCGGCGGCGGCCACTTCCCGGGCATCGACGGCAGCAACATCGTCCATGAAGATCCCTTCGAGACGCGGGAGATCATCGCCCAGTACCTGAAGGCCCAGTCTGCGGACAACCCGGCTGGCTTCAGCCCGGCGGCCAACAACAACTGGCACATGAAGGCCCTGCCCGCCAACGTGGACGTGCGCCTCTACTCCTCGCCGACCGACGAGGCCAAGGCCCTGGCGGGGGCTGATCTGTCGTACCAGTCCACCCTGCCGATGGATGACGCCAAGCACCCCGGCTACGCCATCTACCGCCTGATCCGCCAGTAAGGCAGACGCTGGCAGCCAACAAAAAAGCCCTCGCAGTGCGAGGGCTTTTTCATGGGGCGCGGTGCCATCCTGTCCTGTCGTCTGGACTTGCCCGGTCGACGGGGCGGGAGGGCATCAGTAGTAGCCGGGATCGTCCGGATTGGGGCGGGTCTTGAAGCGGCGGTGCAGCCACATGTACTGCTCCGGTGCCTTGCGCACGGCGGCTTCAATCTCGCGGTTGGCGCGGCTGGCATCCGCCATGTCGTCACCGCTCGGGTAGTCCGCGAGCGGGGCCCCGATATGCAGGGTGTAGCCCTCCCGGGTGCGGATGTTGTAGCAGGGCAGGGTGACGGTGTTCTTCACCCGGGCCAGGGTGGCGGTCCCCGTGATGGTGGCGGCCTGCTCCACCGCGAAGTAGGGCACGAAGACGCTGGCATGGCTGCCGTAGTCGTGATCCGGTGCATACCAGAGGGCGTCGCCGTTGCGCAGCGCCTTGATCATCCCCTTCACGTCCATCCGGTCCACCAGGTATTTGTTGGAGGCGCAGCGACCGTGGTACTGGGCGTACTCCAGCACCGGATTGGTGTTGGGGCGATAGACACCGACCCCGGGGCGCACCAGGCCGAAGCAGCGGGCATTGAGCTCCAGCGTCAGGAAGTGGCAGGAGAGCAGCAGCATCCCCTGGCCCTTCTCCATGGCGTTGATGACGTGCTCTTCCCCTTCCACCTTCATCAGGCGGCGCATCCGCCAGTCTGGCCAGAACCAGGCCATGCCCACCTCGAAGATGGCGCAACCCACGCTCTCGAAGTTCTGCACCAGGAGGGCTTCGCGCTCATCCCGGCTGAGCTCGGGCATCGCCAGCTCCAGGTTGCGGCGGGCAATCTTGACGCGGGATTTCAGCAGCTTGCGGGCCAGGGTGCCGAGCTGGCGGCCCAGCCACATCTGACTGCGCCAGGGCAGCAACACCAGCAGCCAGAGCAGGGAGAGGCCCAGCCAGCTCCCCCAGTAACGGGGATGGAACAGACGGGGTTCGAGGCGGGGAGCGTGTTCTTGGGCCATGAAGAGTCTCTTGTTCGCAAAGGCAAAGGGGGGAGTCCGACCGAACCGGGGGGCCCGTGTGGGGTGGCCCGGCGCGGATGCGGTCACTCGCATGTCGAGGATTCTATCCGAAAAGCGGGGGCGGGCGCGAATCGCCGTCATCTGGTCAGAGGGGGCGTCAGGGGGCAGGGCCGTGCTTTTTTCACGCCCCGGAAAAGAGTGTGATAAAATCGGCCGCTGAATTTTTCAGGTTTTGAGAGCCGATACAGATGAAAATCACCCTGCCCGAGTTTGAAAAAGCCCGCATCCTGGTCGTTGGCGATGTCATGTTGGATCGCTACTGGCATGGCCCTACCGGCCGGATCTCCCCCGAGGCGCCGGTCCCCGTGGTCAAGGTCGAGCACATCGAGGAGCGTCCGGGTGGCGCCGCCAACGTGGCGCTCAACTCCGCCGCCCTCGGCGCCCAGGCCGTGCTGCTGGGCCTGACCGGTCAGGATGAAGCCGCCGATGCCCTCGCCAGCCAGATGGCCGGAGTCAAGGTTGCCTGTGATTTCGTGCGCCTGACCGACTATCCGACCATCACCAAGCTGCGGGTGCTGTCCCGCAACCAGCAGCTGCTGCGCCTCGACTTCGAAGAGGCCTTCCACGACGTGGATGCCAGCCTGCTGATGGGCAAGGTGGAGCAGGCGCTGCCCCAGGCGGACGTGATGATCCTCTCCGACTACGGCAAGGGCGCCCTCAACGACGTGCCCGGCATGATCCGGCGTGCCCGCGCCGCCGGCATCCCCGTGCTGGTCGACCCCAAGGGGACCGATTTCGAGAAGTACCGCGGTGCCACCCTGCTGACCCCCAACATGTCCGAGTTCGAGGCCGTGGTGGGCAAGGTGAAGGGGGAAGAAGATCTGGTCGCCAGGGGGCTGGAGCTGGTCAAGCGCTTCGAGCTGGACGCCCTGCTGGTCACCCGTTCCGAGAACGGCATGACCCTGATCCGCGAAGGGCAGCCCGAGCTGCACCTGCCGGCCCAGGCCCACGAGGTCTATGACGTCACCGGTGCCGGTGACACCGTCATCTCCACCCTGGCGACTTCCCTTGCCGCAGGCAAGAGTCTGGACGAGGCCTGCGCCCTGGCCAACACCGCCGCCGGCATCGTGGTCGGCAAGTTGGGGACCTCCACGGTGAGCCCGGTGGAACTGGCCAACGCCCTCTACACCGAGCAGGAGACCGGCTTTGGCGTCATGTCCGAGGCCCAGCTCAAGGTGGCCGTCCAGGCCGCCCGTCTGCGCGGCGAGAAGGTGGTGATGACCAACGGCTGCTTCGACATTCTGCACGCGGGTCATGTCTCCTATCTGGCCAATGCGGGCAAGCTGGGGGACCGCCTGATCGTGGCGGTGAACACCGACGAGTCCGTGCGTCGCCTCAAGGGGCCGGGTCGCCCGGTCAACCCGACCGAGCGCCGTATGACTGTGCTGGCGGCCCTGGGTGCCGTGGACTGGGTGGTCCCCTTCAGCGAAGACACTCCCCAGCGTCTGATCGCCGAGATCCTGCCAGACCTCCTGGTCAAGGGGGGCGACTACAAGCCCGAAGAGATCGCCGGTTACGCCGAGGTGACCGCCAATGGCGGCGAGGTGCGGGTGCTGAACTTCGAGGACGGCTGCTCCACCACCGACATCATCAAGACCATCCGCGAGCGCGGATAAGCGTAAAACCCGGCCAAGGCCGGGTTTTTTGATGGGGCTGCCGGGTCGGTGACATGGCCGCTGCCTGGCAGGCCCCGACCAACGCACTTCCAGCGGCGAACAGAGATGAAAAAGGCGACCCCGGGGTCGCCTTTTCTCATGGTGTGCGCCTGGCTCAGGACTTCTTGGTGACCTGGGCGGCGGGCATCAGACCCTGGTTCACCTCTTCCAGATCCTTCTGCTCCAGGATGCCGGCGGCCTGCTTGAGGGAGAGGATGCTGAGGATGTAGTTGTAGCGGGCCTCGGAGAGCTTCTGCTTGGCCTGATACAGCTTGCGGGTGGAGTCCAGCACGTCGACGATGGTGCGGGTGCCCACCTCGTAACCGGCCTCGGTCGCCTTCAGGGCGCTGTCGGCGGAGATGACGGACTGGCTGTAGGCGCGGACCGAGCCGATGCTGGCGTTCACGTTGTTGTAGGAGGAGCGGACCGTGCTCTGCACCGAGCGGAAGCTGCGCTCGAGCTGTTCGCTGGCGGCCACGTAGTTGAACTGCGCCTGCTTGACCTGGGAGGTGGTGGCCCCGCCGGTGTAGATGGGCAGCTTGAAGTTCAGGCCGATGTTGCCCTGATTGCTGTTGCTCTCGGGGTTGCGGATCTCGTCCTTGTAATCGTTGTAACCGGCGTTCAGGCCGGCGCCCAGATCCAGGGTCGGTTCATGACCGGTCTTGGCCAGATCGATCTGCTCCTTGGCGATGTCCTTGCCGATGCGGGCGCTGTGCAGCTCCAGGTTCTTGTCCAGGGCCAGTTCCAGCCACTTGTCGGAGTTGAACGCGGTCTTCTGCGGGCTGAAGCGATCGGTGTTGAGCACGTCCAGTTGACGGTGGTCGATACCGGTCAGCTCGCGCAGGCTCTCGTAGCTGTTGTCCAGGGTGTTCTCGGCATTGATCTCGTCCGCCAGCGCCTGATCGCGCTCGGCCTCGGCCTCGTGCACGTCGGTGATGGCGGTCAGGCCCACTTCGAAGCGCTGCTGGGTCTGTTCAAGCTGACGCTCGACCGCGGTCTTGTTGGCACGCACGAATTCCAGGGTATCCATGGCCTTGAGCACGTCGAAGTAGGCCTGGGCGGTACGCAGCATCAGGTTCTGGTACTCGAGGTTGTAGGCCACGTCGGACTGGGTGGCGCTCTTCTCGGTCAGATCCAGGTTGACCCAGTTGCTGCGACGGTAGATGGATTGATCCAGGGTCACGGAGCCGGTAGCGCCCGTGTTGGTCATGGTGTCGTTCTTGTTTTGCAGGTAGTTCAGGCCGGCACCCAGGTTGATCTGGGGCAGCAGGGCTGCACGGGATTCGTTGATCTTCTCGAAGGCCTGGTCCCGCTTGGCCTTGGATTCCAGCAGCTGGGTGTCCTTGATCTGGGCCTGTTGGTAAATATCGAGCAGGTTTTCGGCATGAGCGGCGCCGCTCACACCCAGCATCACCATGACTGACAAGAGTGTTCTTTTCATATGATAGTTTTAACCTTTTGTATCAACCCAAAGCTGTCCGCTGGATGAAGGGGGGATTGTCACCGACCAAGCTTGATTTCAGCTTAACCACTCTACTATAAGCAGATTTCATTGCGAACTGTCTCTTTTCCAGCTGCGGAAACGTCAAGGTCCGGGGCGAGTTTTCTCGGCAACGCGCCTAGCCAAATGCCCTGTGGCTGCTAAAATCCTTCCCTCATCGTCGGCGAGAGCGAGTGAATGAATGTTCATTCATGCCCCCGAATATTATGGTCAAACCAAGCCAAGTCAAGCTGGCAGGAGTCTCGAATGTCACAGCAAGCCTTGCCTCAAACCTGCCACTACTCCAGCGATGATGTGAAAATCATTGAAAAATCAGCTGGATATAATGGCTTCTTCAAGGTGAATGTCTACCGCCTGCAACACAGGCTGTTTGCCGGTGGCTGGAACGCCCCCATCGTCCGGGAACTGTTCGAACGTGGCCATGCCGCCGCCCTGCTGCCTTATGATCCGGTGCGGGACGAGATCGTGCTGGTGGAGCAGTTTCGCATCGGCGCCATGGAGACCAGCGCCACCCCCTGGCTGCTGGAGCTGGTGGCCGGCATCATCGATGAAGGGGAGACCGCCGAGGCAGTGGTGCGGCGCGAAGCGGTAGAAGAGGCAGGGATCGAGGTGGGACGCTGCGAACACGCCATCAGCTATCTGGTGAGCCCGGGTGGCAGCACCGAGCGCATCGAGGTGTTCGTGGGCGAGGTGGATGCCAGTCAGGCCAAGGGGATCCACGGTCTGGCGGAAGAGGGGGAAGACATCCGGGTCCACGTGGTGAGCCGCGAGCAGGCCTATGCCTGGCTCAAAGAGGGGCGCATCGACAATGCCGCCTCCGTCATCGCCCTGCAGTGGCTGGCCCTGAATCACGGCGAGCTGCGGGCACGCTGGCTGGCGGGGCGCTGAGGTGACGCTCGTTCAGACCCGGGTCAGGTGCCCTGTGTCCGACTGGAACACTGTGCAGTGGGTCCACCCTTCATGGACCCTGATTGAGGGAGCCGCGACATGTCATTAGTCCAGAGCCCGATGAAGCGCTATGTGCCTGATTTGATGTCCTTGCAGCGTACCTGCGAGGTCAATTACATGGCGCTGATGAAACTGTTGCCGCCTGGCGGCAGCGTGGGTGCTGAGCGCCGCTATCAGGTCGGCAACGGCCTGCAGTTCCAGCTCACGGTGAACGAGGAGAGCCGCTTCACCAGCCAGGTGATCCTGGCCCAGCACAACCCCGAATTGCCGAGCTACTTGCAAGCCCGGATAGAGATTCGTTTGTATCATGATGTGCGAATGGCGGAAGTGTGTGCGGCGCAACAGATTTCAATGTTGCAACCACGTTATGATTATCCCAATCAAAAAATGCATCACAGGGATGAAAAGGAGCAGGTAAATCTATTCTTGGCCGATTGGTTGAGATTTTGTCTCAAACACGGCACCAGCCTGATTAACATCCTCTAGTCGAACCCATAAAAAAGAAGCGTGATTTTGGAAACAGAGCTACCTCAGGCGCCGGACGGCAGTGTGCGCCTGTTACAGATTACCGATACCCATCTCTTCGCCAGTGCCGAGGGGCGGCTGCTGGCCGTACCCACGGCGCAGAGTCTGGCCGCCGTGCTGGAGCGGGTGCAGGCCAACGAGCACCCGTTCGATCTCATCCTCGCCACCGGGGATCTTTCCCAGGATCACAGCCCGGAGTCCTACCAGCGCTTCGCCTCCATGATGGCCCCCCTGGCTCGCCCCATCTACTGGTTGCCCGGCAACCACGACGACGGCCCCCTGATGACCGAATACCTCCATGCGGCCGGCATCAGCGAGGCCAAGCAGCTGGTAGGCGAGCACTGGCAGGTGATCCTGCTGGATACCCAGGTGCGCGGCAAACCCCACGGGGTGCTGGGGGATCACCAGCTGGCGGCCCTGGATCAGGCCCTGCGCCAGCATCCCGAGCGCCATGCCCTCATCGCCCTGCACCATCAGGCGGTGCCGGTGGGCTGCGCCTGGCTGGATCAGCACAACCTCAAGAATGCCGACGACCTGTTCGCCGTGCTGGCCCGCCACCCGCAGCAGAAGACCATCCTGTTCGGCCACGTCCATCAGGAGTTTGACGAGGTGCACCACGGAGTGCGGCTCATCGCCAGCCCCTCTACCTGCATCCAGTTCAAGCCGCTCTCCGACGGTTTCGCACTGGACGAATCCGGCCCGGGCTGGCGCTATCTCACCCTGCACCCGGATGGCCGGGTGGCGAGTCAGGTGTGGCGCCTGCCGCTGGGGCAGTTCGTGCCCGACCCCAATGCCACCGGTTACTGAGGCGTTGCCATGAAGCCCGTCCTGCTCTATCTGCACGGTTTCAATTCATCCCCCGGCTCGGCCAAGGCGCAGCAGATGGCGGCCTGGGTGGCAGAGAACAGGCCCGATATCGAGGTGGTGATCCCGGCCCAGCCCAACACCCCTGCGGCCGCCTGGGCTGCCATCGAGCAGGCCATCGCCGACCTGAAGGCCCGCCACGGCAGCGCCCTGCGACTGGGCGCCGTGGGCAGCTCCCTCGGTGGCTTCATGGCCACGCGAGTGAGCGAGCGATACGGTTGCCGCGCCGCCCTCATCAACCCGGCGGTGCGCCCCCACGAGCTGCTCTGCGACTACCTCGGCCCCCAGACCAACCCCTACAGCGGCGAACGCTATGAACTGTTGCCCGGACACATGGACGAGCTGAGAGCGCTGGCGGTGCCGGTGACTGCTCCCGAGCGGCTCTGGGTGCTGCAACAGCAGGAGGACGAGGTGCTCGACTATCGCAAGGCGCTGGACGAATACCGCTTTGCCCGTCTCTCCCTGGAGTGCGGCGGCGATCACGCCTTCACAGGCTTCGAGCGCTACCCCGCCCAGATCGTCCGTTTCCTCGGGCTCTAGCCGTGCAGCCGCCGTTGGCCGCCTTCCTCGAACAGGTGCTGGCCACGGCCCAGGCGGGGCTCACCTATTCCCGCGATCCCTTCGACATCGCCCGCTTCGAGGCGCTGCGAGCGGCCACGGTGACGCTCATCGCCAGCCAGAGCGAGCTGGCCCCCGACGCCATCGACGACTGGATTGCCCTCGACAGCGGCTATCCCACCCCCAAGCTCGATGTGCGGGCCTTCATTCAGAACGATGCGGGCCATGTCCTGCTGGTGCAGGAGCGCAGTGACGGTTGCTGGACTCTGCCGGGGGGCTGGTGCGACATCGGCGATTCGCCTGCGGACGCCGTGGTGCGGGAAGTGAGCGAGGAGACCGGCCTCGCCTGTCGGGCGGTGCAACTGCTGGCCCTGTTCGACAAGCTCAAGCATCCCCATCCCCCGCAGCTGCCCCACGCCCACAAGGCCTTCTTCCTGTGCGAGGTGACGGGGGGCGTTCTGCTTACCGACACCGATGAAACCAAAGGGGCGGGGTACTTCCCCATCGACGCCTTGCCCGAATTCTCCCGCCACCGGGTGGTGGCGTCCCAGCTACGCACCCTGCATGACCATCTTTTACAAGGGCGGCGGGATACCCTGTTCAATTAACCGGTTCGCAGCCTGACACTGCGGCAAGGAGGCAGCATGATCACACGCATCGGCAATACCCCCATCCAGAAGAAACACAAGGCGAGCTGCCACTGCGGCGCCGTGGTGCTGGAGCTGACACTGCCGGATGGCGTGGTGGATCCGCGCCGCTGCGACTGCTCCTTCTGTCGGCGGCGTGGGGCCATCGTCGCCTCGGTGCCGCTCTCCGGCATCCGCATCCTGCAAGGGGAGGCGGCGCTTCGCTGCTACCAGTTCAACACCCGCACCGCGAAACACTACTTCTGCAGCGTCTGCGGCATCTACACCCATCACCAGCGCCGATCCAATCCGGCGGAATATGGCTACAACCTCGCCTGTCTGGAGGGGGTCAACCCGTTCGATCTGGGAGAGGTGCCGACCCGCGACGGGGTGCATCACCCGGCAGATACCGTAGCCGATTGAACGCGAGGTGACTGCCCCGACGGGTGGCGGGGAGGACGGGCGAGGTGTTGCCGCGTCACTCCCGTGACGACGCCTCAGGGGGTCATCTGCTTGTGTAGCCCCCGCCATGGCTGTGTTAACCTTGCCCTGTCCGTCTCCCGGCGGACCCCGGCCTCTCTCTTCATTCCATCTCTGCCAACAGGGGGCACACCCGTGACGACTGCTTCAGCGCTGCCGGATCTGATCCTCGGGGCCTCGCTCTACTTTCCGCCCCTGTTCAAGGCCGTGCTGCTCGGTCTGCTGGGCTGGCTGCCGCTGCACCATCTGCTGCGGGACTGGCTCTACGGTGGGGATGTCTGGCACCCCCTGCTGATGGATCTCTCCCTCTTCATCCTCGCCGTCAGCGGCGCCCTATGGATATTGCTACATGGCTAAATCACCCCTTGCGACCCTCAAATACTTCTCCACCCTGCTGGTCTTTGCCCTGGCGCTGGTGTCGCTCTGGTGGCTGTGGAACGACTACATGCAGGGGCCCTGGACCCGGGATGGCAAGGTGCGGGCCGAGCTGGTCAGCATCACGCCCCAGGTGTCGGGCAAGATCGTCAGGATAGGGGTCAAGGACAACCAGCTGGTGAAGGCGGGGGAGCTGCTCTTCACCCTGGATCCCGAGCCCTATCGCATCGCGCTGGACAACGCCAGCGCGGCCCTGGCCAAGGCCAGGTCGGATCTCGACAAGGCGGAGCACGAGGCGAACCGTCGCCAGAGCCTCTCCCGCACCGTCATCTCCGCCGAGGCGGTGGATGAGTCCAGGCTCAATGCCCAGGCGATGAAGGCGGCCTATGAGGTGGCCCAGGCCAATCTGGAGCAGGCCAGATGGTCCCTTGCCCGGACCGAGGTCCATGCTGCGAGCGACGGCTACATCACCAACCTGCAGGCCAGGGTCGGCAACTACGCCACCGCCGGGGTGCCCCTGGTGGCCCTGATAGACACCCACTCCTTCTATGTGCAGGGCTATTTCGAAGAGACCAAGCTCAGGCACATTGCCCCCGGCAAACCGGCCGAGGTGGTGCTCTACAGCGGGGATCGGGTACTCAGGGGGGAGGTGGAAAGCATAGGGCGCGCCATTCACGATCAGAGCCTGGAAGGCAGCGAGGGGCTGCTGCTCGACGTCAAGCCGAACGTGCCCTGGGTGCGCCTGGCCCAGCGGGTGCCGGTGCGGATCAGGCTGCTGGCGATTCCCCCGGATCTGGTCTTGATCGCGGGCACGACCTGTACCATCACCATAGGGGACTAGGGTGATCCCCTCGCTCTGGCGCCAGACCCCCTGGGGCAAGGCCAACGGCGGCCAGTGGCGTTATGCCCTGCGCAATGCCCTGGCCATGTGCCTGTCGCTCTGGCTGGCGTTCGTGCTGCAACTCGACTCTCCCTACTGGGCCATGACCTCCGCCGCCGTGGTGAGCTTTCCCACCGTGGGGGGCGTCATCAGCAAGAGCCTGGGACGGGTGGTGGGCAGCCTCATCGGCGCCATGGCGGCGGTGATGATCACCGGCCTTGGCATCGGTGATCCCTGGCTCTTCAGCCTGCTTATCGCCCTCTGGCTGGGGGGGTGCACCTACATCTCCAACCACCATCAGAACAACGTCTCCTACGGTTTCGCCCTGGCGGGCTATACCGCCGCCATCATCGCCTTCTCCTGCGTCAACCTGACCGACCCGCAACATATCTTCGACATCGCCCAGGCCCGGGTGAGCGAGGTGATCGTCGGCATCCTCTGCGGCGGCCTGATGATGATGATCCTGCCGAGTTTCTCCGATGGCGAGACCCTGCTGGACTCCCTTGGCAAGAGCCAGACCCGGCTGCTGGAACATGCCCAGCTGCTCTGGCTCGGGGAGACGGGCGCCGATGTGCGCACCGCCCACGAGGGGGTGATCGGTCAGATCCTCACCCTGAACGTGCTGCGCATCCAGGCCGTCTGGAGCCACCACCGCCTGCGTCGCCACAACCAGTTGCTGAACTATCTGCTCCATCGCCAGCTGAGGATGGTCAGTCTCATCTCGGGGCTGCGCCGCATGCTGCAACACTGGCCAGAGGGCGCAGTCGACCCGGCCCCCATGCTGGCCGCCGTGCTGCGGGAGCTGGGACAGGGGGGCTGCGACAAGCTGCGCATCGCCCGCCTGATGGCGCCCTTCGTGGCCTGTTCGGGGGACGATTATCGCTGTCAGGCCTTCTGGCTGCGGCTACGCCATTTCTGCTGGAGCTACCTGGAGTGTCAGCGCTGGCTGGAAAGGCTGGCCCGCCACGATGGTCAGGAGTGGCCGGCGCCGCCGCGCCACAGCTCTCTGACCAGCCACACCGACGGCCTGGAGGCGGCCTACAACGGGGGGCGTACCTTCCTCTGCGTGATGCTGGGTTGCACCTTCTGGATCCACACCCAGTGGGATGCGGGCGCCGCGGCCCTGACCCTGCTCTCCATCTGCTGCGTGCTCTATTCCGCCACCCCGGCCCCGGCCAAGGGGGCCCAGACCATGCTCAAGGCCATCGTGCTGCTCAGCTTTATCTGCTTCGGGGTCAAGTTCGGGCTGATGATCCGCATCGACGACTTCTGGATCTTCTGTGCCCTGCTGTTCCCCGCCCTCATCACCCTGCAACTGCTGAAATTGCAGCGCCCCCAGGGGGCGGCGCTCTGGGGCCAGCTCATCGTGCTGCTCGGCTCCTTCCTCGCCATCACCAATCCGCCGAGCTACGACTACCTCGCCTTCGTCAACAGCAGCCTTGCCCAGGCACTGGGAGTGATGAGTGCAGGGCTGGCGTTCCAGCTGCTGCGACCTAGCTCGGATCGGCGCAAGAGCCGCCGCCTGATGCATCGTCTGCGGCGTGATTTCGTGGACCAGCTGGCCCCGGCCCCGCAGCAGAGCGAGGGGGAGTTTGAATCCCGGGTCTATCACGCGGTGAGCCAGCTCAGCCAGAGTCAGGATCAGGGGGCCCGGCTCTGGGTGCTGCGCTGGGGCGTGGTGCTGCTCAATTGCAGCCACATCGTCTGGCAGCTCAGGCTCTGGCGCAGCCGGGATCCGGCCCTCTATCTGGTGCGGGACGGCTGTCTGCGCTGCCTGAAAGGCATTCTGACCGAAGGGGGCGTGCAGCACGAGACCCTGGGGCGCACCCTGGCGGAGCTGGACCGCATCAGCCAGGGGCTGGGGGAACATGCAGACCCGGCGGCCCGGGCTCTGGCGGGGCTGGTGTGGCGACTCCACTGCTCCCTCTCCCAGCTTGTGCAGGCCCTGCCCGGGGAACCCGCCTGATCCCGGGCGGGGAGGCCGGAGCCCCTCTGGATCACCCTTTGCGAGCGCCCCATTTGTCCCGGGCCCTCCCAGCGAGTAAGATTCCCCCCAAACGTCAATTCGCAAGGCCCTCCATGTCCACTCAATACAATGCGGATGCCATTGAGGTCCTCAATGGCCTTGAACCGGTGCGTCGCCGCCCCGGCATGTACACCGACACCACCCGGCCCAATCACCTCGGCCAGGAGGTCATCGACAACAGCGTCGACGAGGCGCTGGCGGGTCACGCCCGCAATCTGGAGGTGATCCTGCACGAGGATCAGTCCCTCGAGGTGATCGACGACGGTCGCGGCATGCCGGTGGACATCCACCCGGAGGAAGGGGTCTCCGGCGTGGAGCTGATCCTCTGCAAGCTGCACGCGGGGGGCAAGTTCTCCAACAAGAACTATCAGTTCTCCGGCGGCTTGCACGGGGTGGGGATCTCCGTGGTGAACGCCCTCTCCGATCGGGTCGAGGTGACGGTGCGCCGGGACGGCCAGGTCTATGACATCGCCTTCGAGCGGGGCGAGAAAGTGCAGGAGCTGACCATCACCGGCACCTGCGGCCGTCGCAACACCGGCACCCGGGTGCGCTTCTGGCCAGAGGCGCGCTACTTCGATTCGCCGCGCTTCTCGGTCTCGAAACTCGAGCACCTGCTCAAAGCCAAGGCCGTGCTCTGCCCAGGCCTCACCATCAAGTTCCTCGACAAGAACACCGGCATCAAGCTTGAGTGGTGCTACGAAGACGGCCTCAAGGATTACCTCATCGATGCGGTCAAGCAGTTCACCTGCCTGCCGGAGCAGCCCTTCGTCGGCTCTTTCAGCTCCGAGCAGTCGGCGGTGGACTGGGCCCTGTGCTGGTTGCCGGAAGGGGGCGAGTGCCTCGCCGAATCCTATGTGAACCTCATTCCCACCGCGCTCGGTGGCACCCATGTCAACGGCCTGCGCCAGGGGCTGCTCGACGCCATGCGCGAGTTCTGCGAGTTCCGCAACCTCTTGCCGCGCGGGGTCAAGCTGACCCCGGAAGACATCTGGGATCGCTGCGCCTACATCCTCTCCATCAAGATGCAGGACCCGCAGTTTGCAGGGCAGACCAAGGAGCGACTTTCATCCCGCCAGAGCTCGGCCTTCGTGTCGGGCGTGGTGAAGGATGCCTTCAGCCTCTATCTGAACAGCAACACCGAGCTGGCCGAACAGCTGGCGGAGCTCTGCATCTCCAGCGCCCAGCGCCGGATGCGCGCCGCCAAGACGGTGGTGCGCAAGAAGATAACCCAGGGCCCGGCCCTGCCCGGCAAGCTGACCGACTGCGGCTGCGCCGATCCCATGCAGGGGGAGCTCTTCCTGGTGGAGGGTGACTCCGCGGGCGGCAGTGCCAAGCAGGCGCGCGACCGCGAATTCCAGGCCATCATGCCCCTGCGCGGCAAGATCCTGAACACCTGGGAGGTGGAGGCCGGTCAGGTACTCGCCTCGCAAGAAGTGCACGACATCTCGGTGGCCATCGGGCTCGACCCCGACTCGGACGATCTCAGTGGCCTGCGTTACGGCAAGGTGTGCATCCTGGCGGATGCGGACTCGGACGGTCTGCACATCGCCACCCTGCTCTGCGCCCTCTTTGTGAAGCACTTCCGCACGCTGGTGGAGAAGGGCCACGTCTATGTAGCCATGCCGCCGCTCTACCGGATCGATATCGGCAAGGAGGTCTACTACGCCCTCGACGAAGACGAGAAGAACGGCGTGCTGGAGCGGGTCGAAGCCGAGAAGAAGAAGGGCAAGGTGATGGTGACCCGATTCAAGGGCCTGGGTGAGATGAACCCGAAACAGCTGCGGGAAACCACCATGGATCCCAACACCCGCCGCCTGGTGCAGCTCACCATGGGCGCGGAAGGGGGGGCAGAAGGGGAAGATGGGGACGAGACCCTGCAACTGATGGACATGCTGCTGGCCAAGAAGCGCGCCGGTGATCGCCGCGAATGGCTGGAAGAGAAGGGCAACCTCGCCATCATCTAAAGCGAGTCGCAAGTACCCCGGCCCTCCCCTTCGCAAGGGGAGGGGGCCAAGCCTCTCCTCCCCCTCATGGAGGGGGAGGTTGGGAGGGGGTCTTGTGATTCACCGTCGGCCCCCTGCCGACCTGCATTTCCGGCGTGCCCTCCAGGGGCGCGCCATAGCAAGAGAAAAACATATGAGTGATGCTATCGAGCTCAGTCTGTTGGATGAAGTAGAGCGCCAACCAGCTCCCGAACCGAAAGAGATAATCACATGAGTGATGCTATCGAGCTCAGTCTGGACGGGGTCGAGCGCCAGCCAATGCGCACCTTTACCGAGCAGGCTTACTTGAACTACTCCATGTACGTCATCATGGATCGGGCCCTGCCGCATATCGGCGATGGCCTCAAGCCCGTGCAGCGGCGCATCATCTACGCCATGAGCGAGCTGGGTCTGTCGGCCCTCTCCAAGCACAAGAAATCCGCCCGTACCGTGGGTGACGTGCTGGGTAAATATCACCCCCACGGCGACATCGCCTGTTACGAAGCCATGGTGCTGATGGCCCAGCCCTTCTCCTACCGCTACCCGCTGGTGGACGGTCAGGGCAACTGGGGGGCGCCGGACGATCCCAAATCCTTCGCCGCCATGCGTTATACCGAGGCGCGGCTGTCGCGCTTCTCCGAGCTGCTGCTCTCCGAGCTCGGCCAGGGCACTGTGGAGTGGACGCCGAACTTCGACGGCACCATGAAGGAGCCGGTGGTGCTGCCCGCCCGCCTGCCGCACATCCTGCTCAACGGGGTGACCGGTATCGCGGTGGGGATGGCGACCGACATCCCGCCCCACAACGCGCGGGAAGTGGCCCATGCCTGCGTGGAACTGCTGGACAACCCCAATGCCGGTCTGGATGCCCTGATGGCCCATGTACAGGGGCCGGACTACCCGACCAACGCCGAGATCATCACGCCGCGCGACGACATCCGCAAAATCTACGAGACCGGCAAGGGCTCCATCAAGCAGCGGGCGGTGTGGAGCGAGGAGGATGGCGACATCGTCATCACTGCGCTGCCCCATCAGGCCTCCGGCGCCAAGATCATGGAGCAGATTGCCGCCCAGATGGTGGCCAAGAAGCTGCCCATGGTCACCGACCTGCGGGATGAATCGGACCATGAGAACCCGACCCGTCTGGTGATCGTGCCGCGCTCCAACCGGGTGGATGTGGAGGGGCTGATGGCCCACCTGTTCGCCACCACGGATCTGGAGAAGAACTACCGGGTCAACCTCAACATCCTGGGTCTGGACAACCGGCCCCAGGTCAAAGACCTCAAGACCATCCTCACCGAGTGGCTGAGTTTTCGCCGTGAGACGGTGCGTCGCCGCCTGCAGTATCGCCTCGACAAGGTGCTGGCCCGCCTGCACATCCTCGAAGGCTTGCTCATCGCCTATCTCAACATCGACGAGGTGATCGAGATCATCCGCACCGAGGAGGAGCCGGGCCGGGTGATGATGGAGCGCTTCAACATCAGCGAAACCCAGGCCGAGGCGATCCTCGAGCTGAAACTGCGCCACCTGGCCAAGCTCGAAGAGTTCAAGCTGCGCGCCGAACAGAACGAACTGGCGGAAGAGCGCGACAAGCTGGAACTGATCCTGGGTTCCGAGCGCCGTCTCAGCACATTGCTGAAGAAAGAGATCCTGGCGGATGCCGAGAAGTACGGCGACGATCGCCGTACCCCGCTGGTGGAGCGCGCCACCGCCGTGGCCCTGACCGAGAAGGAGCTGACCCCGAGCGAGCCAGTGACCGTGATCCTGTCCGACAAGGGCTGGGTGCGCGCCGCCAAGGGCCACGACGTGGATGTGGAGGGCCTCTCCTACAAGGCGGGGGACGGTTATCTCGCCCACGCCCATGGCCGCAGCAACCAGCAGGCGGTGTTCCTCTCTACCCTGGGACGTACCTACTCGCTGGAGGCCCATACTCTGCCGTCGGCCCGCAGTCAGGGCGAGCCGCTCACCGGCCGCTTCGCGCTGGGGGCCGGGGAAGAGGTGCGCCATCTGGTGATGGGTAACGAGGGCGAGCCGTATCTCATCTGTTCTGACGCCGGTTACGGCTTCGTCTGCAAGTACGATGACCTGATCGGTAAGAACAAGAACGGCAAGGCGCTGCTGACCGTGCCGGAAGGGGGCATCGTCATGGCGCCCCAGAGGATAGGCGCGCCGGACACGGATCTCTGCATGGCCATCTCCAACGAGGGGCGCATGCTGCTGTTCCCGCTCAATACCCTGCCGGTACTCGGCAAGGGCAAGGGCAACAAGCTCATCAGCATCCCCTCTGCTCGCGTCAAGGCGCGGGAGGAGTTTATGGTGATGGCGGCCATTATCCCGCAGGGCCAGTCGGTGACCCTGTTTGCCGGCAAGCGCAAGCTGACCCTCAAGCCATCTGACCTTGACTACTACCGTGGCGAGCGCGGCCGCCGTGGCGCCAAGCTGCCCCGCGGTTTGCAGCGCGTGGATCGCATCGAGATTGAACCCGTCGCGGGCGCCGAGCCGGCAGCCGGGGAAAATCAGGAAGGGTAATAAATATAAAGGGCGCGAAAGCGCCCTGTTTGTACAGATATTTTATAAACATAAAGTCTTTTGTAAAACACGATTGTTTTTATATTTTCTGTATAGCTGCAGTCGAATTGTTTTTGAAGGTGTCATTGTATTTTTTAAATGGTTCTTCTTTATATAAAAACTACTGCGCAGAGAATGAAAGCAATAAAAAATACACCTTGAAACAATAGCCAAATATTTTGTCTGTAATAGATTCCCAATATTTTTTCTGCGCTGTGTACTGGATTGGTCATGGATTTTGCAGACTCTTTCTTTATTAAATATCTGATTGAGCGTGGTGATATCTCAATGAATGTGGTTATCACACTTTCTAGGTTTAACTCAACTGAGATATCTAAATCATGATTCTCTGCCATTTCTTTAATTAGCATTGCATCCGCATCAAAATCAGCCAATATTTCCTTTAACTTTATTGATAAAGCTTCCTTTATTTTGATATGAATGGCACATAATACGGCCAATGATCTTTGGCCTAGTCCACATAAAATTGAAATAACTAGCATGAGGAGCATGAGTTTAATCTCAAACGAGTTATAAAAAGCAGAACCAACTTTATCGATGTTACTAATAATTAATCCAGCAATTGCACCGGAGGCGCCTAGAGCCCAACGGGACATATTATCTATATCAGGACTTGATGATACAACAGAATCCACAAAGGAATTTAGTGAGTTACTCTCTGCATTTAATACGACTATGTTACGCCAATCTTCAACTGACTTTATAAAGTTATCATGAGTCGTCATCATATACCCTTTATTTTGATGTTTCGTTTTCAATTATCTGGTAGATAATCTATCGTTGTCTATTGAATAGGGCAAGTATTAGGCCCGTAGATCTGATTAGAAAAGCGTAATCAGACGATCGCAAAAACCTATTACCTTAATGTGGTCGGTAATTTTATTTTGTGACCCCCTCATCCCCAGCCCTTCTCCCGCAAGGGGAGAAGGGAGCCCAGATCGCAGCAATTTTTAAATGGAGTGACAGCTATGGCTACAGGTTGGCAGGCGCTGATCCCCTCTCCCCTTGGGAGAGGGTCAGGGTGAGGGGAGGCCGTAGGTCTGATTAGCGAAGCGTCATCAGACGTTCGCGAAAAAAGCTGCCGCCATGCTGCGGGCACGCCTACGGCTCTCTCTATCCATGGCCAGCCTGTGTATTGCGTGCATCAGGTGCCTGTGTGGCTGCCAAGCAGCAGCATCAGGCTAAACAGCAGCCAGTCATTGATGATGTGTGAGCCGGTCGATACCCAGATGTTTTTGGTGATGATGTAGCCACTGAGCAGCACGATGCGGGCCGTGCCAATCACCAGAAAACATTGCAGAAAATTCCAGTCATAAGTGGGCAGGTGCAGGGCTCCGAAGATTAGAGCCGTCGATAGCCAGGCGATGAGGATGGCGGACTTGCGGGTCAGGCCGAGCTTCTGGTGACAACACCAGAGGATGGCCAGAAAAGGCAGGATGGAGATCACCTCCTCGCCGAAGAGCTGGGGCGCCGTCTTGAGATAAAAGAGGATGCGCGCCGTATTGGACGCCTCTGCCAGCATGGCGTTGACCGGGTTTGCATTCAGCTGGAACAGGTGCTGCATGGTCATGGCAACGGCGATTGAGACCAGTATGTTGATGCCGGTAATCGCCAGCATCAAGAGACAATCCCGCCGCGTCGGCGTTCGAAACAGTGAGCGCCACCCTGTTCCCGCCACCATGGCGAGCACGGCCAGAGGAATGAGAGGGAACAGGAGGGCGGGCACAAAGCCCCCTGAGGTGGTCTTGAAAAAGTCGATGGGGGCGGAGAGTGCCGCAAACCCCAGGATGACCCCCAGCAGGATGAGTGCCCAGCCACGGGCAGACGGGGTGTGAGGATCCTGGCGATAGAGGGGGAAATCCCCGGCGCTCTTGCGCTCGAGCCCGAGGCGCTCACTGTCATTCAATACCGGCAATGCTGTAGGTTGATGCTCACCCATGGTGATCCTCGGGATGTTTATCCGTTGCTGTGCAGACAACCCTACACCAGAAAGGGGGGAAAGGGGCGCCGCTGGCTACAACACGCCAGGGGAATGGCACCGCCGCCAATCAGTTGTCGAAGTTCCACTCGATGGGCAGCTCAAGATCGAAAACAAGCTGATCCCCGTCGAGGGTGAAGGCCACGCTGGTCTGGTGCTGGTCGTATTCGTCGATAAGGCGGCAGCTCTCGGAAAAGTTGGATTCGTAGCCGAGGCGAGCAGTGCCGCCGGTGCGAGCCTCGTCGAGTTCCACCCCCAGCACCCGCAGGGGATCCTTCTGGCTGAGCTTGACCCGGCTGTCACCCACATCCACCAGCCGCTCCAGCAGGGGGAAGAAGTCCTGCTTGTTGGCCTCGATGGCCCGGGCGATGGCCTGCTCCAGTTCGGTGGCGCTGGCAAGGGCGGGATCCAGCGTGTAGCGGGTCTGGATGCTGTTCTGAGTCATATTGTGCTCCTTGGGGCAATGAACCTGCGTCGGCCATCAGCACGATAGGCGGTGAACAAGGCGTGCCTAGCCATTAAATAAGGTGGTGATTCATTCTGGTGGATAAAACCATCACAAAAAACCGATGAAGGCAGCATATTGCTTCTCATCAGGCGAGGATGCGGCCATTGCGCACCAGGGCCCGGCGGATATTTTTGCACATCTTGCCGAGGCGGTTGAGCTCGTCGAAGCTGGGCGGGATGCCGCGATCGATCTGATATTGCCAGTAGCAGAGGTCCGTATCCACCAGCTCCATCAGCTTCTTGGGGCAGCCGATGCAGGTGTTGTCCGGCCCGCATTTGAAGGTATCCGGTTGGTAGAGCGGAAATTCCGCCTTCACGGCGTCGATGATCTGCTGCATGGCGGTCATGCGGTCCGGCTTTCTGCTCACGGTCTGGCTCCCCGGCGGCTTGTATGGGGGAGTCATTATATCCCTGACAAAATGTGGGCCAATGACGCTTAGGAGGTAGTCCGCCTTGCGTGCACGCCACTGCGCCCCGGATCCTGCGCCTGCTTCCCCCCTGGTGGTCTCTTTTGTCAGGCGCCGTTTCGGGTCATGATGAAAGCCCCGAACGAACCACTTTTTGACTGACCCCTCTGGAGGTGTGATGAGACCCTGTGCCCTGCTGTTGCTTTTTCCCCTGGTGTGCCAGGCCGAGGCCAGTCCGAGTGAACCCGTGCAGGAAGGTACCCTGGCCAATCAGCAGCTGATCCGGGATGCCATGGTGGGGGTCGCATCCTGGGTGACCACCAAGGGGTGTGACGCGCCGGAGCGCTTCGTGCCCGTGGTGCTCCAACTTCCCGAGGGGGAGCCGGGCAGTCGCCACTGGCAGGAGCGCTGGACGGTGACGGGCTGTGGCAACGACTATCCCGTGGTGATCGATTTTCGGGAGACCGGGATGCAGAGCGCCATGTGGACCATTGCCCGATAGGGTCGGCGCCGCCATCTGCGAGCTGCAAAAATGACAACGCCCGGCAAGCCGGGCGTTGGAACAGCGTGAAGGGGAAAGCCCGTCATCAGAAGTCGTGGTAGAGGGGCCAGCCGAGCAGGGGGTGGCGGATCCCGGCGCGCATCTCCATGTTGTCGAGCTTCTCCGGCGAGGCGTCCTCTTTTTGCAACTGCTGGTACTGGCGCACAAAGCCGAGGGTGTGGAGGAGGTTGGGCACAAAGCCCGGGCTCAGCTCCTGACGCAGGACGGCGGCCATGTCGGCGGGCAGCGCGCCCAGCATCAGGGTGAGCTGGGCAGCGAGGTAGTCGGTGTCGTACCAGCCCTCGTCGAGTTCAATCTCCCGCGCCAGCTTGCGCTTGAGATCCTGCTTCACCTTGAGCGGGGCTGCGCCACTGCCCTTGCCGCAGAGGATGCGGTAGAGCAGGGCCTCGGCCAGCTTGTCCTCCATGGTGGGGTGGTCGCTCTCGCAGGCGAAGAAGTGCTGGTCGATGAGCTCCATCAGGCGGCTCTTGTTGTGCTCGGTCAGCGCCTTCTCGTACTCCTGCCACCCTTGCCACTCCTCCACATCGGGGGGGCTGGAGATCTTGTCCAAGAGCCGCGCATCCACGTCACCGTAGAGGCTGTTGCCAGCCTGCTTGGGGCTGACGGTGATGAGCATGGACCAGCCCTTCTGGAACGGCTTGATGGGGCCTTCCGGTGCCTGCAACAGGGACAGGGCCTTGGCCGGATCCCGTTGGGATAGCTCCTGCAGGCCGAGGCTCACCACGCCGATGACGTCGTGGGCCGCCTGCTCCAGCAGGTGCATCTTGTACTTGTTGTAGTACTTGTCGGCGAATTTGAGGCTCATCAGCACCGCCTTGCCCTTGATGGCGGCGAGCTGTTGCTGACTCAAGAGTTCGTTGTCGCGGCCAAAGCGCAGCACCTGGGTCAGAAAAGGGCCCTGGTTGGCATCGCGAATGACTAACTGCATGAATGGGCTCCTTAATCCAGAAAGCTGAACATGTCGTCGACGTCGCCGTACTCGTCTTCCTCGACCTTGTTCTTCTCTTTGGCCTGCATCACCAGCTCGGCGGCAAACTTGTTGATGATGCCGTCCCAGGTGGAGTGCTCGTTGCGCAGCAGCGACTTGATGGATTTTTCCACCTCGGGGGCCAGCTCGCGAATGAGCATCAAGAGGCTGCGGGGGTCGTCCAGCGCGTAGTCGTGGCTGTCTTCGGCCTGCTGGCGCTCGCTGTAGCGCAGGGACTCTTCGAGATCTTCCTCTTCGGCGTGCAGCACGTCGCGATAGCCCTCGTCCTCTTCATAGCGATCGCCGCGATAAAACTCGATAAAGGGGATGGCGAGGTAGAAGAGGCCGGCCGGATCCTCGGCCACGCACTCGAGGATCTCCCGCTGCTTGGCTTCGCTCTCCTGGGTGCGGATCAGGTAGTTGAGGAAGTCGAAGGTGTGCTGTTGCAGCTCGTCGGCGTTGTTCTTGATCGCCTCTTCCCAGTAGAGGGGCTGCTGGCAGACGATGTCGCGGATCCGCTCCGGGGTCATCAGCTCGGAGATGATGGAGGGGAAGGAGATGTCGTGCTGGCCGTTGATCTGGGTCAGGGTAACGATATCAATGTTTTCAATCACTTCTGCCAGCTGGTCGTCAGACATGGTCTTGGCGATCAGCTCGAACTTCTCGCTGGCCTGCTTCGGCTCGATGACGGCCAGCTCTTTGATCTCGATGGCGGTAATTTCTATCAGACTGTTGCTCATGCCTTGCCCCAATTAGAAACGGACTTCGTCGTACATATCCTGATCGCCGTCGTCATCACCATAGCGGTCACTGCCGCCGTGGTAGTCGGCGTCGGCATCTTCCCCGTCTTCCTCTTCTTCGTCCCGCAACTCATAGTCGTCATCACCGCGGTGGCTGCCGCGGGGCAGCGGGTTGTCCAGGAGGAACAGCACGGCGCAGGCCTCCATCAGCTGATCTTCGCTCTGTGCCCGCACCGCCTTGACCAGCGGCAGGATGGCGTTGTTGAAGCCGACGCTCACCTTGAACTCGTCCCAGGAGGGTTGCTCACCGCTGGCGAGCCACTTGTTCCACTGCGACTTGGCCTTGGGCGGGAACTGCACCCGGCCATAGAGGGCGAGCGGCAGGTATTCGGGCATGAACTCCAGCATGCTCATGTCGGCCAGCAGCAGGGCCTTCATCTGGTCGGTGAACTGTTCCAGCCCCTTGGGGTCGTCCTGATCCCGGTAGGATTCGATGTTCTCGCTGGCATCGCTTTGCAGGGCCTTGAGCCGTGCCTGGTCCCATTTTTTTTGCATAGTCGCTCTTCTTGCCTGGTGGCTCAGGGGTAGAACTGGTCCCACATCTCCTGCATGGCAGCAGCGGGATCGGTCACGATGACGTTGTTGAAATCCTTGATAAAGGCGGCCCGCTGTTTCGGATCGGACAGCACTTCATAAGCCTGCTTTACCTGGTGCAGCCGGGCGGCTGCCTGCTCTTTTTCTTCTTCGCTCGCCCCGTGCAGCTTGTCGGGGTGGTACTGGTTCGACAGCCGTCGATAGGCTTTTTTGATGTCGTTTTCACTGGCATTGGACTTGACGCCCAAGACCCGGAAGTAGTTGTTCATGACGGATCCTGCCTCACTGGCATGGTGGAATTCATCCTGTGTCGACCTGGTGGCGCAACGTCGGCAAACCAGGCTCGGCAAAAACCGGAGATTTTAACGGAAAGCCGGCGCCTCTGCCATGAAAGTGCGGTCTTTCTGTACGAAAAGAGCGGGCGGTGCGAGATGGCGGCGGGGCTACACTGGCAGAGGGGGGCGGCAGGCCCTGGCGTTGCCCGGCCCCCTCTTGTCCGAACCATCCGGATTCTGCCGTCACAAGGAGTCATCGCCATGGTCAAGTCCGCGTTTTTCGTGCTCGCGCTGGCAGGCAGTGCCGCCTCTGCCAGCGACATATTGCCCGCCTCGCCGCTGATGGGGGATGTCACCAGGGCCCAGTTCATGGAGCGCGCCGCCCAGCGTTTCGCCTTGCAGGACAAGAACGGTGACGGCGTGCTGTCGGTTGCCGAGAAAGAGGCCAACCTGGCAAAGCTGGCTGGCGTGATGCAACAGGCTGGCAAGCCGGTCCCGGAGCGGATGAGCCAGCTCAAGCCGTCGCGGGAGACCACCAGGGCCCAGTTCATGGCGCGGCAGGAGGCGCTCTTCTCTCGCCTGGACAAGAACGGTGACGGGGTGATCGGAGAGTCTGAGCGTCTCGACATCAAGGCCAATCTGGAGAAGCGGGCGATGGAGGCCGCCCAATAGGGCGGGTTGTCAGCCCTCTGATGAAAAAGAGCCCGGTAGCGATACCGGGCTCTTTGTATCTCTGGCATGAAGGGGGCTACCAGCTTGCCCAGTGCAGCCGCAACCTGAGCCCCCAGGCGCTGCTCCAGCCGGTGGTGCTGCTCACCAGAGCCCCATCCTTGATGACGAGGAAGGTTGGCGTCACCCCCACCTGCCAGCGGGCGGCCAGATCCCCGGACTCGTCGTTGTGGGTGGGGAAGGTCAGCCCCTTCTTCGCCATCCCGGCGCGCAACGGCTCATCGCTGCCGGAGCGCAGGGCCACCGTCAGCACATTTTCGCCCTCCTGCCAGAGCTGTTCCACCGTGGGAGTGGTGAAGCGGCACACCCCGCACCAGCTGGCCCAGTAGTAGACCAGCAGGGGCTTGCCGCGGCTCTGCTCGGCCAGAGTGGTGGTGGTGCCGTCCTGCAGGGTGAAGGGGGCCTCCATGGCCCCCGCCGGCAGCATGGGGCTGCGCCACAGATCCACCAGTGTGGTGATGACGAGCGCCATCAACAGCAGCCAGAGCGCCTCCTTGCCCCAGCGGCGCCAGCGGGGGGCCTTTATGCCTGCATCCTCGGCCATGGCTTAGCTCCGCTTGGCCAGCTCGGCTTTGACCAGCTGCTCCAGCTCGTCATAGGGAATGGCACCCGGCACCAGCTGGTTGCCGATAAGGGTCGCCGGGGTGCCTTGCACGCCGAGCAGGGTGCCGATGCGCAGGCTGTTGCGCAGCTCTTCGGTGGCCTTGCCTGCGGGCTTGAGGGTCAGGTTGTCGGTGGCGGCCAGCGCCTTGTTGATGTCCGTCTCGGTCAGCATCCCCTGCTTGCTCATGAGCTTGTCGTGCAGGGGGAGGAAGCGGGCAGGATCCTGTTGCCACAGGGTCAGGCTGTACTGGGCTGCCTTGGCGGAGGTCTGTCCCTTGAACGGCAGCAACTTGATCACCAGCCCCAGATCGTCCGGATAGGCCGCGAGCAGCTTGGCGACCGCCGGGTCGAACTGCTTGCAGTAGGGGCAGTTGTAGTCGGTGAACAGCACCAGGGTCAGCTTGGGATGCTTGGCGCCGAGGCGCGGGCTGGTGGGACTGTTGAACAGTACGTCCTGGTTGCCCTTGATGAAGTCACCCATCTGGGCCTGCTGGGTCGCGGCGTTCTGTTTCTCCCAGGATTCGGCTGCCTCGTCGAGGATCCCGGGGTTGGCGATCAGGGTCTCGCGAATGAGCTCCTTGATGCGGGCCTCCTGCTCCGGGGTGAAGGGGGCGGCGTGCAGCGTGGGAGTGCCCAGGGTGGCGGCTACCAGGGCGGTGCAGAGGGTCAGGGTTCGCAGTCTCATGGCATTCTCCTTAGAAATGGGTGGCATCGGCCTGAACGAGGCCGGCCTTGTGCAAGCTGTCGAGCAAGTCGGCCTTGTCCAGCAGGGGAGAGAGGGTCTCCCCGTCCGGCAGGCCGGGCCCGTAGATCTGGTTGAAGGGAACGGCGGCGGCGCCACGCTGGCGCAGGAAGGCGGAGATGGCATCGCTCGGCCGGCTCCAGTCGCCGCGAAGGGCCACCACGTCCGGGGCCGACAGGGCGCGCTGCACCTCGTCACGCAGCAGCACGTTGTATTTGTTGGCCTTGCAGGTGACGCACCAGTCGGCGGTCACATCCACGAAGACCCGCTTGTTCTGGGCCAGGGCGTCGGCGATGGCCTGCTCGGAGAGCGGCTGCCAGGCGATGCGATCGACGCTGCCACTCCCTTTCACCGTGAGGGCGCCCCCCAGCAGCAGGGCGCCGCCGATGAGTGCCGAGAGGGAGAGGGCCAGCGTGAAACCGCGCAGACCATAACGCCAGAGGATGCCCATCAGCAGCGCCAGCACCATGGCGGCCATCAGCCAGCCGGTGGCCGTGCTGCCCAGATGGTTGCCAAGCAGGCTCGCCAGCCAGAGGCTGGAGCCCAGCATCATCAGCCCGAGCAGGATGCGCAGTCGCCCCATCCAGCGCCCCGGTTTGGGCAGCCAGAGGGCGAGGCGCGGCAGGGCCGCCACCAGCAGCCATGGCAGGCTCATGCCAAGGCCGAGGGCCGTGAAGATGAGCCAGAGCTGGCCGAGCGGCGCCGCCAGGGCAAAGGCCACCGCGGTGCCGAGGAAGGGGGCCGAGCAGGGGGTGGCCAGCAGGGTGGCGAAACTCCCTTGCAGGAAGTGGCCACCGAGCCCCTTGCCGCCGCGGGTGGCGAGGCGAGTGTTGAGATCGCTGGGCAACCTTATCTCGAACAGCCCCAGCAGGTTGGCGCAAAACAGCAGGGTCACCGCCACCATGAAGCCGATGAAACCGGCGCTCTGGAACTGGATCCCCCAGCCGACCGCCCCTTGTGTGGCGCGCAGCAGGCTGCTCATGGCCGCCAGCACCCAGAAGGAGGTGATTATCCCGGCGCTGGCGGCGAGGAACTGTTTGCGCACGCCTCCTTGTTCGCTCTCTTGCTGCTGCAACACGGTGCCGAGTTTCAGGGCCAGCACCGGCAGCACGCAGGGCATCAGGTTGAGGATGAGACCGCCGAGCAGCGCCGCTCCCAGCAGCCAGAGAAGTGGCTGCTCGGGGGCCGGCAGGGCGAGGGGATCGGCGATGGTGGCGCGGGTCTGCCAGGCCTGCTGCTCGCCGCTGGTGAGCAGCAGGCCGAGGGATTGGCCGCGCAAGTCAGGGGCATCCCCCTGCCAGCCGTCGCTGACCGGCACCCGGGCTATCAGGGTGGTGCCGCTTACCTCGAGCGCGGGCTTGCCGAACTCGGCCCCCTCCAGCGCATCGATGAAGAGCGCAGGCTCCTGCCACCCCTCGACCCGCTCGGCCCGCAGTTGCAGCAGGTTATGCTGGTAGCCGAGCTCGACCCGGGTGTCGGCAGGCAGCGTCTGTGGCAGGGTGCTCATGGCCCGGGCCCAGGCGAAGTCAAAGCCAGCCGGCGCTTGCCCATCTGCCGCCAGGGTGAAGGGGTAGTCGGTCAGGATGCAGACGTTGCTGCAGGTGGAGAGGCGCAAGGTGCCCTTGAGCGGCTGCCCGGCCGGGTAGTCCAGGCTCAGGGGGAAGCGTACCTGCTCCTGATAGCCCTGGGTGTTGAGCCCGGCCACCTCGAAGGGGCGCGGCGTGGGCCAGTGCCACTGGAAGTCGCCGACCGGCTCATCCCACAGGATCTGGGGCGCAATGCCCCCTTCACCCGGGCTGTGCCAGTAGGTCTTCCAGCCGGACTCCAGCTGGACATCGAGCAGGATGCGGGTCTGATCCGGGACGCTGCGGTCGGCTTGCAGCCTGACCTTGGCGTGACTGTTCTGGGGGCGGGTGAGCCACCCCGTATCGCTGGCCAATCCGCTGGATTGCCACAGCAGGCTGCCCAGTAGCAGGGCCGCCTTGAAGAGATTCGACATGTGTTGGGTCTCGCAAAAAAATGAGTGACAGCAGGCTGAAAAAGCGCGGCTGAACTCATTCCCGCCAGACGCAGAGGGTGAGGTGCAGTCGCCGCTCCGGCGGCGAGACATTGATGGGGGGAGGCAGTGCCGGCGCGCGCCGTGACAGCGGCACCAGCAGGGCAATCACGAAGGCGATGGCGAAAAAGAGTTGCTCCACGCACAGCAGACTGGCGGCGCTCAGCCACTTGCCGTTGAGCTGGCAGCTGTTGGGCTGCACACTGGCGGGCGTGCCCTTGTCGGCCTGGTCGTCGGCTGAGGCGAACTGGGGCAGGGTCTGGCAACTCACGGCGTGATCGAGCAGGGCGAGGCGGGCCAGCGGCTGGGCCGCGCAATTGAGCACCAGCAGGCAGACCAGTAGCAGGAGTCGTGTCGCCGCGCGTTGTTGCAAAATCATGCTCGCCCCGTTCATCAAGATGGCCACATCCTAGCGGGCAATGGCGGGTGGGGCAAGCCGGGGTGGCCGGTGGCGTCTGGGGCTGGTCGGTTCTGTCTGGCGAACGCTTGTTCGCTAAAAGGGGGACCAGTATACTGCGCCGAGTCAAATTCCGAGGTGTTCGATGCTCAAACTTGCCCGTGTGCTGCTGCTGGCACTGCTGCTCGTCTTCTGGTTCCTGTTCGGCCTGTTGCTTTGTCTGGTGCGCCCGCGCCACCCGAACAACGTCTATGTCTTCGCCCGCATGTATCATGCGGTCTGCCCGCTGATCGGCCTCAAGGTCCGGGTGACGGTGGCCGACGAGGTCAAATCGGTGGGGCCGGCGGTCTATGTCTGCAATCACCAGAGCAACTACGACATCTTCACCGTGACCGGCGCCGTGCAGCCCGGCGTGGTGGCGGTGGGCAAGAAGAGCCTGCTGTGGCTCCCCTTCTTCGGCCTCATCTTCTGGCTCTCCGGCAACGTGCTGATCGACCGCTCCAACCGCTCCCGCGCCATCGGCACCATCGGCCAGGTGGTGGATCGCATCAAGCATCGCGGCACCTCCATCTGGATGTTCCCGGAGGGGACCCGCTCCCAGGGGCGTGGTCTGCTGCCGTTCAAGGCGGGGGCCTTCCACACTGCCGTCCAGGCCGAGGTGCCCGTGGTGCCCATCGTCTGCTCCAGCTACTTCGGTCAGGTCGATCTCAACCGCTGGGACAACGGTGAGGTGCTGCTGGAGGTGATGGCCCCGGTGTGCAGCAAGGAGCACGGCGCCGCCGGCATCCGCGAGCTCTCCGACACCTGCCGGGAGAAGATGGAAGCCAAGCTGGCGGAGCTGGATGGCAAGCTTGGCCATCGGCCGGCGGCCTGAGCCCGGTTGCAGAGAAGAGAGGGAGCCGCTGGCTCCCTTTTTTATTGGTGAAAATCACCATCTTGTTGGTTTTTTTCACCACGCCGTATCCAATAAACATCCATTGTTAACTTTCATCTAATTGTAAATAAAGGAAAAAATATTCTGGCACGGCTCTTGTAATGTCATGGGAAGAGAGTGACACCCCATCAACAAGGAGCCAGACCATGAGCGTATTCAGCCGCCTGACCGACGTGATCAATGCCAACCTGCACAGCCTGCTCGACAAGAGCGAAGAGCCGGAGAAGATGCTGCGGCTGATGATCGAGGAGATGGAGCAGGTCCAGGTCGAGATGAGAACCCAGGCCGCCCGCGTCATCGCCGAACAGAAACAGCTGGAGCGCCATCAGCAGGCGCTGCGCAACCAGATCCAGGAGTGGGCAGCCAAGGCCGAACTCGCCATCCAGAAGGGCCGCGAAGATCTGGCCCGTGCCGCCCTCACCGAGAAGCTGGCGGAGATGAAGCAGTGCGAGCGGCTGGAAGAGGACAAGGCGCGGGTGGCCGAAGTGCTGGCCCAGCTCACCGCCGACAGCGAGCGACTGGCGGCCAAGCTGACCGAGGCGCGGGAGAAGCAGAAGATGCTGACCCTGCGCGAGCAGACCGCCCACAGCCGCATCCGCGCCCGTGCCCAGGTGGACAACCAGCGCATGCACGAGCTGGTGGCCCGCTTCGACGGCTTCCAGAACCGGGTCGATCAGCTGGAGGCCCAGCTGGAGGCGGCGACCCTGGGGCAGAATCCGTCCCTCGAGGCCCAGTTCCGCGAGCTGGAGCTGAACGACGAGATTGAGCGGGAACTGGCCCGGCTCAAGGGTCAGAAGGTGGAGGCATAACCATGACACCCTGGCCCAAGGATCTCGCCCATCGCAAGCTGACCGGGGTCTGCGCCGGTCTTGCCAGAGGGCTGGGGGTGTCCAGAGTGACGGTGCGGGTGGTGGCCCTGCTCGCCCTGATCCTGATGCCGCCACTTGCCCTGGCGCTCTATCTGGTGGGGGTGCTCGTCATGCCTCCCCGCCGTGAACTTCAACGCTGGCTGGGGTGATCTCCGGATCGCCCCGCCGGCAAGTGCAAGCCCGTGAGGAGCACAACATGCTGGAATTTATCGTCTTGATCCTGGTGCTGATCGGCATGGCGCTGACCGGATTCACCGTGCTGGCCATGCTGCTGGTGAGCGGGGTCTTCGTGCTGTTTGGCGCCCTGGCCGGCATGTTTGCCCTCATCATCAAGCTGGCGCCCTGGTTGCTGGTGGTGCTGGTGGTGTGCTGGCTACTCAGCAACAGGCGCAAGCAGTCGAACACCTACCGTTAAGCCTCCCTGATTTCTCATCCTTCCTTGGCCACTGCTTGCAGTGGCCCTTTTTATGGGGGCGACACAGGATCGGTGTGCGGGGTGGCAAGCCAGGAAAGGCTCCAGCCGTGCCACAGCGCCGGCTCGTGCACCAGGCGCTCCTTGAACGCCTTGCTCTGCTGCTTGAGGCGGTACTCGAGGCGCAGCGCCTCGGGTTTGCCGGGGACTTCCTGCTGCCATACCAGGGAGAGGGGTCCCTTGCCGCGCAGGGCTCTGGCCCCCTTGCCGCTCTGGTGCTGACGCAGTCGCCGCTCGGGATCCGTGCTGATCCCCGCATAGAGTGCCCCGGTGCCGGTGCGCACCAGATAGACAAACCAGCGGGAGGGAGTGGTGGTGGCGAGGGTCACGAGGTGCGCCACCTGGCCCGCTGGCGCCCAAGCCGGTGCAGGGGCAGCAGGCTCACCAGCAGGCCGGCCCAGACGAAGGCAAAGCCCACGGATTTCACCGGATCTGGGATCTCGCCAAACCAGAAGAGGGCGAGCAGGAAGGCGAGGCTCGGCTCTATGTATTGCAACAGCCCCACCGTGCTCATGGGCGTGCGCGCCACCGCATAGCAGAACAGCCCCACCGGCAGCAGGGTGGCGGGGGCACTGCCCATCAGCAGCAGGCGATCGGTCCAGTCACCGGCCATAAACTGGCTGGTGCCCTGCAAGGTCAGCCAGCCGATGATGAGAAGGGCGACGGGCAACTGCACCAGGGACTCCAGATAGAGGCTGGTTCCGGCGTCCAGTCTCACCTTTTTCTTGATGAGGCCGTAGAGGGCGAAGTTGGCCCCCATCACGAGGGAGAACCAGGGCAGCTGGCCGTAGGAGAAGAGCATGTAGGCGAGCCCCGCCAGGGCGAGCGCCACCGCCAGGTGTTTTTGCGGGGTGAGCTTCTCTTTGAGGAAGAGCACCGCAAAGGCGATGTTGAACAGCGGGGTCATGAAGAAGGCGAGGCTGGTGGCCAGCACCTGGCCCGTGGTCAGGCACCAGGTGAACATGCACCAGCTGATGGACATCACGGGGCCCGCCAGCAGCACGAGGCCGAGCTGCCGGGGATCGCCGCGCAGGGCCCCCCAGGGCACCCGCTGGCCGAGGAGCAGAAGCAGGCCTCCCAGCAGCACCACGGACCAGAGCACCCGGTGGGAGAGCAGTTCCCACATGTTGATCTCGGGCATGAACTGGTAATAGAGGGGCAGCATGCCCCACAGCACGAATGAGAGGGCTGCGCTGCCGGTGCCCATCCAGTTCTTCATCTCTCTCCGTTTATTAAACTAAACAATGGCGGCTGCATGATAAGTATCCGCCGCCCCTTTCACAAGCGGGAGCGGGGAGAAAACTCTGGTACTATCGGGCCCATGAACCGACTCGATCCCCTGTTTGAACAGATCCGGGCCTGCCGCCTGTGCGAGGCCCACCTGCCGCTCGGCCCAAGGCCGGTGATCCGCGGCAACGAGCGCGCCCGTCTGCTCATCATCGGCCAGGCCCCCGGCACCCGGGTACACGCCAGCGGCATCCCCTGGGACGATCCCTCCGGCGATCGGCTGCGCTTGTGGCTCGGGGTGGACAAGGCCACCTTTTACGATGAATCCCGCATCGCCATCATGCCCATGGGGCTCTGTTACCCCGGCAGGGGCAAGTCGGGGGATCTACCGCCGCGCCCGGAATGTGCCCCCACCTGGCACGACAAGGTACTGATGCTGCTGCCCAACATCGAGCTGACCCTGCTCATCGGCCAGTATGCGCAGGCTTACTACCTGAGGGCGGCGGCGAAAGGATCGCTCACCGAGACGGTGCGACACTGGGCGGACTATGGCCCGGCCTGGTTGCCGCTGCCGCACCCGTCCCCGCGCAACACCCTCTGGCTCAGGAAGAACCCCTGGTTCGAGCAGGCGGTGATCCCCCATCTGCAGCAGAGGGTCGCCCCCCTGCTTGACCCGGCAGGCTAGAGCGCCGGCTCGGCCTGGGGCTTGGGCTTGGGCTTGCTGCGGGCCATGGCGACCAGCGGCAGTATGATGCACAGGCACCCCAGCAGCAGCGGCAGCCCTGGCTGTTCGTCAAACAGCCACACCCCGATGGCGACCGCCATCAGCAGCCCGGTGTACTCCGCCGAGGCGATCTTGCTCACCTCCGCCTTGCGATAGGCCATCACGCACAGCCCCGCGTAGACCATGATGAGCGCCGAGGAGCCGAAGGCGGGCCACCACATCTGCCATTGCCACTCGCCCCCTTCCCACCAGGCCAGCGCCAGGATGAAGGGCATGCTCAGCACATTGGTGAAAAACAGGGTCTGGGCGATGGGCTGCTGGAGCGGGATGCGCTTGATCAGCAGGTTGTTGACCGCCAGGGAGAGCGCCACCCCGAGCGCCGCCAGGGCGGCCCAGTTTACTTCGGTCGGGCGCAGCACGATGAGCACTCCGACGAAGCCGAGCAGCGCCGTCAGCACCTTCTGGCGCGAGAGTGCCTCCCCCGCCAGCCAGACCGCGAGCGGCACCATCAGCAGCGGGGCGGCATAAAAGAGGGCGTTGGCGGTGGCGAGCGGCAGCCGGGTGAGGGCGACCACCATCAGGCAGACGCCGACGGCCCAGATGTGGGCTCGCAGCAGGTGCCACTTGAGGGCTACCGGCGGGTTGCGCCGCCAGGACCAGAGCAGCCAGGGGGCGAGCAGCAGGGCTGCGGAGAGCTGGCGGAAAAAGACAAACTGGAAAATGGGCTGGTCCGGCTCCAGCACCTTGACCAGGGCATCGGAGAAGACCGCCACCATGTTGCCGAGCACCAGATAGAGGATGCCTATCCCGACTGCATTCATACCACCTCCAGATTCAGATGAGGGGAGGGTAGCCCGCGGCCTGTTATCCAGTAAAATGATAAAAAATCATCACGCATGAGAAATTTGGATAATGAAGCTGCCCCCCCTGCGCGCCGTTCAATATTTCGAGGTGGTTGCCCGCCTGCTGAGTTTTTCCCGCGCCGCCCTGGAGCTCAATGTCAGCCAGAGTGCGGTCAGTCACCAGATCCGTCTGCTGGAGGATTTTCTGGGGGAGCGGCTGCTGCTGCGCCAGGGGCGGCTGCTCTCCCTGACGCCCCAGGGGGAGATCTATTTCGAGGGGATCGCCGCCGGGCTGGTCCAGATTGCCCAGAGCAGCGAGCAGTTGCGCGGCGGCGGCGAGATGCGGGTGCGGCTCGCGGTCTACAGCTCCTTTGCGGTGAAGTGGCTGATCCCGCGCCTGGCCGGGCTGCGCCAGCTCTATCCCGAGCTGGATCTCAGCCTGGAGATGGTGGCGGAAGATCCCGAGCTCTCCGACAGGGTGGCGGACGGTTTCATCACCGTCTCCCCCGAAGGGCCGGGCTACATGCACGATCTGCTCTATCGGGAGCGGCTGATGCCGGTGTGCAGTCGCCGGATGTGGCAGCAGGTGGAAGGGGAGTGGCCCGCCACCCTGTGGCAGTTGCCGCTGCTCTCCATCCAGGCTATCTACCGCGAGAAGGGGGAAGATTGGCGGCGCTGGGCCGAAATGGGGGGGCTGACTATTCCCCCCGAGGCGAGGGTGCACCATTTCAGCCATATCCTGCTCGCGCTGGAGGCGGCGAACTGGGACCAGGGAATGGCGCTCATCAATGACTACATGTTGCAGCCGGAAGATCCGCGTCTGGTGCGGCTGCCCCTGCACGCCCTCGAGACCGGCGACAACTTCTATTTCGTCTTCAAGCGCTCGCGCGCCCATGAACCCGCCATCAGCCGGTTGCGTCAGTGGCTGTGGCAGGAGTCGCAGGCGAGCCTGAGACCCGGGGAAAACGAGCCTCTCAGGCGCGTCTGAACGTGCTGGGCGCCCTATGCAGAATGGACGGCACAGACCACGACGCAGGAGTCTGATTCGGGAGGCCTGATGGCACTGGCGAGACCAGGGCCATCAGGAGCGGGTCAGGTGCGCTTGAACTGGCTCAGTACAAAGAGGGTGGTGGCGCAGACTACGACCGAGGGACCGGCCGGGGTGTCCTGATACCAGGAGAGGGCAAGGCCCCCCAGCACGGCGAGACAGCCTGTCAGGGCGGCAAAGCCGGCCATCTGCTCCGGAGTCTGGCTGAAGCGGCGGGCGGTGGCGGCGGGAATGATCAGCAAGGAGGTGATGATGAGCGCCCCGACGAACTTCATGGCCACGGCGATGACCAGGCCTATCAGCAACATCAGCACGCAGCGCAGCACATCCACCCGTACCCCTTCCACCCGGGCCAGCTCTTCCGAGATGGTCATGGAGAGCAGGGGATCCCAGAGTCGCCACAGGGTGAGCAGCACCAGGGCGCCGCCGCCGTAGATCCAGAGCAGGTCCATGGGCTGCACCGAGAGCAGGTCGCCAAACAGGTAGGCCATCAGGTCCACCCGCACGTTGTCCATGAAGCTCAGGGTGACCAGACCCAGCGACAGGGCGCTGTGGGCCAGAATGCCGAGCAGGGTGTCGGTGGCCACCTGCTGGTTGCGGCTCATGATGACCAGCAGCATCGCCATGGCGAGGCAGCAGACCACGACCGCCAGGGTGAGGTCCACCTGCAGCAGGATGCCGAGGGCGATGCCGAAGAGGCAGGCATGGGAGAGGGTGTCGCCAAAATAGGCCATCTTGCGCCACACCACGAAGCTGCCAAGCGGCCCGGCCAGCAGGGCGATGCCGAGTCCGGCCGCGAGGGCGTATAACAGAAAGCTGTCCACGTGAAGATCCTAGTTGTTGCGAGAGGGCAGGCGGATGACGGGAGCCTGCGGTTCATGATGATGGTGTTCGCCATCGCAGTGGTGATGGTGGGTATAGACCGCCAGCACCTCCCTCTCCGGCCGCCCGAACAGGCGGGCAAATTCCGGGTGACGGGCCACGCTCTGTGGCTCGCCGTGGCAGCAGACGTGGCGATTGAGGCAGATCACCTCGTGAGTGCTGGCCATCACCAGGTGCAGATCGTGGGAGACCATCAGCACGGCGCAGTGGAACTCGGCGGCCAGCTGGCTGATGAGGGCATAGAGCTCGATCTGGCCCGTGATATCTACCCCTTGCACCGGTTCGTCCAGCACCAGCAGCTCGGGTTTGACCAGCAGGGCGCGGGCCAGCAGTACCCGCTGCATCTCGCCACCGGAGAGCTTTTGCATCCGGTTGTCCAGCAGATCCTGGGCACCGACCCGATTGAGCGCCTCCTCGATGGAGAGGCGGCTGTTCTTGCCAAGTTGCAGGAAGCGGCGCACCGTCAGGGGGAGGGTGGGGTCCAGATAGAGGCGCTGGGGTACATAGCCGACCCGCAGATCGCGGCGGCGGACGATGTCCCCCGAATCTGGGCTGAGCAAACCCAGCACCAGCTTGCTCAGGGTGCTCTTGCCCGCCCCGTTGGGGCCGACCAGGGTGGTGATTTTGCCTTTGTTCAGGGTAAAGGAGACCTTGTCGAGCACGAGTCGTCCGTCAAATGAGAGACAGACCTCTTTCAGCTCCACCAGTTGGGTCATGACAGCTCCGGGGTTTACAGCCTGTGAGAGTTATAATATAACAGCGACGTTGGTTTGTTATATTATCACACACATATTCCCTGACGAGACCTCTATGCGAATTCTTGCTCTGATCACTGCCCTGATGGCGGTGAGTCTGCCTGTCCGTGCCCTCGAGGTGCTGACCACCATCAAACCCCTGGGCTTCATCGCGGCGGCGATCACCGATGGTGTGAGCGAGCCCGGGGTGCTGCTGCCCACCGGTGCGTCGCCCCACGATTTTTCCCTGCGCCCTTCCGACATGCGCAATATCAAGGAGGCCGATCTGGTGGTGTGGGTCGGTCCCGAGCTGGAAGGCTTCATGGCTAAACCCCTGGCCCAGCATCCTCATGTATTGACCCTGACCCAGGTTCCCGGCATGCCGCTGTACAACTATGCGACCCAGGGGGAACATGACGATCATCACCATGATGACAAGGATCATGACCATGCCGCCCACGACCACGGCTCGCACGACGAGGGCCATGAAGGGCACCACCACGAAGGGGTGGATCCCCACATCTGGCTGGGTCCAACCCAGGCCAAGGTGATTGCCAAGGCGATCGCGACCGAACTGGGCAAGCTGGATCCTGCCAACCAGGCGCGCTATGCCGCCAATCTCGCGGCCTTCGAGGGCAAGGTTGACGCCCTGGACAAGGTGATCGCCGTGCAGATGAAGGCGGTGGATCAGAAGGGCTACTTCGTGTTCCACGAAGCCTATGGATACTGGGAGCGTCACTACGGCATGAGCTCCAAGGGACACTTCACCGTGAGCCCGGAGCGTCGCCCGGGAGCCAAGACGCTGATTGACATCCGCAAGGCGCTGGAAGAGAAAAAGGCGAGCTGCATCTACGCCGAGCCGCAGTTCTCCCCGGCGGTGATCGAGTCGGTTGCCCGCAATACCGGGGCCAAGGTGCTGCTGCTGGACGAAGTCGGCGAGCAGGTGCCGCTCGGTCCGGACGGTTATCCGCAATTCATGCAGCAGTTGGCGGATGCCTTCGCCCAGTGCCGCTAGGCCTTGCCCGACATTGACGATAGAGGCGGCGCGGCCAACTATACTGACCTCCAGCATCTGATATGGAGTGTCAGTCATGAAATGGTTGCTCGTCTCTGCCTGCACGCTGACCCTGCTGGGATCCGGCATACAGGCATCCGGTCTTTCCGAACACATCGCCAGCCCGGAACTCAGGGCAAAAATGCAGGCGGTCTATGGCGCCAGAGCGATCCAGCGGTCCGAGGCCTTCTCTCGTCTGCTGACGCCAAGGGCCGGAACGACGGACCAGCAGAAGCTGGAGCTGGTGAACAACTACTTCAACAACCTGACCTACAGCGAGGATCCCAGACTGTGGGGGGATGATGATTATTGGGCCAATCCGCTGGAGTTCATCGGGGCGAGAGGCGGGGATTGCGAGGACTACAGCATCGCCAAGTACTACACCCTGATGGAGCTGGGGGTCGACGAGAAGAAGCTGCGGCTGGCCTATGTGAAGGCAATTCGTTACAACCAGTTCCACATGGTGACGTTGTACTTCCCGACCATCAAGTCAGATCCCCTGGTGCTGGACAACATCAATGGCCGCATCCTGCCGGGGAGCAAGCGCAATGATCTGCAGCCGGTTTACAGTTTCGATGCCAAAAGCATCTGGATCATGAAATCCCGTCGCGAGGGAACCCTGGCGGGGAGTGCCGATCGCCTGGCCCAGTGGACCTCGATGCAGAGCCGCTTCTCCAGCGAGCATCTGCGCTCCCCCCGTCGCCAGCTATAACTTGCCCGCCGCCTTCAACTCCTCGAAATATTTTCCCGCGCCCGGATGCTGTTCGACACTCAGCACCGGGCCTATTTTGTTGCGCACCTTGTGAAACAGGTTCGCATAGCCATAGGTCTGTTCGTTGAAACTGGTTTGCTGGCTCAGCATGGCCCGGGTCAGCCGATAGACCTCGTCATCGGGAGTGGCGGCATTGGTCACCAGGGTGGCGGCGATGGCGAAGGTGGGGGTTGCCTTGAGGTTGCCCGGGTAGATGCGTGCCGGCACCTGGCTGCGCTGGTAATACCTGACCCCTTTGAGCAGCTGGTCCCTTACGGGCCCCTCGATCGCCAGGAAGCGCACGGCGCAGCGCTTGGCGGTGTCCAGCACGATGCGGTTGGGATGACCCATGACAAGGCCATAGGCATCGATCTGTTTATTGCACAACGCTTCGGAGAGATTGGCGACGCTCTTCAAATCGAGATCCTGCTCCTTTGCGCCCAGAACATTGAACAGGGCCAATGCCGTTTGACGAGTCCCTGAACTCTTCAGGCCCATGTCGATGGGGGCCAGCTTGAGCTGCTCCAGGGTGGTGATATCCCCATCGGCTCGCACCACTATGGTGAAAGGTTCGGCGTGGGTGGCAAAGAGAGCCCTCAGCTCGCGTTGTGGTTGGGCAACGAAAGGCCCCGTGCCCTGGCTGGCCTGATAGAGCCAGTCGGACTGGACGAGGGCATAGGGGACCTCTCCCGCTTTCAGCTGGCGGAGATTTTCGATGGACCCAGAGCTGGCCTGCAGTTTGCAAGGCATCGTGGGGTCACTTTTTTTGGCCAGTCTGCAGAACTCCTTGATGACCTGGTAATAGATGCCTTGCTCCCCCCCTGTGCCTATGGTCATGGTGGTCGCGTGCAGGGTCGGTTGCCACAGCAGGGCAAGCAGCAGCGGGATCCTCATGATGCATTCTCCTGAGTGGCATAACCATCGATACCCCAACTGCGCAGCATGTCCACATCGCTTACGTCGCCGGCTTCCGCCAGCAAGGTGTAGCCGGAAGCATGGAGGCATTGGGAGAGCAGGTTCCAATAAAGGGGGGACTGGGTGAGCTGGCAACTGATGAAGACGGGTCTGATGGGGTCGAGCCTGGCCAGATTGTCGTTGTTCATCGGGATGTTGCTGAATGCCAGCTCAATCCCCTGGGACTGGAGTGCGGTCAGTCGTTCCTCGGCCAGAGGGGGGAAGATCGCCAGGTCCCAGCGCCAGTCCAGCGTCTTGCCACGAGTGCTGGTCAGCACGGGGGCAAACTGCGCCCAGTCTGGGTGGCCGAGCAGGCTGAGAGGCAGCTGAAGTCCTTCCGCCTTCTGAGTCAGCCAGTCGTTGAGCAGCCCCCGAATTTCATCCGGCGAACTGTCCGTGGTGGGGGGGTGCTTGGGTAGCAGGCGGCTGTAGAGCCTGATACTCCCCTGAGTGGAGAAGAAATGCTGCTGATAGGTGTTGCCATCGGTGTCGACCAGCCCAACGAGCTTCTGGTGGGTCGGGAGAGCGTCGTGCTTGCCAAGCTGGGTGATCTTGAGCCGCTGTTGCAGCAGGTCCCGCTTGCGTTCAGAGACCAGCTGGTTGATGGAGACAACGACTTCCTGCAATTCGCGAAGCCACGGGGTTGGCAGGTTGCCGCTGAACTGGCGTTTGCGGATCCGGGTCAGCTGCAGACTGACCTGTTCGAGGGGGCGCAGCAGGCGGCGGCACACCCAGGTGATCACCAGGCTGAACACCAGCAGGCCGGCGAGCAGCGCAAGTCCGGTACGACTGATGGCGTTCCACAGATGCTGGTAGGCGTAACCCTTGTGTCCCTCGAGCGTGAGGGTACCGAGAATGCGCCAGCCGTCGGTCAACTCCTGCTCAATCTTGACCGGCGGCATGTCGATAACTGAGGGGAGCCAGCCTGGAACATTTTGCTGTGCGGTGTGGAACACCTTCTGGAACAGCACCTGGCCATCCGGATCCAGCAGAACGACGGAGTTGACGAAGCCTCCGTCGAACATGGCGTTCACTATGGTCTCGGCAAGGACCTTGTCATCGTTGAGCAGAGTGCCCTGCAGCACCAGCCCCAGTGCGGTGATGGCGGTTTCAAGGTTGGCCGACATCTGGTCGAGAATAGACTGTCGTACCGTCGTGATCTCCAGCACGAGCAGCAGCGCGGCGCCGATGGTGAAGAGGATTAGGATGATTACATTTAACAATTTTGCCAATGACATACCCACTCCATGGAGATGTTTTTGCAACATTTTCTGGGCCGGAGAGCACCACAACCGGACTTGGTTCTTAAAAATAGAAAAAAATGGCTGAAAATGACGATCATTTCTGCCCATGCTGGAAGGTTATGCATAAAATGTGAGTTTCGTGCATGGAGCTATGAACTTTTTGTAAGTATTTAGGTCTAAAAGCCAGATATTCGGTTTTCATAATAAAAACTCATAAAAACAGACCCACAACCACCACCCTTAGATCTAATAACAGGATAGCGGATGAAACGTCTCCGTCCCTTGGTAGCCCAGGCTGCCAATTGGGAACCCCCGGTTCCCCGCAAGCATTTCTATGCCATGCTATTGCTCACGGCCATGACGCTGTCAGCGGTAGCCGTATTGCCAGCTCCCGGTGACATCCTGGAGCGGCCACTGCGTCTGGAGTTGCCGATCGCCACCACGGGCACCGCAACCAACGAAGACAACACCGACTTCAACGACATTCCGGATCACGAGCTGGTCGAGTCAGCCGCTCCCGAAGACGACATCCCGGCCGATGCCACGCCTCAATGGCAAGATTACCGGGTTCGCAACGGCGAGAACCTGACCACCATCTTCAACAACTTGGGGCTGTCCACCACCACCCTCTACAAGGTGCTGGATGCGGATGCCAAGAACAACCTGGCGCGTCTCAAACCCGGTCAGACCATCGAGTTGCTGATCGATCAGGACAACATTCTGCAGCAGTTGAAGATCCGCCTGAACATCAAGCAGACCCTGGTGCTGGAGCGTACCGACGACACCTATAGCGCCAACATGCTCAATGAAGAGGTGGAGTGGCAACAGAAGAGCTATGACGGTGTCATCAACGGCAGCTTCTACGTCAGCGCCCGCAATGCCGGGATCCCGGCCAACCACATCCAGAAGATTGCCAACCTGTTCCAGTGGCGCCTCAACTTCGCCAAGGATTTGAAAAAGGGTGACAAGTTCAAGGTGCTGGTCCGTCAGGAGACGGTCGACGGCAAGAGTACGGGCAATACCCAGTTGCTGGGGGTCGAGGTGTTCAGCCAGGGCAAGGCCGTGTCAGCCTGGTTGTCGGAAGATGGCAACTATTATGACGGTCAGGCAAACAGCCTGGAGCGCGGCTTCCGCCGTTATCCGACTCACAGCCGTTACCGGGTCAGCTCCAGTTTCAACCCGAATCGCCGTCATCCCATTACCGGGCAGGTCCGGCCCCATGAGGGAACCGACTTTGCCCTGCCGGTAGGCACGCCCATCATGGCGACCGGTGACGGTGTGGTCCTCAAGGCAACCAGCCACCCGCTGGCAGGCACCTATGTCGTGATCAAGCACGGCCGTACCCTGATGACCCGTTATCTGCACCTGAGCAAGCTGCTGGTCAAGCCGGGCCAGAAGGTGAAGATGGGTGACAAGATTGCCCTCTCCGGCAACACGGGCCGCTCCACCGGTGCTCACCTGCACTACGAGGTGCGCATCAACAACCGCCCGGTGGATCCCATGAAGATCAAGCTGCCGATGGCGGAGCCGCTCTCCGGCAAGGACAAGCGTCAGTTCCTCGCCAAGGTGAAGAGCTACCGCAAAGAGATGGAGGCGGGCTGAACGGCTTCCTCCTGACGAAAAAGGCCCCGCCAACTGGCGGGGCTTTTTCATTGCAGAACGGCTTCAATAACCCTTGTCAAAGTCGATCCTGCCGTCCAGCTGCTGACCATCGATGAAGCGGATGTAGTTGCGGATGAAGATCTGGGCCACATCTTCCGGGAAGCTGTAGGCGCTGTTGTGAGGCGTCACGATGAGATTGGACTGGTGCCAGAGCGGGCTGTCAGCGGGCAGGGGTTCCTGCTCGAACACATCGAGCACCGCCATGGCGGGCTTGCCGGCTTGCAGTGCCGCCAGCAGCTCCCCCTCATGGACGGCATTGCCTCTGCCGACGTTGAAGAAGATGGCGCCCGGTTTGCAGTGGCCGAAGCGTTCGGCGGTGAAGAGATGGCGTGTCTCGCGGGTGGCGGGCAGCACGCTGACGATGACATCGGCCTGGGCCAGCATCTTGTTGAGTGTCGGCAACTGGTACACCTGATCGAACCCGGCACGCTCACGGCCACTGTGGCTGATGCCGAGCACCCTCATGCCAAAATGTTTGCCGGTGTGGGCGATATGCTGCCCTATGCTGCCGGTGCCGAGCAGCAGCAGCGTCTTTCCCTTCAAGCCCTGATAGGGATGGCTCTGCCAGACGCACTGTTGCTGCTGCTCGCGATAGAGTGGCAACTGGCGGGTCAGGCTGAGCAGATGGCCGAACACATACTCGCTCATCAAGGGGCCGAAGATGCCGCGGACATTGGTGAGCAGGTAGTCGCGGCGGCAACTGGCGTCCAGCAGCACGTCGACCCCGGCATAAGTGGACTGGAGCCAGCTGAGCTTGCCGGCCTTGGCCAGCAGCGGCTTGGCCCGGGCAGGCTCGGCCATCAGGATATGAGCGTCACCGATAAGCTGTTCGGCCTCGGCCTGATTGTCGGCCCGAAGAATGTGCAGATGGGGAAGATGGGCCGCCTTGAGCAGGCGTTCATAGTGGCTGTTGTCCTGACTCAACAGCAGCAGGGTACGTTGGCTCATACTCTTGTTCCTTATCGTGTTTATGGCAAGGCGAGAGGGATGCTGTCTCCATCTTACCCCAGTTGATCGGGCAAGATAGTCGAGCAGGGCGCTTTTTCATTTTTAGACGGGGCCCTCGTGGGCTACAATCTGCCCCACATTTTGCAAAGGATCCGACTCCAGTGTTTGGTGACAAGTTTTATAAGCGACTGGCCGAGCTGCAGCCCTGGCAGCAAACCGTCTATACCTTGGCGCTGGCAGAGCGCATGTACCCCAACTATGTGCTCTTTACCCAGGCCTCCGGTTTCGGGGATGCGAGGGCATTCCGTCACGCGCTGGATCAGATGTGGAACTACCTGACGGTCAAGGGATCCCGCGTCAATCTTGGTGCCATTCTGGAAGCGTTTGAAGTCTACATTCCCGATCCCCGCAAGTTTGAATCCTACGGCGCCTATCCGGCACTGGACGCCTGCGTGGCGCTGGGTTGTGCCTACAACTCGGTGATCTGCCGGGTGGGGGAAGAGGCCAACGACGCCAGCCATGCGTCTGTCGGCACGGTCGCCGGCTTCATCGAGATGCTGGAAGAGCGGGACCTCAGCGATGAGGAGCTCTATGAGCACGAGTACATGGAGGCGGAGCTGGAGTTCCAGGTCGAACTGCTCAAACGGGTGGCCCATGAACGGGACAGCGATCGCATCCTTGCCATCCGCGCCTTCGCGGCCCAGGACGGCGTCTCCAACATCGGCATCAGCCTGGAGGCGTAATGCCATCGCGTTCTACCCATAAAAAAAGCTCCCGGTCGGGAGCTTTTTTTATGGGTGCGGTTCAGGCCCGCTCTTCGGTCAGGGGGCTGACACTCAGCACGGGGGCGGCATCGATACCGTCGGCATTCATCATGGCGGAGATGCGTTGCAGGGAAGAGAGCAACAACCCCTGCTCCCAGTTCTCCAGCGCCTGAAAGCGTTGAATGAAACTCTCCTGCAAGGGGGTCGGAGCCTGGGCAAGCAGGGCGCGTCCCGCGTCAGTGAGCGTCGCATGCACCTTGCGTTTGTCGGTTTCGCTGCGAATGCGCTGCACCAGCTGGCGGCTCTCCAGCCGGTCCATGATGGTGGTGGCGGTGGCCTGGCTCATGTTGGTGTGATCCGCCAACTGGCGCATGGAGATCTGGCCAAGCTCGTCGATACCCTTGAGCAGCAGGAGCTGGGGCGAGGTCAGGCCGGCTTCCTTGATCAAGCGCTTGGAGTGCATGTCGATGGCACGGATGATCTGGCGCAGGGCGATCAGCACTTCATCATGTTTTTCCATGGGGTCTGGGTCATCGCAGGGCTGTGGAGAGGCGCGAAATTCTCCGCCTAATCCATAACAAGGTCAATATGGTTTTTGATGTAATGATTTCAGCTCTAATGAATATTGTGTTAGGTTATCGGACAATTGCCCCATTCCAACCCGATATTTGAGGAGTGAAATCATGCATGACGACCTGGATATCAAGTCCCTGGTTGCCGATCTGCGCGTGGTCAGAGTTCGCTATGAACTGCCGGATACCGCGGCATTTGTGCGTTATCAACCTGCTTATGACGAGGACCCCAACAACCTCAAGGTACACCACTACGATGGCGAGTTGCCGCTCTCTTGCAGCAACACAGGTTCTTTCAGTCTAAAGGAGTTGGTCAATGAGCTGCGCTATGCCTATGTGCTGGTTCACCTCTTCCCCGACGAGAGTGCCATGAACTTTTATCTGGCGGGTCTGGACAATGGGCTGGCACAGCTGGAGTTCATCGGTGGCTCCTATGACTTCAACCGCCTCTGGATCACCAGCGGTGTCTCCAATCTGGGGGTGCCCATGGCTATCTTCCTCGGCAAACGCCACGCAGTGAACGGCCAGCCGTCGGTGACCCTGGTGGATCACCGTGAGCAGGTGGCAGGTCGTCTGGCCTATCGCGCCATCGGCGGTGCCGGCGATCACGTGGGTGAAGACTTTTTCAACAACGACTAAGGAGGCCCGATGCGAGCAACCAAAGGGCTTTTGAAAGGCCTCAATCCCACCATGGCCATGACGGCCCTCACCGTCGTGACCCTCTTCCTGCTGTTCGGCGTCTTTGATCCGGATACCGCAGGCACCTGGTTTACCGGGGCCAAGGACACCATCATTGCTGGCTTCAAGTGGTATTACATCCTGGTGGTCGCCCTGTTCCTGTTCTTCGCCGTCTACCTGATGTTCAGCCGCTTTGGCAGCATCCGGCTGGGCGACGACGACCAGGTACCGGAGTTTGGCTACTTTGCCTGGTTCTCCATGCTGTTCAGCGCAGGCATGGGCATAGGCCTGGTGTTCTGGAGCATCGCCGAGCCCATGTATCACCTGCAGGGCAACCCCTTCATCACCGAAGGTATGACGCCGGAAGCGGCCCAGATCGCCATGCGCCTCACCTTCTTCCACTGGGGTCTGCACCCCTGGGCCATCTATGTGATCGTCGGCCTGTCGCTGGCCTTCTTCAGCTATCGACGCAAGCTGCCACTGGCCATTCGTTCCGTGCTCTATCCGCTGCTCGGCGATCGCATCTATGGCTTCTGGGGCCATGCCGCCGACGTGCTGGCGGTGTTCGGTACCGTGTTCGGGGTGGCGACCTCCCTTGGGCTGGGCGTCTCCCAGATGAACACCGGCCTCAATCAGATGTTCGGCATGGGCGTGTCACAAGCGAACCAGCTCTGGCTCATCGGTGGCATCAGCCTGATTGCCACCCTGTCTGCCATCTCCGGCGTCGGGCGCGGGGTGAAGATCCTCTCCGAACTCAATATCTGGTTGAGCGTGTTCGTGCTGGGCCTCTTCCTGGTGCTGGGGCCGACCACCTACATACTCAACGCCTATGTGCAGAACATCGGTGATTACCTGCAGAACATCGTCAAGCTGAGCTTCTGGACCAATACCGAAGCCAACGGTACCTCGGCCTGGCAGTCTAGCTGGACCGCATTTTACTGGGGCTGGTGGATCGCGTGGGCACCCTTTGTCGGCATGTTCATCGCCCGCATCTCCAAGGGCCGCACGATTCGTGAATTCGTGCTCGGTGTTCTGCTGGTGCCCTCCCTGCTCGGCATGTTCTGGCTCACCGTGTTCGGCGGGACTGCCATGAACCTGGAGCTGTTCGGTGGCGGCGGCGTGGTGGAAGCGGTCAATCAGGATGTCACCATGGCGCTCTACAAGACGGTGGAACTGCTGCACTGGGAGACCTTCGGCTGGATTGCCAAGGGGGTGCTGACCCTGCTTATCTGCACCTACTTCATCACCTCCAGCGACTCGGGCACGCTCGTGATTACGACGCTGCTCTCCATCGGCGACCAGGATCCTCCCGTGCTGCACCGTGCCATCTGGGGACTGGGGCAGGGGCTGGTCGCGGCCATTCTGCTGGTCTCCGGCGGGCTTGCCGCCCTGCAGGCCGCCAGCATCATCGCCGCGCTGCCCTTCTCGGTCATCATGCTGGCCATGTGCTACTCCCTGATGCAGGGGCTCAAACAGGAGAGCCAGCACCAGTTCGAATACAGGCAGAAGCTCAAGCGCCATCCGGGGTCGGTCAATCTGAGCCTGATGGATCGCATCGGTCCGGGCTGATGACAGGTTCGGTCAAACGAAAGGGGAACCTCGCGGTTCCCCTTTTTCATGCCTGTTCGGCGGTCGGTAGCTACAGCATCTGCTTGAGTCGATAGAGCAGGTCAAGGGCCTGGCGCGGGGTCAGCTCGTCCGGGCGAACTGCTGCCAGCTCCTCCACCACAGGATGGGGTTGCGGGGCGAGAGTGACCGGAGCCGGACGGCTTTCGCCGGCGGCCACCGGAGTGGCACTCTCCAGCTCGTGCAGTTTGTGGCGGGCCTGGTGGATCACCGACTTCGGCACCCCGGCCAGCGCCGCTACCTGCAGGCCGTAGGATCGGCTGGCCGCCCCCTCCTGCACCGCGTGCATGAAGGCGATGGTGTCGCCGTGCTCCACCGCATCCAGGTGGACGTTGGCCAGCCCGCTCATCAGCTCGGGCAGGCGGGTCAGCTCGAAGTAGTGGGTGGCGAACAGGGTGTAGGCGCCAATCTTGCTTGCCAGCTGCTCGGCGCAGGCCCAGGCCAGCGAGAGGCCGTCGTAGGTGCTGGTGCCGCGGCCAATCTCGTCCATCAGCACCAGACTGCGGGCGGTGGCGTTGTTGAGGATATTGGCAGTCTCGGTCATCTCCACCATAAAGGTGGAGCGGCCGGAGGCGAGATCATCCGACGCCCCGATGCGGGTGAAGATGCGGTCGATGGGGCCGATGCGGGCGCTGTCGGCGGGCACGAATGCGCCGATATGGGCCAGCAGAACGATGAGCGCAGTCTGGCGCATGTAGGTGGACTTACCGCCCATGTTGGGGCCGGTGATGATCAACATCCGCCGCTCCCTCTCCAGCCGGATGGGGTTGGCGATAAAGGGGTCGGTCATCACCTGCTCCACCACCGGATGGCGGCCCGCTTCAATGATGATCTGATCCTCATCGATGAGGGTAGGGCAGCGATAGTCGAGGGTCTCTGCCCGCTCGGCCAGGTTGGCCAGTACGTCCAGCTCCGCCAGGGCGGCAGCAGACTCCTGCAGATCGCCAAGGTGCGGCAGCAGGGCGTCGAGCAGCTCTTCGTAGAGACGTTTTTCCAGCGCCAGGGCCTGGGCCTGGGCGGTGAGCACCTTGTCCTCGTACTTCTTCAGCTCATCGATGATATAGCGCTCGTTGTTTTTCAGCGTCTGGCGGCGGATGTAGTGGGTCGGCACCAGGTGGCTGTTGGCGCGGCTCACCTCAATGTAGAAGCCGTGCACCTTGTTGTAGCTCACCTTGAGGGTGTTGATGCCGGTGAGCGCCTTCTCCCGCTCCTCGATGCGGGCCAGGCTGGCGGTGGCGCCATTGGCCAGATCCCGCAGCTCGTCCAGATCAGTGTTGAACCCTTCACGGATGACGCCGCCATCGCGGATGAGCACCGGCGGCACCTCCATCACGGCACGCTCCAGCAGATCGAACAGCTCGGGGAAGGTACTTGCCCGCTCGCGCAGTTGCTGCACCGCCTCGTGCTCGCTCTCCGCCAGCAGCCGCTGCAACTCGGGCAGCTGAGCGAAAGCCTGCCGCAACCGGGTCAGATCGCGCGGGCGGGCCGAGCGCAGGGCGAGACGCGCCAGCACCCGCTCCACGTCACCGACCTGGCGCAGCAATCCGCCCAACTCGTCATAGAGGTTCTGCTCGATGAGCTCCTTGATGGTGCTCTGGCGACCTTTGAGGATCACCCGGTCGCGGATCGGCTGATGGATCCAGCGCTTGAGCAGCCGGCTGCCCATCGGCGTGGCGGTGCAATCGAGCACGGCGGAGAGGGTGTTGTCGTGGCCGCCAGCCAGATTCTGGGTCAGCTCCAGATTGCGGCGGGTGGCGGCATCCATGATGACCGCATGATCGGGCTGCTCCAGGCGCACGCTGCGAATGTGGGGCAGGGCGGTGCGCTGGGTGTCTTTCACGTACTGCATCAGGCAGCCGGCGGCGCACAGGGCGGTCTCGCTCTGCTCGACCCCAAAGCCCACCAGATCCTGGGTGCCGAACTGCTGGCACAAGAGCTTGCGGGCGGTGCCGAGCTCGAACTCCCACTCCGGGCGGCGACGCAGACCGCGGCGACCCTCGACATGGTGCAGGAAGGCGAACGATTCGGGGTAGAGCAGCTCCGCCGGATTGGTGCGTTGCAGCTCCGCCAGCAGGGTCTCTTCTTTCTCGAACTGGTTGATGAAGAAGCGACCGGAGCCGATGTCCATGGTGCCGTAACCGAAGCGGCGGCCATCGTGGTAGACGGCGGCGATCAGGTTGTCCTGCCGTTCGCTGAGCAGCGCCTCGTCGGAGACGGTACCCGGGGTGATGATGCGAATGACCTTGCGCTCCACCGGCCCCTTGCTGGTGGCGGGGTCCCCCACCTGCTCGCAGATGGCGGCCGATTCGCCGAGCTGTACCAGCTTGGCGAGATACCCCTCGATGGCGTGATAGGGCACCCCGGCCATCGGGATGGGGCTGCCGGCCGACTGGCCGCGCTTGGTCAGGGAGATGTCGAGCAGCTGGGAGGCCTTGCGGGCGTCGTCGTAGAAGAGCTCGTAGAAGTCACCCATGCGATAGAACAGCAGGATCTCCGGGTTTTCGGCCTTGAGAGTCAGATACTGCTGCATCATGGGGGTGTGGGCGCTCAAGTTGGCGCCTGGCGCTTGGTATTGTGCTGTCATGTGCTATTCCAGAAGGTGCTCTTGCGGGCAAACGTCTGCCGTCATGGGTCTGAATCTGGGGGCCATTCTACATGCTCGAGGCAAGATGGTGAGGAGGAATCTCCGTCTTGGGGGCAAAGCCGGCATCCCGTCGCGGATCTGTGCATCCGGATGATGCTGACCAGAGTGGCCTGGGATGGAGCCTGGCCAAGAAGAGGCACGGGGGAGGAGAAATAGCATCCCCGCACGGATGCGGGGATGGGAGAGACGGGGAGAGTGTCGCCCTCAGTACATGGCTTCGTCGCCGCTCAGCATCTCGTGCAGTTTGGCTTTCTGCTCGGGTGTCAGCACCCGGCTCACCTCGAAGAGGTAGTGGGCGCGATGGTAGCGGGCCTCGGCCTGTACGTCGCTGATGGTCTGCAACTGCTTTCTCGCCGCCACTTCATCCCATTTGCCGGACTTGATCATGTTGACGATGACGTCCTGGCCGATGGCATCAAGCTTGATTGAGCCCAGCTCCCTGGTGGCCTGCTCGCGCAGCCCCTTGATCTGCTCCACCTGGGCGCTGGAGAGGTTCAGTTCCTGGGCCAGGGTGGTCTCGCTCCGCAGCTCGGCGGTACCCTCGGTGGCAAAGGCATGGGTGGCGATACACATTGCGAGGGCTGTCATGGCGACGTTGAACGGATGCTTCATCCGGCTTTCTCCTTGGTCTGATGGGATGGAAACCGCATGCATGGCGGTGTTGGAACATGATAACGAGCAGCCATGTACTGGAGCTTAAGCGACGACAACTTGCTGACGCAGTGGCCCCGGGGTCGGTTGCCCGAGGAGCGGGGCAACTGCATAATGAGCGCCATATTTCGCCTGGAAGAGGCCGGAAGAGGACGCGATGATGGGACTTGAAGCAGAGATCTCCCGCTTATCCCGGGAACTGGGCGAGGCACTGCTGGCCAGAGGCTGGCTTGCCGCCACGGCGGAATCCTGCACCGGCGGCGGGGTTGCCACTGCCATCACGGATACTGCCGGCAGCTCGGCCTGGTTCGATCGCGGTTTCGTGACCTACACCAACGAAGCCAAACAGCAGATGCTCGGCGTCAGCATCGATAGCCTGTTGCGCCACGGTGCCGTCAGCGAACCCGTGGTGCTGGAGATGACCCGGGGCTGCCTGGCTCGCTCCGATGCGGGTATCTGCGTGGCCATCAGCGGTATCGCCGGGCCTGGTGGTGGCAGCGAGGAGAAACCGGTCGGCACTGTCTGGTTTGCCTGGGCAGATCGTACCGGTCGTCACCACTCCCTGCTCGCCCGTTTCGATGGGGATCGCCATCAGGTGCGCCAGCAGGCGGTCAGACAGGCCTTGTCCGGACTCCTGGCACTGCTCAAATAAATTGGGCTTGATACTGTATGCATAAACAGTATACTTAGCCCAACTTCACTTCTTACTCACGATTCCCAGCGGAGATTGGCATGGATCAGAACAAACAGAAGGCACTGGCGGCTGCGCTGGGCCAGATCGAAAAGCAGTTTGGCAAAGGCTCCATCATGCGTCTGGGCGACAGCAAGACCATGGATATCGAAGCCATCTCCACCGGCTCTCTCTCTCTGGACGTGGCGCTGGGGATCGGTGGTCTGCCGTGCGGTCGTATCGTCGAGATCTACGGTCCGGAATCGTCCGGTAAAACTACGCTGACCCTGCAGGTGATCGCCGAAGCCCAGAAGAAGGGCAAGACCTGTGCCTTCGTCGATGCGGAGCACGCACTGGATCCTATCTATGCCGCCAAGCTGGGCGTCAACGTCGACGACCTGCTCATCTCCCAGCCGGATACCGGTGAACAGGCACTGGAGATTTGCGACATGCTGGTGCGCTCCAATGCCGTCGACGTCATCATCGTCGACTCCGTGGCGGCCTTGACCCCGAAAGCGGAAATCGAAGGCGAAATGGGTGACTCCCACGTCGGCCTGCAGGCCCGACTGATGTCCCAGGCGCTGCGTAAATTGACCGCCAACATCAAGAACGCCAACTGCCTGTGCATCTTCATCAACCAGATTCGGATGAAGATCGGTGTCATGTTCGGCAGCCCGGAGACCACTACCGGTGGTAACGCTCTGAAGTTCTACGCTTCCGTGCGCCTGGACATCCGTCGTACCGGCGCCATCAAGGAGGGTGACGAAGTGGTCGGTAACGAGACCCGCGTCAAGGTCGTCAAGAACAAGGTGGCGCCACCTTTCAAGCAGGCTGAATTCCAGATCTTCTATGGTGCCGGCATCTCCAAGGAGGGCGAGCTGGTGGATCTCGGCGTCAAGCACAAGCTGATCGACAAGGCGGGGGCCTGGTACAGCTACAACGGCGAGAAGATCGGCCAGGGCAAAGCCAACGTGATGAAGCTCTTCTCCGAAAACAAGGCACTGGCTGCCGAGGTGGAAGTGAAGCTGCGCGAGCTGCTGCTCTCCGGCGCCGCGCCGGTGGAGGAGAAGGCCACGGCTGCCGAATACGCCGAGTTTGAAGCCGAAAACGAACAAGAGTTCGAATAAGGAATGAGGAAAGGCCGGGTTGATACCCGGCCTTGTTGTTTATGGTGGATGAATCAGTGAACGAGCCGGGCGAGCCCGTCGAATTGACCTTTGAAGAGCTGGTCGTCACCGCCCGCGCTTTTGCCATGCGTAGTCTTGCCCGCCGCGAAAGTGCGGAGTCCGAGCTGGCCAGACGCCTGCGTCAGAAGGGATTCGAGGAGGAGGTGGTCGCCGTTGTACTCGACCATTGCCGTGGCTATGGCTGGGTCAATGACGATCGTTACGGTGCCATGGCGGTGCGGGCCGGTGCGGCCAAAGGCCATGGTCCGCTCAGGATCCGCTTCGACCTGCGTCGCAAGGGGCTGGATGACACCCAGATCGAGGCGGCCCTGGATCAACCCGAGCTCGACTGGTTCGAACTGGCGCTTGCGTTGTTGTCGCGTCGGGCAAAGGCGACCGACTTTGCCGACTTCAAACTGCGCATGAAGTGGCTCAAATATCTGATGGGGCGTGGTTTTACCCAGGAGCAAGCCCGTTACGCCCTCTCAGCCATGCAAGGTGAGCAATAGTGGCGCGCCGAGGTTGGACCTATGGGCAGGATTTCCCTTGGTGTGCGGTGCGGCTGGTGGGGAATATCAGCCCTTCGCCGGGTCTGTCAATGGTGGCCCTGTGGTCAAGCGAGGCATCCCGAAGCCCCCCTGTTGCGACGTGCTTGCGGGTGCTGCTGCCAAACGCTGGCCCCTTGGGGGCTATTTCACCCGCCAAGGGTCCCCACGTTTTACTTTACCCTGCAGAAAACTTACATTAATGCGGTTAAAAGTCCGTATTCGAATCAAGCAGGATTTTCCATGTACATGTCCACGTCAGAGATTCGCGCTGCGTTTCTCGAGTATTTCCGCACCCAGGGACACCAGGTTGTCTCTTCCAGCTCGCTGGTACCGCACAACGATCCGACCCTGCTGTTCACCAACGCAGGGATGAACCAGTTCAAGGACGTGTTCCTTGGCGCCGACAAGCGTGCCTATCACCGTGCCACCACGGCCCAGCGTTGCGTGCGGGCTGGCGGCAAGCACAATGACCTGGAAAACGTCGGCTATACCGCCCGTCACCATACCTTCTTCGAGATGCTGGGCAACTTCAGCTTCGGTGACTACTTCAAACAGGACGCCATCCGGTTTGCATGGGAATTCCTGACCGGTACCCTCAAGCTGCCCAAAGAGCGCCTGCTGGTGACCGTCTACGCGACTGATGACGAAGCCTTCGACATCTGGGAAAAAGAGGTCGGCGTGCCGGCCGATCGCATCGTGCGCATCGGTGACAACAAGGGTGCTCCTTATGCATCCGACAATTTCTGGGCCATGGGCGATACCGGCCCATGCGGTCCCTGCACCGAGATCTTCTACGACCACGGCGATCACATCTGGGGTGGCCCTCCCGGTTCACCGGAAGAGGATGGCGACCGCTTCATCGAGATCTGGAACGTGGTCTTCATGCAGTTCAACCGTCAGGCTGACGGCACCATGGAGCCGCTGCCCCGTCCGTCCGTGGATACCGGCATGGGTCTGGAGCGTATCTCCGCCATCATGCAGGGGGTGCACTCCAACTATGAGATCGACATCTTCCAGGCGTTGATCAAGAAGGCGGCCGAGATTGTCGGCACCACGGATCTGAGCAACCAGTCCCTGCGCGTCATCGCGGACCACATCCGTTCCTGCGCCTTCCTGGTGGCTGACGGTGTCATGCCCTCCAATGAAGGTCGCGGCTACGTGCTGCGCCGCATCATCCGCCGCGCCGTGCGTCACGGCCGCAAGCTGGGTGCTACCGACGTCTTCTTCTACAAGCTGGCTGCCGAGCTGGCCGTGCAGATGAAGGATGTGGCGGCGGAACTGATCGCCCAGCTGCCGCTGGTCGAGCGAGTGTTGCGCATCGAGGAGGAGCAGTTCGTCCGCACGCTGGACAGAGGTCTGCTGCTGCTGGAAGACGCCCTGGCCAACCTCGGTGATGCCAAGGTGATCCCGGGTGAAGTGGTGTTCAAGCTCTATGACACATACGGCTTCCCGGCCGACCTGACCGCCGACGTGGTGCGCGAGCGCGAGATCGGCATCGACGAAGAGGGCTTCAAGGCTGAGATGGAGAAGCAGCGCGCCCGTGCGAAAGAGGCTTCCAGTTTCGGTGTGAACTACAACGACGTGCTGAAGCTCGATTTCGAGACCCCCTTTACCGGTTACAAGCAACTGAGCCAGAACACCCAGGTGGTCGGTATCTACAAGGATGGTGTCGAGGTCAATGGCCTCATCGCCGGTGAAGAGGCAGTGATCGTGCTGGCGGAGACCCCCTTCTATGCGGAGTCCGGCGGTCAGGTGGGTGACAGCGGCATCCTCAAGGTGGATGACGGCATCTTCGCCGTCACCGACACCCAGAAAGCGGGCAAGGCGATCATCCACAAGGGCTATCTGGAACTGGGTACCCTGGAGAAGGGAGCCGAGGTCGAGGCCGTGGTCGATGGCGACCGTCGTCAGGCCATCGCCCTTAACCACTCCGTGACTCACCTGTTGCACGCGGCCTTGCGCCAGGCGCTGGGTGAGCACGTGACCCAGAAAGGATCCCTGGTGGGCGCCGAGCGCATGCGCTTCGACTTCTCCCACTTCGAAGGGCTGACCATGGCGACCATTCGCCGGATCGAGGAGCTCGTCAACGCCCAGATCCGTGCCAACCACGAGGTGGCGACCCAGCTGATGGGGCTGGAAGAGGCCAAGTCAGCCGGTGCCATGGCGCTGTTTGGCGAGAAATATGAAGACGATGTGCGCGTGGTACGCATGGGCGACTACTCCACCGAGCTGTGCGGCGGTACTCACGCCAAGCGCACCGGTGATATCGGCTTCTTCAAGATCATTGCCGAGAGCGGCATCGCGGCTGGCGTGCGTCGTATCGAAGCGGTCACCGGCAAGAGCGCCATCGATCTGATGCACCAATTGGGTGAACAGATCGAAGAGGCCGCCGCGCTGGTGAAGGGCGATCAGTTCTCCATCGCCGACAAGGTTCGCCAGGTACTGGACAAGGCCAAGATGATGGAGCGCGAGCTGGAACAGCTCAAGGCCAAGCTGGCGGCGCAGGCGGGTAACGATCTGCTGAGTCAGGTCATCGACATCAATGGCCAGAAGGTGCTGGTTGCCGCCCTGGAAGGGGTCGACCCCAAATCCCTGCGCGGCATGCTGGACGAGCTGAAGAACCAGATGAAATCCGGTGTCGTGCTGCTGGCAACCAGCAGTGATGGCAAGGTCAACCTGATCGCGGGCGTGACCAATGACCTGACCGGCAAGGTCAAAGCTGGTGAGCTGGTCAATCTGGTGGCCCAGCAGGTGGGTGGCAAGGGCGGTGGTCGTCCCGACATGGCACAGGCGGGTGGTACCCAGCCTGAGGCGGTGCCGGCGGCGCTGCAATCCGTTCACTCCTGGCTGGAAGAGCGCCTGTAAGCGGGCGAGGTGATCTGTGGCACTCTATGTACAGAAGTACGGTGGCACCTCGGTCGGCACGCTGGAGCGGATCGAGGCAGTTGCTGAGCGGGTTCAACTGACCCGTGCCCAGGGACATGACGTGGTGGTGGTGGTCTCCGCCATGTCGGGCGAAACCAACCGGTTGCTGGGCATGGCCCAGCAGCTGGACCAGGATGCCAACCGGCGCGAGATGGATGTGCTGATCTCCACCGGTGAGCAGGTCACCATTGCGCTGCTGGCGATTGCGCTCAACAAGCGCGGTTGCCCCGCAGTCTCGATGACCGGTGATCAGGTCCGCATCCACACCGACTCCGCCTATGGCAAGGCGCGCATCACCCGTATCGACACCGAGGAGGTGGAAGCCGCACTCGGTGCCGGCAAGGTGGTGGTGATTGCCGGTTTCCAGGGGCGCGATGAGCACAATGCCATCACGACCTTGGGCCGAGGAGGTTCGGATACCACCGCGGTGGCCGTGGCTGCGGCCATCAAGGCCGATGAGTGCCAGATCTTTACCGATGTGGACGGGGTGTATACCACGGATCCGCGCATCGAGCCCAAGGCGCGTCGCCTCGATACCATCACCTTCGAGGAGATGCTCGAGATGGCGAGTCTCGGTGCCAAGGTGTTGCAGATCCGTTCGGTCGAGTTCGCGGGCAAGTACCGCGTGCCGCTAAGGGTGCTGTCGAGTTTCGTCGACGGAGAGGGAACCTTAATCACATATGGAGGTGAGAGGATGGAAGCACCCCTGGTATCCGGCATTGCGTTCAATCGCAACGAGGCCAGCCTGACCATTCTGGGTGTGCCGGACAGGCCGACCGTGGCCGCGCAGATCCTGAATCCGATCAGCGACGCCAACATAGATGTCGACATGATAGTGCAGAACACCATGGGAGATGGCACCGCCGATTTCACCTTCACGGTGAATCGCGATGATTATCGCCGGGCCCGCGCCTTGCTGGAGGAGACCGCCAGCGAGCTGGGGGCCGCCTGCGTGCAGGGCAACGGAGAGATCGCCAAGGTCTCCATCGTCGGGGTCGGCATGTGGAATCATCCTGGTGTAGCGCGCACCATGTTCAAGGTATTGGGTGAGGAAGGGATCAACATGCAGCTGATCTCCACCTCTGAAATCAAGATATCCGTGGTGATTGACGAGAAGTACCTGGAGCTGGCCGTGCGTTCGTTGCACTCGGCGTTCGGGTTGGATCAAGAGCCTCATGAGCAGCCCTTGGGAAACAATCCCTGATTGATTTAGTTTCAACCATTTACCATATCGGTATCTTTGTAAGATAATGGCGCATATCGATATAAATACAAAACAGGATACAGGAGCAAGCGAATGCTTATTTTGACTCGTCGTGTAGGGGAAACCCTGATGATTGGTGACGAAGTAACCGTTACCGTACTGGGCGTAAAAGGGAACCAGGTTCGTATCGGTGTGAATGCACCGAAAGAGGTTTCCGTACACCGCGAAGAGATCTACATGCGGATACAGGCCGAGAAAGTCCCGGGCCAACCGAATTTCTAAGCCATTTCATGGCTGCCTGAAGGCGACATCCCGGATGTCGCCTTTTGTTTTTCAGGGGCCTGCAAATCGGCCTGTAGAGCGCGAAACTACTGGGTAAGTGTCGATATTGCTTGAATATTCCACTCTTTGGCCAAATGCTGAGCGAACGCTCTGTTTTCTCCAAAAAAGTGTTTGACTAAAAATCCCTGTGAAGTATTATCAGCCCCGCAAACGGAGAGGTGGCCGAGAGGCTGAAGGCGCTCCCCTGCTAAGGGAGTATGCGGCTTATACCCGCATCGGGGGTTCGAATCCCCCCTTCTCCGCCATTTTGCGCCCGTAGCTCAGCTGGATAGAGTACCTGGCTACGAACCAGGTGGTCAGAGGTTCGAATCCTCTCGGGCGCACCATATTTGACTCTTGGAGTCATGTGTTGACCATCAGCAAGTCGACACTAAAGAAGGCTTACTGTTGAGTAAGCTTTTTTTATCGTTTGAAAACAGGGCGCCCGTAGCTCAGCTGGATAGAGTACCTGGCTACGAACCAGGTGGTCAGAGGTTCGAATCCTCTCGGGCGCACCATTTCAAGCAATACAATGATTTATGAGCGCCCGTAGCTCAGCTGGATAGAGTACCTGGCTACGAACCAGGTGGTCAGAGGTTCGAATCCTCTCGGGCGCACCATGTTTAAAGCAGTGCAACAATTTATGAGCGCCCGTAGCTCAGCTGGATAGAGTACCTGGCTACGAACCAGGTGGTCAGAGGTTCGAATCCTCTCGGGCGCACCATGTTTAAAGCAGTGCAACAATTTATGAGCGCCCGTAGCTCAGCTGGATAGAGTACCTGGCTACGAACCAGGTGGTCAGAGGTTCGAATCCTCTCGGGCGCACCATGTTTAAAGCAGTGCAACAATTTATGAGCGCCCGTAGCTCAGCTGGATAGAGTACCTGGCTACGAACCAGGTGGTCAGAGGTTCGAATCCTCTCGGGCGCACCATGTTTAAAGCAGTGCAACAATTTATGAGCGCCCGTAGCTCAGCTGGATAGAGTACCTGGCTACGAACCAGGTGGTCAGAGGTTCGAATCCTCTCGGGCGCACCATGTTTAAAGCAGTGCAACAATTTATGAGCGCCCGTAGCTCAGCTGGATAGAGTACCTGGCTACGAACCAGGTGGTCAGAGGTTCGAATCCTCTCGGGCGCACCATGTTTAAAGCAGTGCAACAATTTATGAGCGCCCGTAGCTCAGCTGGATAGAGTACCTGGCTACGAACCAGGTGGTCAGAGGTTCGAATCCTCTCGGGCGCACCATGTTTAAAGCAGTGCAACAAGTTGTGAGCGCCCGTAGCTCAGCTGGATAGAGTACCTGGCTACGAACCAGGTGGTCAGAGGTTCGAATCCTCTCGGGCGCACCATACAGACAGCCTCGACGTCAGTCGGGGCTGTTTTTTTATGGGCGATATCCTCCTCCCCATCATGGGGTTGTCTCTCTCGTGTCCTTCTCCCTGACGCTCCCATGGGGGATGGTTCCCCCTTGCTGCACGTGCCCCCGGGTCACCACTCTCCACGTGTCTTGCCTGGCAGGCTGCTGACGCATCCCGTGGCCGTGCCTGTGGCGACCTGGGTGCCCGAACCATGCGCATCTATGCTGTGCGGGGCTGGCGCCCTCTGGCGGCCTGCTGAGGCGTTTGGCGGGCAATAAAAAAGGATGCCGCGGCATCCTTTCATGTCTTCGTGGAGAGAATCAGCTTTTCAGCCACTTGCGGATGCGGTTGGCATCCCCGACAGGGGTGCGTTTGCCCACCGAGTTGAGCAGTACGATGGCGAGCTCCTGACGATCCGGTTTGGCACGCATCAGCAGGCAGCGGCCCGCTTCGTCGGTATAGCCTGTCTTGGAGAGGCGTACATCCCAGTCCGGGTTCTTCACCAGGGGGTTGGTATTGTTGAACATCAGGCTGTAGGCCGGCTTGCGAAAGCGCATCTCCCTGCTGGTGTCCTGGGTGAATTCACGGATCAGCGGCTGTCGATAGGCCGCAGAGAGGAGCTTGGCCAGATCCTGGGCGGTGGAGACGTTGCGGGTGGAGAGACCGGTGGAGTCATAGTAGCGGGTGTTGCGCATGCCGAGCTGTCTGGCTTTGTTGTTCATGGCGCGGATGAAGGCCTGGCGACCCCCCGGGTAGTGGCGGGCAAGCGCCGAGGCCATGCGGTTCTCGGAGGACATCAGCGCCAGATGCAGGGCGTCGCGGCGGCTGACCTGGGTGCCCATGCGCACCCGTGAATAGGTGTGCTTGATGTTGTCCCTGTCGTTCTGATCGATGGTCAGGGTCTGATTGAGGTTCTGGCGGGCATCCAGCACCACCAGCGCCGTCATCAGCTTGGTGAGGGAGGCGATGGGGCGCACCCGGGTGGGGTTTTTCTGATACAGGGTCTTGCCGGTGTTGACATCCATCACCAGGGCACTGCCCGATTTGAGCTGCAGCTTGGCCGGGTCGGGAGTCGCCAGGGCTGTCTGCGAACCCAGCAGTCCCATCAATCCACCTACCAGCGCGATTGCGCGAATCCAACACCCCATACAACCAACTCCATCCACAGCGAAAAAAGGCGCTAGATTCACTCATTTTTGCCCCTGCTTTACAAGAGCGAGCAGGGGGAATTCGCCACTATTTTCCATAAAAAAGGGCCGCCTGTGGGCGACCCTGTGGCTTGTCTCACTCTCTGGAGACGCCGGGCTTGCGTCTGCTCCACCAGCGCCAGACCAGAGCGATGAGGCCGCCCACCAGCAGCACGACCGGCAGGTAGAGAATGACGCTGAGAAATTGGGACTCATACTGCGCGGCCAGCTTGGTGTGGCTCAGGTAGTAACCCAGCCCGACCAGGGGGCAGATCCACATGATGGAGCTGATCAGGTTGACCACCAAGAAGCGCCCCTGGGGGATCTCGTTGGCGCCGACGATATAGGGGTAGGCGGTACGCACAAAGGCGATGTAGCGGGCGGTGATCAGGGTGATGATGCCGTACTTGTTGAGCAGGTAGTGCACCTTCTCCTTGTGCTTGTCATCGAGGTGGGACATCAGCCTGTGATACATCCGGGTGTGGCCGAGGAAACGCCCCTGCATGTAGCCAAGCCAGGTACCGACGAAGGTCGCCATGATCAGCAGCGGGACCACCGCCATCGGCAACACCCCCTGATAGATCAGCACGCCGGTCAGGATCAGCAGGGTATCCCCTGGCAGGAAGGCGGTGGGGATAAAGCCATTCTCGAGCACCAGGAAGGTCAGCAGGACGACATAGACCATGAAGACCATCTTGGGATCAGAGAGTGTCGCCAGATCCTGATGCATAAAGGCGTGAGCCAGGTGGTAAAACTGCTCCATACATGCAAACTCCGCAGGTTAGCTGGGTTGGTCGGTCAAGGGCATGGCAAGTACCTTGTCGATGCGCAGGCCGTCCATATCCACGATTTCCAGTTGCCACTGTTCCAGGGTGACCAGGTCTCCGGTCTGGGGAAGGCGGCCAAGGAGCAGCATGATAAGCCCTCCAAGGGTGTGATAGTGATGTTTTTCTTCTTCCGGCAGACGAACCAGCTCCAGACAGTCCTTCAATTCTGGCAGTGGAATGAGGCCGTCGAGCAGCCAGCTGCCGTCGGCACGCTGGAAGGCCCAGTTGTCCTCCCCATCTTCCTGCTGGAAGTCGCCGGCCAGGGTTTCCAGCAGATCCTGCTGGGTGACCAGCCCCTGCAGCTCGCCATATTCGTCCACCACCAGCACCATGTGCTCGGAGTGGGTACGGAAGTGGTTGAGCAGCTCCAGGCCGTTGAGGGTCTCCGGCAGCAGGCTGCCGTCCTGGGTCAGCGCCGCCAGATCGATGGGTTCTCCCTTGATGTAGGCGTGCAGCACCTTGCTGACGTTGAGGATGCCGACGAGATCCGACAGGCTGCCGTCACAGACAGGGAAGAAGCTGTGGCGATACTCCACCAGACGTTGGAGGTTCACTTCCAGCGGCAGTGACAGGTCCAGATAGCGGATGTCGCTGCGCGGCACCATCAGGGAGGCCAGGCTGCGTTCGTCGAGGCGGAACACGTTGCGCAACATAGTGTGCTCATGGTCCTCGATCACCCCCGCTTCGGAGCCCTCCACCAGCATGGCGTGGATCTCCTCCTGAGTGACGTTGTTGCTGCTGCGCTGATCGACCCGCAGCAGCCGCAGGCTGGCGTTGGTGGAGGCGGAGAGCAACCAGACGAAGGGACGGGTCAGGGTCGCCAGCCAGAGCATGGGGCGGGCTACCAGACAGGCGATGCGCTCGGCGCTGAGTTGTCCGAGGCGTTTGGGCACGAGCTCCCCTACCACGATGGAGAGATAGGTGACCAGCACGACCACGATGACGGTGGCGAGCAGGCTGCTGCTCTTGGGGGAGAGCCCCCACTCCTGCAGCCAGAGGGCGAAGGGCTGGGCCAGCAGGGACTCGCCATAGATACCGTTGAGCAAGCCGATGCTGGTGATGCCGATCTGCACGGCGGAGAGGAAATGGGTCGGATCTTCCCCGAGCTTGAGGGCGATGGCGGCGGAGCGGCTCCCTTCGCTCGCCATTTTGGCGAGGCGTGCCTTGCGTGCCGTCACGATGGCGATTTCCGACATGGCGAAGACGCCATTGAGCAAAATCAATCCAAACAGGATCAATATTTCCATACTGCAGCAGCACTCCCGATAGAAAAGACCGCTGGCAGTGTAATGAATTTGCGGGCTCTGCGCTTGTGAAAGGAGGTGATTTGGCTCGTGAATTTTTGAATATCGCCCCGGCGGGAGGGATAAAACCGGCAGGGCAGGAGAGGGAGAACTGAACCCTGACATGAAAAAGCCCCCGATAAACGGGGGCTTGTCATGTTGCGCTGTGGCTTAGAGCGCGGCGATCTCGACCTGCTGGGCTTCCAGCTTGGTCAGCTGGAGACGGTAATCTTCCAGCTTCTCGCGCTCCTTGATGATGACCGCTTCCGGTGCCTTGGCGACGAAGGCTTCGTTGCCGAGCTTGCCTTCGATGCGGCCGCACTCGCCCACCAGACGGGCCACCTCTTTGGCCAGACGGGCCAGTTCGGCTTCCTTGTCGATGAGACCGGCCATCGGGATCATCAGCTCGGTGGCACCGATCAGCTTCTTGACCGACAGCGGGGCGGTTTCACCGGCCGCCAGTACGCGAATGGATTCCAGACGGGCCAGCGACTTGAGGAAGGCCTCGTTGTCAGCGGCGCGCTGGGCGTCCTTGGCATCGCACTGGAGCAGCACGTTGAGGGGCACGCTCGGCGCCACGTTCATCTCGGCGCGGATGTTGCGGATGCTGACGATGAACTCCTTCACCCACTCCAGATCCGCCATCGCGGCGTCGTCCACCTTGGCGGCGTCGAATTCCGGGAAAGCCTGAATCATGATGGTGTCGGCGTGTACGCCGGCCAGCGGGGCGACCGATTTCCAGATGGTTTCGGTGATGAACGGGATGATCGGGTGTGCCAGGCGTAGCAGGGTCTCGAGGACACTGACGAGGGTGTGGCGGGCAGCGCGCTGCTCGGCCTCGGAGCCCTTGGTCAGTACCGGCTTGGTCAGCTCCAGATACCAGTCACAGAACTGGTTCCAGATAAATTCGTACAACACGCCGGCCGCGATATCGAAGCGGTAGGTATCGAGGGCGGTACGGAAGTCACGGATGGCCACTTGCAGCTGGGACTGGATCCAGCGATCCGCCAGGCTGAACTGCATCTCGCCACCATTCCCTTGCGAAGAGAAGCCACAATCCTGATCTTCGGTGTTCATCAGCACATAGCGGGAGGCGTTCCACAGCTTGTTGCAGAAGTTGTTGTAGCCATCCAGGCGCTTCATGTCCCAGTTGATGTCACGACCGGTGGAGGCCAGCGCCGCCAGGGTGAAGCGCAGGGCGTCGGTGCCGTGGGCATTGATCCCTTCCGGGAACTGCTTGGCGGTGCGCTTGGCGATCTTCTCGGCCATCTGCGGCTGCATCATGTTGCCGGTGCGCTTCTCCAGCAGGTCTTCCAGGGAGATGCCGTCGATCATGTCGAGGGGGTCCAGCACGTTGCCCTTGGACTTGGACATCTTCTGGCCTTCTTCGTCACGGATGAGGCCGGTGATGTAGACGGTCTTGAACGGGACTTGCGGCTGGCCGTTCTCGTCCTTGATGAAGTGCATGGTCATCATGATCATCCGGGCAATCCAGAAGAAGATGATGTCGAAGCCGCTCATCAGCACGTCGGTCGGGTGGAAGGTCTTGAGTGCCTCGGTGTTGTTCGGCCAGCCCAGAGTGGAGAAGGTCCACAGGGCGGAGCTGAACCAGGTGTCGAGCACGTCTTCGTCCTGACGCAGCACGGTCACGGACGGGATGCTGTGCTTGGCGCGCACTTCCTCTTCGTTGCGGCCCACGTAGACGTTGCCGGCATCGTCATACCAGGCCGGGATGCGGTGACCCCACCACAGCTGACGGGAGACGCACCAGTCCTGAATGTCGCGCATCCAGGAGAAGTACATGTTTTCGTACTGCTTTGGCACGAACTGGATGCGGCCATCTTCCACCGCCTCGATGGCGGTCTTGGCCATGGGGGCCACGCGCACGTACCACTGGTCGGTCAGCATGGGCTCGATAGGCACGCCGCCGCGATCGCCGTACGGCTGTTGCAGCACATGATCCTTGATCTCGGCCAGGAGGCCGAGCTCGTCCAGCTTGGCGACGATGGCCTTGCGGGCGGCGAAGCGTTCCATCCCGGCGAACTCGGTCGGCAGGGCAGCGTCATAGGCGGTGCTCGGGTTGCCATTGGTATCGACCACTTCGGCCTCGGCACGCACGTGGGCGTCCAGGGTGAAGATGTTGATCATCGGCAGGTTGTGGCGCTTGCCCACTTCGTTGTCGTTGAAGTCGTGGGCCGGGGTGATTTTCACGCAGCCGGTGCCCTTTTCCATGTCGGCGTGTTCGTCGGCAACGATGGGGATCAGACGGTTCACCAGCGGCAGCAGGATGTGCTGGCCGATCAGCGCCTTGTAGCGCGGGTCTTCCGGGTTCACGGCCACGGCGGTATCACCCAGCATGGTTTCCGGACGGGTGGTGGCGACGATCAGGTAATCCTTGCCTTCGGCGGTCTTGGCGCCGTTGGCCAGCGGGTAGCGAAGGTGCCACATGTGGCCCTTGATCTCGCGGTTTTCCACTTCCAGGTCGGAGATGGCGGTGTTGAGCTTGGGATCCCAGTTCACCAGACGCTTGCCGCGGTACATCAGGCCATCTTCGTACAGGCGCACGAACACTTCCTGGACGGCGGCGGAGAGGCCCTCATCCATGGTGAAGCGCTCGCGCTCCCAGTCCACGGAGTCACCCAGACGGCGCATCTGACGGGTGATGGTACCACCGGACTCTTCCTTCCACTGCCAGATCTTGTCGATGAAGGCTTCCCGGCCGTAATCGTGGCGAGTCTTGCCCTCTTCTGCGGCGATCTTGCGCTCAACCACCATCTGGGTGGCGATACCGGCGTGGTCGGTACCTGCCTGCCACAGGGTGTTCTTGCCCTGCATGCGGTTGTAGCGGATCAGGGTGTCCATCAGGGTTTGCTGGAAGGCGTGACCCATGTGCAGGCTGCCGGTGACGTTCGGCGGCGGGATCATGATGCAGAAGGAGTCTTTGCTGGTGTCGCCGTGGGGCTTGAAGTAACCCTGGGCTTCCCAGTGCTGATAGAGCGCCTGTTCGATGGCGTTGTGATTAAAAGTCTTTTCCATGGTCTCGCCGTATTCTGGATGGATGGATTCTGGTGTTGATTCGTCGTGGATCGAGGGTGGCACAGTCAGGGCTGCGCCGGATCCGGTGCGGCAAGGACGGGCTGATCCCTCATCTCGAGGGTATGGCCCGCCTGGCGATAGCGCTTGTAGCGCTCGCGGGCTTGCTGCTTTTGCGTTTCGTCAGTGGGGACAAAATCTACCACTTGAGCGAAGTGTCCTGCAAACAAAGGTGTCTGCCGGGCCAGGTTGATGAGGCAGGCATAGCGCCGCCGTGGCGGCTGATGGCCTATCTCCACCGGGGCCTGACCGCTCTCCCCCTGCAACTGGTGCGGCACGAAGCGATCGGGCGGCAACTGCCACAACAGCTCGTCCAGACGCAGGGCCTGGGCCTCGTCCTCGCACAGCAGATAGAGGTGGCCTGCGCTCCAGCCATCGGCCGCAAGCTGGCAGGCGAGGCGCTCGACGGCGGAGGCATCCGCATCATCGGGCTGGCTCATCAGGTAAAAGGTCACTTGGCTCATCAGGTCGGTCCCGTTTGGCTGTGACGGACAGCGATTGGCCGTCTTCGGGAGCCGCGTCTGGCACGGACTTCCCGGATTCTCTCAATGAAACAAGGAAGAGGCAGGCCTCTTCCTTGTGATACAGGGTAACGCCTTCTCGCATCGCTCTTCGAGTCGATGGATAAGGGGATCACTCCTTGTCTTCGACGTCCGCCACGCCGGCCCGGTTGAGCAGGAACTGGGTCAGCAGGGGCACAGGTCGGCCGGTGGAGCCCTTCTCCTTGCCGCTCTTCCAGGCGGTCCCTGCGATATCCAGGTGGGCCCAGTTGTACTTCTTGGTGAAGCGCGACAGGAAGGCAGCGGCGGTGATGGTACCGGCCGGACGGCCACCGATGTTGGCCATGTCCGCGAACGGGCTTTCCAGCTGCTCCTGATACTCGTCGAACAGGGGCAGGCGCCAGGCGCGATCGCCGGCCTGTTCGGAGGCGTTGAGCAGCTCGTGGGCCAGGGGGTTGTGGTTCGCCAAGAGGCCAGAGGTATGGTGGCCAAGGGCGATGATGCAGGCACCGGTCAGGGTCGCCACGTCGATCACGGTCTCGGGATCGTAGCGGTCCACATAGGTGAGGGCATCGCACAGCACCAGGCGGCCTTCGGCGTCGGTGTTGAGTACCTCGACGGTCTGGCCGGACATGGTAGTGAGGATGTCACCGGGGCGGTAGGCGTTGCCCCCCGGCATGTTCTCGCAGCCCGCCAGCACACCGATGACGTTGATGGGCAGCTGCAACTGGGCCAGGGCGTGCATGGTGCCGAGCACGGAGGCGGCGCCACCCATGTCGTACTTCATCTCGTCCATGCCGTCTGCCGGCTTGATGGAGATGCCGCCGGAGTCGAAGGTCAGCCCCTTGCCCACCAGCACGATGGGCTTGGCGTCGGCGTTGCCCTTGTACTCGATGATGGCCATCATGGCTTCGTTCTCGGAGCCGCGGGCCACTGCGAGGTAGGAGTTCATGCCGAGCTCGGCCATCTCCTGCTCCCCCACCACCCTGGTGGTGATGTTGTCATAGGCATCCGCCAGACGGCGGGCCTGGGAGGCGAGGTAGGCGGGATTGCAGACGTTGGGCGGCATGTTCGCCACGTCGCGGCAGATGCGCACCCCTTTCGCCACGGCCAGGCCGTGGTTGATGGCGCGCTCGCCTATGGTCAGTTCCCGACGCGTCGGCACGTTGAAGACCAGCTTGCGCAGCGGACGGCGCGGTTCGGCCTTGTTGGTCTTGAACTGATCGAAGCTGTAGAGGCCCGCCTTGGTGGTTTCCACCGCCTGACGCACCTTCCAGTAGGTATCCCGACCCTTGACGTGCAGCTCGGTCAGGAAGCAGACCGCTTCCATGGAGCCGGTTTCGTTCAGGGTGGTGATGGTCTTGTTGATGATCTGCTTGTACTGGCGCTCGTCGAGTTCGCGCTCCTTGCCGCACCCGACCAGCAGTACGCGCTCGCTGAGCACGCCCGGTACTTGATGCAGCAGCAGCATCTGGCCCGGTTTCCCTTCCAGGTCGCCACGGCGCAGCAGCGAGCTGAGGTAGCCGTCGCTGATCTTGTCCAGCTGTTCGGCAACCGGAGAGAGGCGGCGGGGCTCAAAAACGCCGACCACGACGCAGGCACTGCGTTGCTTCTCAGGACTGCCACTCTTTACACTGAACTCCATGGAATCTCCTACATCCTAAAGACAAAAGGCACCATTTATTGAATAATGCGGTGCTTGTTGGGGTATCAGAGGCGGAGCGAACAGTCACAGGCTCCGCAGTTCAAACTGGTAAAAATCCAATATAGGGCCCTATTTTTCAGGCATTCGACTAAAAACACAAGTTTACTTGGGAATGACTGTGATCGTTTTCCGATATTTGTTCAGGGAGACCCTGAAAACCCAGCTGGCGGTGCTGTTCGTGCTGCTGCTTATCTTCGTCAGCCAGCAATTTATCCAGATCATTGGCGATGCCGCCGATGGTGAGGTGCCGACGCGCCTGGTATCCACCCTCCTGCTGCTCAACCTGCCGAATATGGCGTTGTTGATGCTGCCTATCAGTCTGTTTTTAGCCATTCTGTTTGCTCACGGCCGTTTGTACGCGGAAAGCGAAATGACGGTGATGCACGCGGTGGGTTTCAGTCACCGTTTCATCATGGGCAGCGCCCTGGTGCTGGCCTTGCTGACCGCCGCCGTCGCGGCGTTCAACACCGGCTGGGTCGCCCCCCAGGCCAAGGAGCGGGAGTACCAGGTGATCGACGAGTTCAAGGCCGATCCCGGTATCTCTTTCCTGCAGGCCGGCCGCTTCATGGAGCTCGACAAGGGGCGCCTGGTGGCCTACATCCAGGATCTGAACGACAAGGGGTCGGAGTTGCAGAAAATCTTCGTGCTGCAACGGGCCGAGGGTGGCTCACCCCCGTCAGTGGTGGTGGCCAACGAGGGGCAGGTGACCGCCGACAGCAACGGCTTGCAGTGGCTGACCCTGAAGGATGGCTCGCGCTACGAGGGGCATTTCACCGGCAAGCAGTTCCAGGTCTCGGAGTTCCGTGAATACAGCCTGGTGATCCGCCAGCAGGAGATGGAGCGATCCAACCGCAAGGCGGCGGCCAAGCCGACCCTGGCATTGCTCGGTACCCAGGACAACCAGCTGATGGCCGAATTGCAGTGGCGCCTGTCGCTGCCCCTCTCCATACTGGTGCTCACCTTCCTGGTGGTGCCGATGGCGCGGGTCAATCCCCGTCAGGGGCGTTACGCCAAGCTGCTGCCGGCCATCCTGCTCTATCTCTCCTATTTCCTGCTGCTCAGTGCCGCCCGGTCGGCCATCGACAGCGGGCGTCTGCCCCACTGGCCCGGGATGTTCCTGGTGCCCCTGGTCTATCTGCTGCTGATAGGGTTGCCTCTCAACCTGCAGGGCACCAGCTGGTGGAACGGGGTCAAAGGGCAATTGTTCAAGAGAAAGTCAGCATGATGCTGCAACCTGGGAGTCTCTGCTGATGTTCGGCATTCTCGATAGATACATAGGCAGGGTCATCTTCATGTCGATCCTGCTGTGCGAGCTGACCCTGGTCGGGCTGGCCGCGCTCATCAAGTACGTGGAGCAGTTGAAGGCGGTCGGGGAAGGCAACTACGACATGCTCAACGCCCTCTACTACGTGCTGCTCTCCATGCCCAAGGAGGCGGTGCTCTTCTTCCCCCTGGCGGCCCTGCTCGGTGGCCTCATCGGTCTGGGCCAGCTCGCGACCAGCTCCGAGCTGGTGGTGATGCAGGCGGCGGGACGCTCCAAGATCAGCATCGTCATGGCGGCGCTCAAGACCGCCATTCCCCTGATGTTGCTGGTGGGGCTGATGGGAGAGTACGTCGCACCGGCCGCCAAGCGGATGGCGGATGACATCAAGGCGGGGGCCATGTCGGAAGGGCGGCTCACGGTCTCGGCCTACGGGGTCTGGGCACGGGATGGCAACAACTTCGTCAACATCAACGGGGTGCGCAACGATGGCGCCCTGACCGGCATCACCCTCTACCGCTTCACTCCGTCACGCAACCTGATCGACGTGGTGCAGGCGAAGGAGGGGGTGTTCGAGGATCACCACTGGCTGCTGAAGCAGGTGCACATCACCCGGTTTGACGATCCCACCCGGATCCAGGACGAAGAGCATGCCCAGATGGCCTGGCAATCCGAGCTGACCCCCAAGCAGCTCGGGGTGGTCAGCATCGATCCCGAGAACCTGCCCATCTCGGGGCTGCGGGACTACATCGGTTATCTGGATGCCAACAAGCAGGATGCCGGACGCTACAAGCTGGAGATGTGGCGCAAGCTGCTCTCACCGCTCTCCGTGGTGGCCATGATACTGCTCGCCTCCTCCTTCATCTTCGGCCCGCTGCGCTCGGTGAGCATGGGGGCGCGGATGCTGATGGGGATCATGACCGGCTTCGCGGTCTATGTGAGCGACAGGGTGTTCGGCCCGGTCAGCCTGGTCTATGCGGTCCCGCCCATCCTCGCGGCCATCGCACCCAGCCTGCTGTTTGGCGGCATCTCCTTCTATATCCTGAGCCGCAAGCAGTAGCGGCCTGAAGGACGGCGGGCTGCTGACAACAGGCGGCCATTGCTCTCGATGCACTGTTTCCGTCAAGGTCCTGGGCTGCAAGCCATCAGTTCTGGTCAACAAAAAGGGCACCTCGGGGTGCCCTTTTTCGTTACCGCCTTGGGATCAGCGATTGAGCTGCTCCAGGTTTTCCGTCTTGCCGAGCACCACCACCTCGCACTCGGCCCAGATGTCCTGGAAGGCGCGGGGGCGGGCGCGATTGAACACACACAGCAGGTTGCCCAGGCCAAAGGCCGAGGTAGCGAGCCGGATCAGGGCCTGGGTGACGCGAATGTTGCTGCCGTCCAGGTTCTGGATGCGCAGGCGCCAGGCCCGCATGCCGATGGTCTGGCCGGCGCGGACCCAGAACCAAGTGTAGAAACCGCAGATGACGAAGGCCAGCCAGGCGCTGTAGAGGGGGCTGGTGAGCAGCCAGGCGGCATCCTTGCCCTCGGGAACGTGCGCCATGCCGGTGGCCAGCAGCAGGTGGGCCACTCCCATGCCGATGAAGCCGGCGATGATCAGCAGGGCAATCACCACCAGATAGTCATAGAGCAGGGCGCCGAGACGGCGCAGCAGACCGGCGGACGGATGCCGGGGAGCAGGCTGGAGAGGGGAGGGGGTCTTGCGCTTGGCCATGATGATTATTCCATTAATATGATGCGGGCATTCTATGTAACTGGCCTGGCATCGGCAAGGCGTTGAATAAATGAGCAAACAACGGTGGGCGCAAGAAAAACACCTTGCATGGCCAAGCGCCATTCGTATAATCCTTCGCAGCTGCCCGGGTGGCGAAATCGGTAGACGCAGCGGATTCAAAATCCGCCGTAGCAATACGTGTCGGTTCGAGTCCGACCCCGGGCACCATCAAATTCCATGACAAAAGGCCATCCTCACGGATGGCCTTTTGTTTTTCCGGGCGGTGCGAAGAGGTGTACCCTCAGACCCTCAGACCCTCAGACCCTCAGACCCTCAGACCCTCAGACCCTCAGACCCTCAGACCCTCAGACCCTCAGACCCTCAGACCCACAGGCTCTCGGGCCATCAGCCTCTCGGACTGCCATCCCCTCAGTCGATATTCTGTGCGATGCGCCACAGCACGCCGGCGGGATCGTACAGACAGAATTCCTTCATGCGCCACGGCTGGGTGACGAGCTCTGTGACCCGGACGCCGTAGCGGGCGGCGATCTGGCTCGCCTCCACTTGGGCCCGCCAGGCGGCCACGTCCTCCACCAGGAGGTGCATCATGAGCTGCTCGGCCAGCCCCGGGGGGTTGCCATCCTGCAGCAGGAAGCTTGCGTTGCCGAGATGAAAATAGGCCACGCCGTCGCCATCGGAGGCCAGGGTAAAGCCGAGATCCTGATAGAACTGCTTTGACAGTGTGAAATCCCGGGCAGGCACGAAGGCCTTGATTTCGGTCACGTTGAGATTGGGCATGGGCTCCTCGCGGCGCTGGGAACAGGGGATGATGACTTGCCAGTATGACCGGGCATTTCGGGGCAAGCCAGACGAATGGCGCGCGTTTGCACTCTTATCGTGCTTGTGCCCCTCGGGTGGGGGGATATTGGCCGTCAGCCTCATTTGATTTCACCATGGTATGGCCCATTTCATTTATTTCATAAATACCTTAGCGGGATAGATAAGCCTGCCAGGGTGACATCACCACGGGTTCGCCCCGTCATTGTGAGGTGATTGGGTCATCCTGGTGCATTTTCCCGGCAATGCACAGCCAAAGTGCGATTTTCCCCCTGTAACCGGGCATCGTGCGCCAAGATGGTGCGTGTTGAATGTGATAAAAACATAACGCCATGAAATAAAAGGATTATTTTTCTTGGCCTGCTTTATGCTTTCCCCATGTCATGTCGCCATGAAGTCTCCGTGAGCCACACAGGTGCGGTGGGCAGGTGGCCAGGTTGGAAATGCATATCAGGAAATGGACCCGGATGCCGGGACGACAAGGAGAGGGCTGTATGTTCAAGAGACTCGTAATGACTGGCCTGCTGGCGCTGGCCGCCACCATGGCCGCCCCGGGCTGGGCCGAAGAGGTGGCCGCGCAGGCCGATGTGGTACAGGCGGCCGCGACCGTGACCATCAACAAGGGGGACAATACCTGGCTGATGGTGGCGGCGGCCCTGGTGATCCTGATGTCCGTGCCGGGCCTCGCCCTCTTCTACGGCGGCCTGGTGCGCGCCAAGAACATGCTGAGCGTGCTGATGCAGGTGTTCACCTTGTTCTGCCTCATCACCGTCCTCTGGGTGGTCTACGGCTACTCCCTGGCCTTCACCGAGGGCGGCGCCTTCTACGGTTCCTTCGACAAGGTGCTGCTGATGGGGGTGACGCCGGATTCCATCGCCGCCACCTTCAGCAAGGGGGTCGGGATCAGCGAGTTCATCTACGTGGTGTTCCAGGGTGCCTTTGCCGCCATCACCTGCGGGCTCATCGTCGGCGGCTTTGCCGAGCGGATGAAGTTCTCGGCGGTGCTGCTGTTCGCGGTGATCTGGTTCACCTTCGCCTATATCCCGATGGCGCACATGGTGTGGTACTGGGCGGGTCCGGATGCCTACACGGATGCGGCCGCCGCCGAAGCGGCCGGTGCCACCGCAGGCTATCTGTTCCAGCACGGCGCTCTGGACTTCGCCGGCGGCACAGTGGTGCACATCAACGCCGCGGTGGCCGGTCTGGTTGGGGCCTTCATGGTGGGCAAACGGGTTGGCTATGGCCGTGACCCCATGACCCCCCACAGCCTGACCATGACCATGATCGGTGCCGCCCTGCTGTGGTTCGGCTGGTTCGGCTTCAACGCCGGCTCCTCCCTCGAAGCCAACGGCACGGCGGCCCTGGCCTTCGCCAACACCTGGATCGCACCGGCCGCTGCCGCCCTCTCCTGGACTTTCGCCGAGTGGGCGATGAAGGGCCGTCCCTCCCTGCTTGGCGCCGTCTCCGGTGCGGTGGCGGGTCTGGTCGCCATCACCCCTGCCGCCGGTTTCGTCGGTGTGGGGGGCGCCCTCATCATCGGCCTGCTCAGCGGTGTGGCTGGTCTGTGGGGCGTGCACGGTCTCAAGCGTCTGCTGGGGGCCGATGACAGCCTGGACGTGTTCGGCCTGCACGGGGTGTGCGGGATCCTGGGTGCCGTGCTGACCGGGGTGTTCGCCAGCCCGGATCTGGGCGGCACCGGGGTGTGGGACTATGTGACCAACCAGGTGGCCGAGGGGTACTCCATCCTGGCCCAGGTCAAGGTACAGGTCATCGGCGTGGGGGTGACCGTGGTCTGGACCGCCCTGGTCTCGGCCGTGGCCTACAAGCTGGTGGACCTGCTGATCGGTCTGCGGGTGAAGGAAGATGCCGAGCGCGAAGGGCTGGACGTGACCAGCCACGGCGAGAAAGCCTACAGCCATTGATCCTGCTGCCATGAATGTCATACCGCCGGCCCCGTCCGGCGGTTTTTTTATTGGGGCGGGCTGGCCAGGCTGCCCGGACCGGGCCGCTGGTGGCCGGGGTCGCTATTTGTGTTTGCAGGGTCTTTTATGCCTGCATTTTGGGCGGATCTCCGCTAAACTCTGCCACCCTTTATTCGGGGTCGCCGGGTCTGCCCCGTCGTCACCCTCTCTATTCATGCCTTCGGAGCCGCTCATGCCGTTAGTGGGACACCAACATCAGATCGATATTCTGGAACTGACCGACAAGGGGGATGGCAAGGGTCGCCTGTTCGATCGCCCCCTGTTTGTCGAGGGTCTGCTGCCCGGTGAGCAGGCGCTGGTCGAGTTGACCGAGGTCAAACCGAACTACCTGCACGGCAAGCTGGTCGAGTTGACCCAGCCCTCTGCCGATCGGGTGGCCGATTTTTGCCCCAACACCGAATGCGGTGGCTGCCAGGTGCGCCCGCTGGCCTATCCGGCCCAGCTTGCCCTCAAGCAGAGCCTGGTGCAGAGCGCACTGGAGCAGGTCGGGCTGGGTGAGGCCGTGGTCAACCCCATCCTCGGCATGGAGACGCCGTTTGCCTACCGCAACAAGGCCCAGTACGCGGTGCGTGGCAGCGAGGCGGGCGCCGAGATCGGCTTCTACCGCAAGCACTCCCATGACCTCATCACCGCCGATGATTGCGCGGTGCAGGACTCGCTGCACGTGGAGCTCAATGCTCGGGTACGCAACTGGATGCGCGAGCACGACATCGCGGCCTATGACGAGGTGGCCCACACCGGCTGCGTGCGCAACCTGATGACCCGCAAGGGCTTCAAGAGCGGCGAGCTGATGGTGGTGCTGGTGACCCTGGGCGAAGCGCTGCCGTTCGAAGCCGAGCTGCTGGCGGCCCTGGCGGATCTGCCGGTCACTACTCTGGTGCAGAACATCAATGAGGCGCGCACCAACCGCATCCTGGGCGACAAGAACCGGGTGCTGCTGGGCAGCGGGGTGATCCGCGACAAGATCCACGAGCTCGAATTCGAGATCTCGCCCCTCTCCTTCTTCCAGAACAACCCGAGCCAGACCGACGTGCTCTACTCCAAGGCGCTGGAGTATTGCGAGCTGACCGGCAGCGAGACGGTGTTCGACATCTATTGCGGCATCGGCACCATCTCCCTGTTCCTGGCAGGCAAGGCCGCCAAGGTGGTGGGGATCGAGTCGGTGGAGAGCGCCATCAGCGACGCCCGTCGCAATGCGGCCCTCAACGGCATCGAGCAGACCGAGTTCCACGTGGGCAAGGCGGAGCAGCTGATGCCTGCCCTGCATGCCGACGGGGTGAGTGCCGATGTGGTGGTGATGGATCCGCCCCGCAAGGGCTGTGACAAGGCGGTATTGCAGACCCTGGTGGCCATGGCGCCGCGCCGTCTGGTCTATGTCTCCTGCAACCCCCAGACACTGGCCCGGGATCTCGCCTGGCTGGTCAAGCAGGGCTTCGTGCTGGACGAGGTGCAGCCGGTGGACATGTTCCCGCACTCCATGCACGTGGAAGCCGTTGCTCGCCTGAGCCTGCCAGCGAAGGCCTGATCGTCGCTCGGGATCTTCCCCTCGCGCGATGCAGGTGGAAGTGGTTGCTCGCCTGAGCCTGCCAGCGAAAGCCTGATCGGGCCGAGGGCGTGGCGTTAGCCAGATGGCTCTGATAGAAACGACTCCTGAGGGAGTCGTTTTTTTATGGTCGTGGTCGGCAGAACCACCAGGCAGGGAGATCGGCGTGATGATTCATATGGCAGGGGTGGAGGATGCGGCGGTGCTGGATCGCTTTTTCGGGCAACTGGACAGGGAGACCCGCTTCATGCTGTATGAAGCGGGAGAGCGCCCCTCGGACATCGCGGGGCAGCGCAGGCGGCTCGAGGCCATGGCCGCGGCCCCCAATCAGGCCATGTGGCTGCTGGAGCTGGCGGGGGAGGTGCAAGGGTTTGCCGCGCTCCTTGGTGGCGGCCTGGCACGCAACCGCCACTGCGCCCTGGTGGTGATGGGACTGCGTTCGGGGGCGCGCGGGCAGGGATGGGGGGAACGGTTGCTGCTTACCCTGATCGCGACCGCGAGGGATCTCGGTATCCACCGGCTGGAGCTGGGAGTGATGGCCCACAACGAGGTGGCTCACGCCTTGTATCGCAAGTGCGGGTTCGTGGAGGAAGGGGTGAGACGGCAGGCCTATCGGCTGGACGAGGGCTATGTGGACGAGATTTCCATGGGGCTGTTGCTGCCGCTGGACAGGCCATGACGCCGCTGGCCCCGTGAGGCTGGTCTGGGGCGCTGGATTGGGGCAGGCTTGTGGGGAAACCATCAAGACAAGGAGGCGCCCATGAAGGGGATATTGCTGCGTTGGCTGGCTCGCTACGATGCCTGGTGCCAGGAGTGGGGACTCACACCGGAGAACCGGCGCTGCTGCGCGCCGGTACGCCATGATGAAGACGAGAAGCGCCCGGAGAAGGGCGACGACCTCACTGGAACTGGCGGGTCACGGCGCCAGTGACGCTGTTGTAGTCGAACGATAGCCCGTCGGGGTATGCCGGGAAGCGGCCCACGGAGCTGCGCAGGGTATAGCGGCAGTTGTCGTGACGAAGGGCGCCGTCAGCCTGAGCGTCTGCCGGGATGAGCCGGGAGATGTAGTCACTGTCTGAATCCTGGTGCAACTCATCGGCCACCGTCAGATCGGTATCGAGCAGGGCGCCAAACAGGCTCTCGCAGTCGTCCCGGCTGCTGACGGAGATCTGATCGCTGTCGCCACCGGGGAAGACGGTATCGGGCCCCTGACCTCCCTGGTCCTCCTTGGTGCCCACCGGCCAGCCATGGCTGTTGATGTCGAGATCCTGCCTGCCCATGCCGCTAAAGTTGTAGAGTGCCAGGGGCTCCCCCTTTACCTTGACCGCCCAGCCGGCGTGGGCGAGCCGGGCGGCACTGGCAAAGCTGCCCGCCGTGGCCGAGACGCTGCTCTTGAGCCCGTCGTCCTGGATGTTGATGAAGCGGGGCAGGGCGGTCACGGCCAGGATCCCCAGCACGATGATGACCAGCACCAGTTCTATCAGGGTAAAGCCTCGGGAAACGTGTGTTGGCATGGAATGAACCCATTGAGTACGACAGACAGGTAAGCGCGACATGGAATTGATAGACACCCACTGCCACCTCGATTTTCCGGTCTTTGACGCCGATAGGGAGGCGCTGCTGACCCGGTGGCGCCAGCTGGGGGTGGGCGAGTATATCATCCCCGCCGTGGGAGAGGAAAACTGGGGGCGGGTGATGGCGCTGGCCGGGCGCCACGACGACATCCGTTATGGCCTGGGGATCCATCCCTGGTATGTGGGCAAGCAGCCCCGGGATGTACTGACCCGGCTGGAGACCCTGCTGGCGAGTCGGCCCCGTGGGCTGGTGGCCGTGGGGGAGTGCGGGCTGGATCTGCGCTCCCATGTGCCGCAGGAGGGGCAGGTCGAGATGTTCGAGGCGCAGGTGCGGCTGGCCATGGCGCATGAGCTGCCCCTCATCGTCCACTCGGTGCGGGCCAACGACACGGTCGCCAAGATCCTGCGGCGCTTCACACCGCCACAAGGGGGGGTCATTCACGCCTTCAGCGGCTCCCTGCATCAGGCGGAGGTGTTCTGGCAACTGGGTTTCAGGCTGGGGATCGGGGGGGTCATCAGCTATGAGCGGGCCAACAAGACCCGGGAGGCGATACGCCAGATGCCGCTGGAGGCCTTGCTGCTGGAAACCGACGCTCCCGACATGCCGCTGCAAGGCCAGCAGGGGGAGGTGAACACGCCGGCCAGCCTGCCGACCATAGCCCGCTTGTTGGCACAATTGCGGCAGCAACCGCTGGAGGATGTTATTTCGGTGTTACATGGCTCCACCCGGCGGCTGTTCCCCCCAGGAAATCATGAAATTAACATTTGATTATCAAATGATGACCGAGTGATAAAAAACAGGGCCCATAAAAATCGTTTGCGGTCTAATTAAACGATGTTCAGGCCGTTTGTGGCTTATAAAATGTGACCAGTATTCTATTTTGTCGCACCGTAATTAGTATAATGCGCACCCTTGATTAGCGGCTTCAATACACAAATCGTTAACAAGCTGGCAGGTGCTACTAAAGAGGAAGTGTTAATAATGAATCTGATAATGGGTCTGGTAGGGATGGCGACGCTCATCCTGATTGCGGTGCTGTTCTCCAGCAACCGCAAGGCAATCAAAATTCGTACCGTAGGTGGCGCCTTTGCCATCCAGGCCGGTCTGGGGGCCTTCGTGCTCTACGTGCCGGTCGGTCGTGACATCCTGGTGGGCGTGTCCGACGCCGTCTCCAGCGTCATCGGTTATGGCCAGAACGGCATCGAATTCCTGTTCGGTGGTCTGGTTGGCAACAAGATGTTCGAAGTATTCGGTGGCGGTGGCTTCGTCTTCGCCTTCCGCGTCCTGCCCGTCATCATCTTCTTCTCTTCCCTGATCGCGGTACTCTACTACCTCGGCATCATGCAGTGGGTGATCAAGCTGCTGGGCGGCGGTCTGCAGAAGGTGCTGGGCACTTCCCGTACCGAATCCCTCTCCGCCACTGCCAACATCTTCGTCGGTCAGACCGAAGCCCCGCTGGTGGTACGTCCTTTCATCTCCAAGATGACCGACTCCGAGCTGTTTGCCGTCATGTGTGGTGGTCTGGCTTCCGTTGCCGGCTCCGTGCTGGCCGGTTACGCCTCCATGGGCGTCAAGATGGAATACCTGATCGCCGCCTCCTTCATGGCTGCCCCGGGTGGTCTGCTGTTCGCCAAGCTGCTGGTACCGGAAACCGAGACCCCGAGCTACGACGAGAACACCGCAGAAGGTGAGCTGGACGACAAGCCTGCCAACGTGATCGACGCCGCTGCCGCCGGTGCCTCCGCCGGTCTGCAACTGGCCCTGAACGTGGGTGCCATGCTGCTGGCCTTCATCGGCCTCATCGCCATGATCAACGGCATCTTCTCCGGTGTGGGCGGCTGGTTCGGTTACCCGCAACTCTCCCTGGAGCTGCTGCTGGGCTGGCTGTTCTCCCCGCTGGCCTTCCTGATCGGCGTGCCCTGGAGCGAAGCGGTCGTGGCCGGTTCCTTCATCGGTCAGAAGCTGGTGGTCAACGAGTTCGTGGCCTACCTGAACTTCGCTCCCTACCTGAAGGATGAAGTGCTGATCAACGGTGTGGCCATGTCCGAGCACACCAAGGCGATCATCTCCTTCGCCCTGTGCGGCTTCGCCAACCTGTCCTCCGTCGCCATCCTGCTGGGTGGTCTGGGCTCCATGGCACCGAACCGTCGCGGCACCATCGCCAAGTTCGGTCTGAAGGCCGTGCTGGCAGGTTCCTTGTCCAACCTGATGTCTGCGACCATCGCAGGCTTCTTCCTGGCGCTGTCCGGCATGTAACATCGCCTGACTGACAGGATAAAGACGAACGCCACAGCGATTTGCTGTGGCGTTCTCGTTTGGGGTGGTGACAACCGTTTTCCTGTCAAGACTAATAATAAAGTGAGTCAAATCGGAGGTTCTATGAATGAAGTGCTACTGGCTATGGCGGCCGGCTTTATCGTTGGGGTGTTGTTTTCTTTCCTCAAGTTGCCGATACCGGCGCCGCCCGTCCTCTCCGGCGTCATGGGGATCGTGGGGGTCTATCTGGGGGGCATTGCCTACTCCTGGATCCTGACCCGCTTCTTCTCTTAAGCGCCTTCCAGCGCTGGATTTGCCGGGTGTGAGGTACCTCTGAAATTGGCAAATCCGGCTTGCAAACACGGGGTATCTCGGCTGAAATAGGCGATGCCAGCAGGGTGCTGGCATTGACTAATGCCCGGTGAATCCGGGTGTTGGCGGTCAAATGGAATTGATTGGGAAGTCGGGTCTGCGTAGTCGGCCTTTCTCAAGTCTTCATGGAACCAAGTCCGCACTTTTGTAAGAAAGTGACAGGGCTCTTGCCTTATTTGCAGCCGTATTGCCTGTGCATTTGCGCTGCAATTCCATATCCCGTTGCTCCGGGAACGTCTCTGCCGACCCTTGGTGTTCGGTGAAGCCGATCGCGGGTGATGGGGCTTAACAAGACTTTGGAGACATAGCATGACTGATCTGAAAGTGGCCGCCCAACGCGCCCTGAACCTGATGGACCTGACCACCCTGAACGATGACGACACCGATCAGAAGGTGATCGACCTGTGCCACAAGGCCAAGTCTCCGGCCGGCCTGACCGCCGCCGTCTGCATCTACCCCCGTTTCATCCCCATCGCACGCAAGACCCTGCGTGACATCGGCGCCGCCGACGTGCGCATCGCGACCGTGACCAACTTCCCCCACGGCAACGACGACATCGAGATCGCCGTGGCCGAGACCCGCGCCGCCGTGGCCTACGGTGCCGACGAGGTGGACGTGGTCTTCCCGTACCGCGCCTTCATGGCCGGCAATGAACAGGTCGGCTTCGATCTGGTCAAAGCATGTAAGGAAGCCTGCGGCGCCAAGGTACTGCTGAAAGTGATCATCGAGACCGGCGAGTTGAAGGAAGAGGCGCTGATCCGTCGCGCTTCCGAGATCTCCATCGACGCCGGTGCCGATTTCATCAAGACCTCCACCGGCAAGGTGCCGGTCAATGCGACCCCGGAAGCTGCCCGCATCATGATGGAAGTGATCAAGGCCAAGAACCCGAAAGTGGGCTTCAAGCCGGCCGGTGGCGTGAAAGACGCCGCCGTGGCGGGTCAGTACCTGGCCATGGCCGAAGAGATCCTGGGCAAGGACTGGGTATCCGCCCGCACCTTCCGCTTCGGCGCCTCCAGCCTGCTGGCCAGCCTGCTGGCGACCCTGGGGCATGGCGACAAGCCTGCCAATACCAGCGGTTACTAAGCGGTGGCAGGGGGCGGTGCGCCGCCCCCTTCCGGATCTGGTTCGGTCTGTGTTCGTGCGTGATGCACGGAGGGAATGAAAGATGTTTTTGCCTCAAGAAATTATTCGCAAGAAGCGCAACGGTGAAGCGCTCAGTACCCAAGAGATTCAATTCTTCGTCCAGGGCATAACCAACAACACCATCGGCGAGGGGCAGATCGCGGCCCTGGCGATGGCGGTCTACTTCAAGGACATGACCATGGATGAGCGGGTCGCCCTGACCTGCGCCATGCGCGACTCCGGCATGGTGCTGACCTGGGACCACCTCAATCTGGGCGGCCCCATCGTCGACAAGCACTCCACCGGCGGCGTGGGTGACGTCGTCTCCCTGATGCTGGGCCCCATGGTCGCCGCCTGTGGCGGTTTCGTGCCCATGATCTCCGGCCGTGGTCTCGGCCATACCGGCGGTACCCTGGACAAGCTGGATGCCATCCCCGGCTACCAGACCTCGGTCGACAACGACCGCTTCCTGAAAGTGGTGAAAGAGGCGGGTGTCGCCATCATCGGCCAGACCGGCGATCTCGCCCCGGCGGACAAGCGTATCTATGCGGTACGGGATATCACCGCCACCGTCGAGTCCATTGCCATGATCACCGGCTCCATCCTCTCCAAGAAGCTTGCCTCCGGGCTGGAAGCGCTGGTGATGGACGTGAAGGTGGGCTCCGGCGCCTTCATGCCGACCTTTGAAGCCTCCGAGGAACTGGCCAAGAGCATCGTCGCCGTGGCCAACGGGGCCGGCTGCCGCACCTCTGCACTCCTGACCGACATGAACCAGGTGCTGGCCTCCAGCGCCGGCAACGCCGTGGAAGTGCGCGAAGCGGTGCGCTACCTGACCGGTGAGTATCGCAACCCGCGCATCCACGAAGTGACCATGGCCCTGTGCGCCGAGATGCTGATCTCCGCCGGTCTTGCCAGCGATGACGGCGATGCCCGCACCAAGCTGCAGGCGGTGCTGGACAATGGCAAGGCAGCCGAGATCTTCGGGCGCATGGTGACCGGCCTCGGTGGTCCCGCCGACTTCATGGAGCGCTACGACGCCTACCTGCCCAAAGCCGCCATCGTGCGCCCCGTCTACGCGGCCCACAGCGGATTCGTCACCGCCATGGACACCCGTGAACTGGGCCTGGCCGTGGTCGCCATGGGGGGCGGTCGCCGCGCCGCCGCCGACAAACTCGATTATGCCGTCGGTCTGACCGACTTTATCCGCCTGGGTCAGAGCGTCGATGCTGACAAGCCGCTCGCCCTGATCCACGCTCAGACAGAAGCTCAATTTGCCGAGGCTGCCCGCATGGTGCAGGCTGCCGTGAAGATCGGCGACACCCGACCAGAGGCGCTGCCCGAGGTTTACCGTCGCATCGGTCTGGCTGATTTGTAACAAGGGGAAGTCCCATGAAACGTACCTTTATTCTGATGATGGACTCTTTCGGTATTGGTGCTGCCGCCGATGCCGACAAGTTCGGCGACGTGGGTGCCAATACCCTTGGCCATATCGCCAAGGCGTGCGCCGCCGGTGAGATCGAGGGCCGTGGCGCTCTCAACCTGCCAAACCTCAGCAAGCTGGGTCTGGGCCACGCGGGCGAACTCGCCAGCGGCACCTTCCCGGCCGGACTGAACAAGGATGTCGAGGTGATCGGTGCCTACGGCTTTGCCCAGGAGCTCTCCTCCGGCAAGGACACCCCGTCCGGTCACTGGGAGATTGCCGGCGTGCCCGTCTTGTTCGAGTGGGGTTACTTCCATGACCACCACAACAGCTTCCCGCAGGAGCTGCTGGACGCCATCGTCGAGAAGGCCGGTCTGCCCGGGTATCTGGGCAACTGCCACGCCTCCGGTACCCAGGTGCTGGACGATCTGGGCGAAGAGCACATGCGCACCGGCAAGCCGATCCTCTACACCTCTGCCGACTCCGTGTTCCAGATTGCCTGCCACGAAGAGACCTATGGCCTCGAGAAGCTCTATGAGCTGTGCCACATCGTGCGCGAGCTGCTGGAGCCCTACAACATCGGCCGCGTCATCGCGCGTCCGTTCGTGGGCAGCGGCAAGGGCAACTTCAAGCGCACCGGCAACCGCCACGACTACTCCGTGCTGCCGCCGGCGCCGACCGTGCTGGACTACATGAAGGAGGCGGGTGGCCAGGTGGTCTCCATCGGCAAGATCGCCGACATCTATGCCCAGCAGGGCATCACCAAGCAGGTGAAGGGGACCGGTCTGACCGAGCTGTGGGACAGGACTCTGGAAGAGGTGAAAGCGGCCAGTGATCAGACCATCGTCTTCACCAACTTCGTGGACTTCGACTCCTCCTACGGTCACCGCCGTGACGTCAAGGGCTACGCCGATGCGCTGGAGTACTTCGACTCCCGCCTGCCGGAGTTGTTCGACCTGCTGCAGGATGGCGACGTGGTGGTGCTGACCGCCGACCACGGCTGTGACCCGACCTGGAGCGGTACCGACCACACCCGCGAATACATTCCGGTACTGTTCTACGGCAAGCCGGTCAAGGCAGGCTCCGTCGGTCGTCGCGAGACCTTCGCCGACATCGGCCAGAGCATCGCGGCCTACCACGGCCTGCCCAAGCTGCAATACGGTACCAGCTTCCTGTGATGGTGACCCCGGGCCGGTTCGCCTGCCCGGGGTGCCACAGGGCCCCGGTTTCCTGTAATGTACCGCCGCCGCGCAGGCAGCGGACAATCCATAAAGACAATAAAACTCAACCTAGTGTGAAGGAATAAAGAGAATGGCAACTCCTCATATCAATGCGAAAGATGGCGCCTTTGCTGATACCGTGCTGATGCCGGGCGACCCCCTGCGTGCCAAGTACATCGCCGAAACCTTCCTGGAGAACGTCGAGCAGGTGTGCGACGTGCGCAACATGTTCGGTTTCACCGGCACCTACAAGGGTCGTCGCATCTCCGTCATGGGTCACGGCATGGGCATCCCGTCCTGCTCCATCTACGCAAAAGAGCTGATCACCGACTACGGCGTGAAGACCCTGATCCGCGTGGGCTCCTGCGGTGCCGTGCGTGAAGACGTGAAACTGCGTGACGTGGTGATCGGCATGGGAGCCTGCACCGACTCCAAAGTGAACCGTCTGCGCTTCAAGGATCACGACTTCGCCGCCATCGCCGACTTCGACCTGGTGGCCAATGCCGTTCAGGCCGCCAAGAACAAGGGTGTGGCCGTGCGCGTGGGCAACATCTTCTCCGCCGATCTGTTCTACACCCCGGACCCCTCCATGTTCGACGTCATGGAAAAATACGGCATCCTGGGTGTCGAGATGGAAGCCGCCGGTATCTATGGCGTGGCCGCCGAGTACGGTGCCAAGGCGCTGACCATCTGCACCGTCTCCGACCATATCCGTACTGGTGAGCAGACCACCTCCGAAGAGCGTCAGCTGACCTTCAACGACATGATCGAAATCGCGCTGGACTCCGTCCTGCTGGGTGACAACTGATCCCCCTCGCGCATAAAAAAACGGCGGCCCTCGGGCCGCCGTTTTGCATTTTTGCGAAGCACGGTCAGAGATCGAGGGCGAAGCGCCCCTTGCCCGACTGCTTGGCCTGGTACATGGCGGCATCGGCCCGGTGCAGCAGATCATCGATGTGACAATACTGGCCCGAGTGGCAGAGGGCGCCCCCTATGCTGCCGGCAAGGGGCAGCCGATGACCGGCCACGTCTCCAGGAACCGCCATGGCCGCCAGCAGCCGCTCGCACAGGGCGGGCAGCTCCTGCGCCGGTTGGCGCAAGGCGGGCAGTATGATGGTGAACTCGTCGCCGGCCAGGCGCGCCACCATGTCCCCCGGACGCACCTCGGCACTCAGCACCTGGGCGAAGCGTTGCAACAGGGCATCGCCGACGTGGTGTCCCAGCCTGTCGTTGATCCCCTTGAAGCCGTCGAGATCGAGGAACAGCAGGCCCAGGGGTTCGGCATTCTGGCGCACCCGCTCCAGCTCCCGAGAGAGGCGCAGGGTGAAGGCGCGCCGGTTGGGCAGGCCGGTGAGGGGGTCGTGAGCCGCCTCGTGTTCCAGCTGGCTTTGCAGCGCCTTGAACTCGGTGATGTCGCTGCCGAGGATGTAGACCCCGGGCTCGTCGCCCCGGCTCGGGATCATGGTGATCCTGAGGTCGCGTCGGCCTATGGGGAGAGCGAAACGGTGCTCGAAACTCACCTGCTCACCGGCGAGGGCCTTTGCCACATAGGCCATGGCCCTGCCGTGGGCCTCCTCGCCGATGACGTCCCGCACGCTCATTTCCCGTATCTGTTCGGTATCGAGCCCGAAGTAGCGGCAATAGGCCTGGTTGGCGAACAGGTAACGCCCCTCGGGCGACACCATGCTGATGGTGACCGGCAGGCCATCGGTGATGGCCCGCAGTCGGGCACGGCCACGCTCGATCTCCGCGAGCACCTGGCGGCGGGCCGTGATGTCGTGCAAAAACAGGGCGATGCGCACCTTGCCGTCGAACTGGTAACGCTCGGCAATCACCTCGACCGGGATGTGCCGGCCTGTGCGGGTGATGATGTCGCACTCCAGCCGCCGTGGCGGACTCTGCGGGTTGCCTGACAGGCTCAGCAGGGGATGCTCGGCGCCGAGCAGCCCGAAGAGGGGACGGCCCAGCATCTCGTCGGCGTGCCAGCCGAGCAGGGTGGTGGAGGCCGGGTTCCAGCCTGTGATGATGAAATCGGCATCGAGCTCGAGGAAGGCATTGCTGGTGTGCTCCAGCATGTGCTGCAAGCGGCGCTGCTCCTGCCACAGCTGCTGCTGCATGGCGCCGCGCTCGCGCATCTCCTGATGCAGCTGTTCCACCGTGCGGGAAAGCTCCCGGGTCCGTGACTGCACCTGCTGCTCGAGCCCTTGCTGCAGCCGCACGAGTTCGGCCTCGGCCTGTTTGCGCTCGGTGAGGTCGGCAAACACGGCGATCATGTGGGGGGCCATGGTGCGGCTCTGGCAGAGGGTCACGCTGAGCTGGACCCAGCACTGGGTGCCATCGGCCCGGATCATCCGCTTCTCCAGCCGGTAATCCTGCCGTTGCCCCGCGATCAGGGCATCGAACAGGGGCTGCTCCCGTTGCAGATCTTCGGGATGGGTCATGGCGAGCCAGGTCCGGCTCAGCATCTCGTGCTCGCTGTAACCGAGCAGCCGCTCCAGCCCCGGGTTGGCTCTCAGCCATTTCCCCTCGAGGGAGGAGAGGGCCATGCCCACCGACGACTGGTTGAAGGTGAGGGTGAAGAGATGCTCCTTGTCTTCCAGCACCTGGTTGAGGGTGCGCACCTGGTGGCGCCGCTCCAAATCGTGCAGGGTGTTCTCCACCAGGCGGCCGAAGTCGTCGAGATCCCGGCAGGCATCTTCGTCGAGATGGCGCGGCACATGGTCCACCAGGCAGAGGGTGCCGAGCACCACGCCATCGAGGGCGCGCAGGGGGCGGCCGGCGTAGAAGACCACGCCGGGATCATCGGTCACCAGCGGATTGTCGGCAAAGCGGAGATCCCGTCTGGCATCCGGTACCTGCATGATGTCGGGGCGCAAAATGGCATGACCGCAGAAGGAGTGTTCCCGGTTGATCTCGCACATATCGACCCCGGTGCGGGCGAGAAACCACTGCCTGTTCACGTCGGTCAGGGAGACCATGGCGATGGGGAGTGCGAAATGCCGGGTGATGAGCCGGGTGAGGCGATCAAGCTGATCGATGGGCTCGTGGTCGAGCAGGCCGAGGATGCGCAGTCGTTCCAGTCGACTGTGTTCATCCAGCGGCAAGGGGGGGGCAATCATGTGGCTCTCCTGCCAGTGATCTTGCCTGTGTTATATACAAGCCGGAGGATGTGATCCACTCCCGCTTATTGCGGAGCGGCGGGTTTGCTCTGTTTCTTGTGCTTGCGCACCCGCATGTAGTTGCGACGCACCCCGTAGGAGATGAGCAGGCCGGCCAGCAGCATCACCAGCAGCATCAGGCGCTGTTTCTCCTGGTTGACCTTGAGATGGGTATCCTGTGCGGCCAGCAGTTTCTGCTCTTCCAGGGTGATCCTCAGATAGCCCAGGGTCAGGTTTCCGTCCTGGATCTCCTGGACGAACTGGATGCGCCCCTTGCCCTGCTCCGGCAGGGATTTGTTGTCGCTGCCGATGGGCAGCAGACTGTCCAGCGGCAGGGCGTTGTCCGACTGGGCGAGGGGAATGCCGCGGGCGTCATAGAGGGTGACATCCAGAATGTCAGGCTCGGCGGCCAGATCCTGCGCCAGTCTCTCCAGTTCGCTCTCCTTGTCCTCCTTGATCCAGCGGCGCATGTCCCGGGCGGCATAGGCGACCAGCGCCTGTGCCCTGTCCCGTGCGGCCGCGTGCAGGGCGGCCTGGCTCTCTCCCTGCATGTGGATGAGCAGCACCAGCACCCAGAGACCGAGCAGGACTCCCGCCGCCAGGCTGACAACACGTTTGATGGGAAGATGACGCACAGAACCGGGCCTCTGGTAATTGATGAGCGGGGCTGGCTGGTGCCCCGGTGCCGCGAAGCGGGAAACAGGGTGGTCTGTTTCCATGTCTGCCCGCACCGCAGGCGGGATCTTGGCGCTTGCCTGTACAAAAAGCAATACGCTACTCTGGGCCCGCATGATGAACCCCATGATTTCCAAGGAAGGCGTCTCTCTTATGTTGTTGTCCCAACTTCCCCGCTCCCTGCACGACTGGTCCGGGGCCCTGAGCTGTGCCCCCTGCTGGCAGCTCACCAACGAAGCCCTGCTGCCCGCGGCCAACGCCCACGACAGCGCCTGGATTGTCCTGTTTGGCAAGGGGCTGGAGGCCGGTCATCTGGCCCGCCTGGCCCAGCAGCTGGATGCCCTGGGGCTTGAGTCAAGCCTCTATCCCGCAGGGGAGCAGGCCGGTATTCCGCTGCTGCTGCTTGGCACCAACCGCTTTTCCCCCGAGCTGGTGCAGGCGCTCAAAGCCCAGGAGTGGGACATCGACCTGTGTCATCTGGCCGCCCTGCCTACCCTGAGTGAGCCCGGTCTGCTGGTGATGGACATGGATTCCACCGCGATCAGGATAGAGTGCATCGACGAAATCGCGCGGCTGGCCGGGGTCGGTGAGCAAGTGGCGGCCGTTACCGCGGCGGCCATGCAGGGCAAGCTGGAGTTTGCCGACAGTCTGCGTGCCCGGGTGGCGCTGCTGGAAGGGGCGCCGGTCACCATCCTCGACGAGGTGGCAGCCGACATGCCCTGGATGCCGGGCCTGCCACTCATGGTCGATACCCTCAAGCAGGCTGGCTGGAAGGTGGCGATCGCCTCCGGTGGCTTCACCCGCTTTGCCGGCGAGTTGCAGCGTGCTCTGGGTCTGGATGCCATTTTCGCCAACGAGCTGGCGGTGGAAGGGGGCATGCTGACCGGCAAGGTGAGCGGCCCCATCGTCGATGCCGCCGCCAAGGCCGAAGCACTGCAACAGCTGGCCTCGGAGTACGGGGTGGTTGCATCCCAGACGGTTGCGGTCGGCGATGGTGCCAACGATCTCAAGATGATGGCGGTGGCGGGGCTTGGCATTGCCATTCATGCCAAACCCCTGGTACGTGCCCAGGCGGCGGCGACCCTCAATCACCACGATCTGGAAGGGGTGCTCTGCCTGCTCGGCGCCCTGGCTTGTCGCGACCGACGCTGGTGCTGATCCCGCTCAAGGAGGAGCCGATCACGAGATGGAACTGTTACAGCAATCCCTGTTTGTCCCCTGCGGTGAGCATCGACTCCATGTGCGCCATATCCAGCCCGGTGTCGCGGTGCATGCCGACCCCATCCTGATGGTGCACGGGGCCATCGAGAACGGCCGCATCTTCTACACCGAATCGGGCAAGGGGCTTGCCTGCTTTCTGGCTCGCCACGGGTATCAGGTCTATGTGGCGGATCTGCGTGGTCGGGGTCTGAGCACACCGACCATCGCCGAGCGGGCCGGCCACGGCCAGCATGAGCTGATCACCGAGGATCTGCCCGCCCTGCAGCGCTGGGTTTCGGCCCGCCATGCCGGTGCCCGGGTGCACTGGATGGCCCACTCCTGGGGCGGCGTCATCATGGCCTCGACCCTGGTGCGCTTCCCCGAGCTGGCGGAGCAGGTTGCCAGCCTGGTGTTCTTCGGCACCAAGCGGGGGGTCTCGGTGCAGAACCCGGAGCGCTGGTTGAAGGTGGATCTGATCTGGAACCGGCTCGCCCCCTGGCTGGCGCGCCGCCGGGGGTTTCTGGCCGCCCGCCGGTTGAAGATAGGGGCCGATGATGAGCCCCTGCGCTACTTGCAGGAGACCATCCCCTGGGTCAAGTGCGGGCCCTGGTTGGACCCCTTTGACGGCTTCGCCTATGACGAGGCGGCGAGCCGGGTCAACTGGCCCCCGCTCTGGATGATCTCCGCCAAGGCGGACAAGGTACTTGGCCACCCCGTCGACGTGCGCCGCTTCAGCGACGAGATGGGCTCGGCCGCCCGCCACACCCGCCTTGGGCGGGACAACGGCAACCGCCTCGATTACGACCACATCAACATGCTGACGGCCCCCCAGGCACAGGAGGATCACTTCCCCGACATCCTCGCCTGGCTGATCAACCCCCAGGCTGCCTGATAGACAAAAAACGGGCACTTGCGTGCACGTTTTTTGTTGTCTCCCGGCCCTGCTGGCTAGCGGGACCCGGATGGTATGCCAAGGCGGAACAGGGTCGCCTCGGTGGTATCGGTCAGTTCACCCACGCCCACGACACTCCAGAGCTCCTCTTCCAGCTTCTTGGCCTTGTGAATGGCGAACTTGGCGATATAGTCCAGTTCACCCGCGATGAAGCTGGTGTCCGGGCGGCCAGTGCGCGAAATACCCACCAGTACTGAATAGAACTCTCCCTGTTGCCGGGCCAGCTCGATGAAGCGGCGCTTTTGATCCGGTGAGCTGAAGCTGCTGGCCAGGTGGCTGCGAAACAGGGGGGTTCCCCCCTGGGAGTGGAGGGCGGCGATGTAGACCTCCTCCTCTTCCGGCTTGTCTTCCCGCTCGATGGCGCGCAGGGGATTGAGCAGCAGGGCCTTGAGCAGTGCCCCCTGGAACAGGGGATACAGGTTCAACTGCTGATCCTGCTCGGCACAGATGCGCAGCAGACGGGAAAGGCTGCGTGGCTGTGGCGAGAGGCCGGCCGCGGCCAGTTTCGGGGCGGCCTTGAGCTTGTTCACATAGACGGGGGTGTTGAACAGGTGGTGGGTGTAGAGGTTGCGCAGCGCCCTGGCCATGCCGCGATAGCGATTGAACTCCCGGGTGGTCTTGAGCTTGTTCTGGTTGCTTTCGATAAGCAGGCTGAAGAACTGGTGGCCGGTATGGCGCTCAGCCGTCCCCTCGATGCACAGATGCAGCACGGTTCTGCTCAGGTTGAGGCTGACCAGCCGATAGGGCAGGCGTTGCAGGTCCATGTTCCTGGCGAGCTCCTGCAAACGGGGCAGGGCCACAGTGATAATGTCTCCCTTCTCCCCGTCGAACGGCTCCTCCAGCTCGATTTGCATGCCGTGGGCAGAGATGTCTCGGGTCCAGCCGACCCAGGATCGCTCCTTGTGATGCAAGACGATGGCCGTCTTGTGCATGTAGCGCGCCTCCTTGCGCAGTTGCACATAGTGCAGCGTCTCTATCTCGAAGGGGGCGGCATGGATGTCATGGCCAAAGCGCTGCAAGGCGTTGGCGTTGAGCGGATCCTGACCCGTCTCTCGCTGGAACTCGTCGCGCTGGTTGTCCAGGTTTATCTCCTGCAGCATGCCCACGTATCCGAGCTGGGCCAGGCGCTCGCGCAGCAGCCTGTCCTGCAACTGGCTCGCCCCGCCCTGGGGGTTGTCGAGGTCGGCCTCCCGCAGGGTGCAGGCTTCCATGCTGAACTTGTACACCCGCCAACTGGGGCGGCGGGCGCCGATCTGGAAGAAGAGCGCGGTCAGTCCGCTCTGTTCCAGCTCCTTCCGGGTCGCGGAGAAGAAGTAGAGGTGGCTGCGTACCGCATGGGTAAAGCTGTAGATCAGCGTCTCGCACAGCCCCTCTTTGCCTGGGAGCAACGAGGGCATGCGGGCAGCGGTGAAGAGGCTGGCGAGCATGTCGCGGTTTTTGGCGTCGCGCCAGTATTCGAGAATGTGCTGGTTGTTCTCGGTGCGCAGGGCGATCTCGAGGGCGGGGACGCTGCCCTTGCCGAAATAGAGGGGCATGCCGGTCATGCGCGGCAGATAGAACTGCTCATACCCCTTGATGACGGCGGCGGAGAGCAGGTAGTCGACGCTGACGCGATAGCGGCTGCGGTTGCGCTCGATGAAGTCGCGCAGGAACTCGTCGAACACCGGATGCTCGCCGTTCTTGAGCAGCCTGAGCCAGAATTTGTCCTCTTTTCTCTCCTCCCCCAGGATCTGGTAGCTGACCGGGTCACGCAGCAGGGGATGGGGATGATCGCGTTCCAGTCCGGTGAAGAAGACGGCTATCAGGTCGCCTGTCTGGTAGTCGGGCAGATAGGGCACGGATACCCGGATGCCGCCGAGGGAGATGTCGGAGCTCTTGGCGAGGATCTTCTCGCCGTTGGCGAGCTGGAGCACCATGGGAGAGCTGAAGTGCATGCGCTCTTCCTGTCGCCCGTAATGGCTGGCGAAGGGGATGGCGCTGACATCGAACGGACGAAATGGGCTGATGGGCAGTGCCAGATTGTCGCTGCGCCCCTGGTTGAGTTTGTACCAGGCTTGCAGCGCCTCGTAGACCCCCAGGGTGTAGCTGTCCCGGTAGAGGTAGCACTGGGATTGAAACAGCTCGATGGCCTCGGCGGGCATGAAGTGGGTCACCCCGTCGAACTCATGCACCTGACAGAGGGCGCCCAGCTCGTTGCGCATGTCGATGACGCGCCGGCAGGGGGTGCACTTGCGTTTGAGTTCCATCTTCAGCAGGAACCGACTGTTGGTATTTTCGTTCTGGGTCAGACGGTTGAAGATTTCGTCGAAGTCCTTTTCCCGGAGCAGGGGGACAAGTTGTTCTATCAGATGTAGTGGTTGTTCTGAATCCATGTATTCCTGCCGCGGAAAGTCACTTTTCCGATTCTGGGTTTGATCTGCCGGTCGCAAACAAGTATATCAAGCAGGAATTCATCCTGTCCCCGAGTTATCCATGGCCAAAAACAAAACCGCCTATGTTTGTTCCGAATGTGGAGCCGACTTCACCCGCTGGCAAGGCCAGTGCAGCGAGTGCAAGGAATGGAACACCATCACCGAGGTGCGACTGGGGGTGACGACACCCGGCAAGGGCGCTCGCTATACCGGTTATGCGGGCGCCGTCGGCAGCCAGGTGCAGACCCTGGCGGAGATCGCCACCACGGAGATCCCCCGTTTCAGCTCGGGCTTCAAGGAGCTGGACCGCGTACTCGGTGGCGGCGTGGTCCCCGGTTCGGCCATTCTCATCGGCGGCAACCCCGGGGCCGGCAAATCGACCCTGTTGCTGCAGACCATGTGCGGCCTGGCGCAGCGCATGAAGACCCTCTATGTGACCGGTGAGGAGTCACTGCAACAGGTGGCGATGCGGGCCAGTCGGCTGGGTCTGCCCACGGACAAGCTGCGCATGTTGTCCGAGACCAGTGTCGAGCAGATCTGCCTCATCGCCCAGCAGGAGCAGCCTCAGATCATGGTCATCGACTCCATCCAGGTGATGCACGTGGCGGATGTGCAGTCTGCGCCGGGGTCCGTCTCCCAGGTGCGGGAGTCGGCGGCGCTGCTGACACGCTATGCCAAGCAGAATCATGTGGCCATCTTCATGGTGGGCCACGTCACCAAGGACGGCACCCTGGCGGGCCCCAAGGTGCTGGAGCACTGCATCGACTGCTCCGTGCTGCTGGATGGCGGGCACGACTCGCGTTTTCGCACCCTGCGCTCCCACAAGAACCGCTTCGGTGCGGTCAACGAACTGGGGGTCTTCGCCATGACCGGGCAGGGAATGAAGGAGGTGAGCAACCCTTCCGCGATTTTCCTCAGCCGCGGGGAGGAGCAGGCTCCGGGCTCCATCGTCATGGTGATCTGGGAAGGCACGCGCCCCCTGCTGGTGGAGTTGCAGGCGCTGGTGGATTATTCCCAGCTCTCCAATCCGCGCCGGGTGGCGGTGGGGATGGACCACAACCGTCTCGCCATGCTGCTGGCGGTGCTGCATCGTCACGGCGGGTTGCAGATGGCGGATCAGGATGTGTTCATCAACGTGGTGGGTGGCGTCAAAGTCGAGGAGACCAGCGCGGATCTGGCGCTGCTGCTGGCCATGGTGTCGAGCTTCCGGGATCAGGCCCTGCCCAAGGATCTGGTGGTCTTTGGCGAAGTGGGACTCTCCGGCGAGATACGGCCCGTGCCCTCGGGTCAGGAGCGACTGCAGGAGGCGGCCAAGCACGGTTTCCGCCGAGCCATCGTCCCGCATGCCAATGCGCCCAAACATCCCATCGAGGGGATGGAGGTGGTGCCGGTGAAGAAACTCTCCGATGCCCTCGAGGCCCTGTAACCAACCATGAAAAAGGAGCGTATGAACGCTCCTTTGTTTTTCTGCCCGCCCGCTCAGGATTCGGGGGGGACGTGGTCTCGGTGCTCTTGCAGCAACTGCTCCAGCTCGCGATGGAGCAGTTGCTCCTCTCCGATGTTCAGCTCGATCATCCGCTTGAGGTGAGTGGCGCTGTCGATGTCGATGTGGTGGCAGTAAAACCCCAGCTTCTTGCTGGCTTCGTGGGTCAGCTCGACCTGCATCTTGATCTCGATGTCGCTGCCCCCGAGCACGAAGCAGATTTCGTACTCCTTGTCCTCGCTGGCGACCCAATCCTCGGGTCTGAGCAGCAGGGCTCCCTGCAGGGAGACATCGACCAGCTGGGTGCGCCACTGGTGTTCACCCTGGGTGAGCTTGGCGGCGGTCAAATAGAAAATCCGAGTAAAGTGGCGGCGCTCGGCCATGGTCGTCTCCGGTCTGCGTGCGAGCAAGATGCTCATCCTTCATGTTGCAGAGTGTAATCCAGCTGGCACGCCAGGATATTGAACTGGCTCCGATATTGAATATCAGACCTGCTGATGGCTGAGGGATTCCACCACCTGCAGCGCCTTGACCAGCCGATCCTCCTGTTTGAACCTGTCCTCCAGCACGGGGCCGAGCTGGTTCAAATCCTCGTCCAGTTGCAGCAACTGGGCTTCGTCGGCGTTGCTGTACTTGTCGTTGAACTCCAGCGCGAATTCGGTACAGGCACGGATATGGGGGTAGATGCGCTTGGCCAGCTCCAGTTTGTCCCCGCTGGCTTGCTCAAAGGCGGTGACGACATGGTTGTAGATCTCGAAATGGCCTGCGCTGACGTAATCGACCAGTTGTTCGCAAAAACGTTGCAGTTCGACGTGGCCTGGGAGGGTGCGTTGCTTGCACTTGGCGGGCATGAGGCCTGCCAGTCGCATGTACTCGACCAGCAACGCCTGTCTGGCATCCAGCCAGTCATCTATTGCTCTGTGCTTGCCTGCCAGTGCGCGCTTGGTTTTTTCCAGTTCAGTTAACATAGTCCCTCCATGGGCATGACATGCGGCTCTCGGGTCGCATGCCTTCGGTCATTCTTATCGACTGACGACACTCCTATAACTAGGGAAAATCCAGTTGACCGTCAATAGGAGTGTAGGGATATTGTTACATCAGGCGGGGATTTGCATGCCTCTCCCCACCGGTACTTCGCATCCTGTCGCCCATCCAGGGGACAAGGGGGCGATATATGTGACTATTTCCGCAGATCTTGATGAAAACCCCAGCATTCAAGCCAATCCGGCTGATAAAGCCTTTGCCTGAGTGTTTTTTTTTGAATAGAGTGGCCCGGTGCTAAATGCCCGATCATAAAGGAAATGTTATGAACAAAGCTCAACTTGTCGATGCAATTGCCGCCAAAGCAGACCTGAGCAAAGCTCAGGCCAAAGTCGCTCTGGAAGAGATCATCAATGGTATTACCCAGAGCCTGAAAGAGGGCGATGCCGTTCAGTTGGTGGGTTTTGGTACCTTCAAGGTCAACCATCGCGCGGGCCGTACCGGTCGCAACCCGCAAACCGGTAAAGAGATCCAGATTGCAGCCGCCAATGTGCCGTCCTTCGTGGCTGGCAAGGCGCTGAAAGACGCCGTCAAATAAGATCGTCTTGTAATCAAATGAAACCCGGCTTGTGCCGGGTTTTTTCTTGCCATCTTCGTCAAAATTTGTTTCAGATACACTCAGAATATGGCATGCGCTGTAGCGAGGTGGATATGGAACAGAAAAATGCCATTCGGCAGGTAGCCGTCCCCTGGGCACCCTCTCGTCAACTCCCTCCCGGCCTGGTCGTGGCCGAACTGCATCAGGATATCTGGAGCGACACCCTGACCGTCATGCTGGGGCGTGCTCGCAGCATCGATCTGCCTCCGTTGCCCCTGTGCCGGGTGAGTTTTCGCCACATCTTCGCAGTGCGGGTGATGGAGGATTGCGATCTGGCGGAGGGGCGTGACAGCCACGTCATCGAGGAGCAGATCCAGCTCATCACCCCGTCCCGTTTCGCCAGCTGGTTCCATCAGGAATCCGATGGACTGCACCTGGATGAAGATTTGCAGCACTACCGCATCTCGACCTGGGATTACTGTGCCGATGTGCTGACCTCTTCTCCCCCTGAACTCCAGTTCATGGTTCAGGAGGAGTAAGCCAGACTGTCGGGTCACCTCCGTGGTGACAAAAAAGCCGGCGCAGGGGCGCCGGCTTTTTCTTGTTCGGGAGCGTGGGGCGCTTAGCCCAGGATCTGGTCCCGGTGCAGCCCCAGCACGATCAGCAGCCCGATGAAATAGAAGGCGCTGAGCTTGATGCCGAGAATGGTGAGCAGGCTGGCGCACAGACGCACCAGGGCCTTGTGCAGCCAGGATCCGGTGAAGCGGTACATGATCACTCCACCGCGTCGGCCGGCGCGAACTCCGGCACCTTGGCCATGGCGTCCAGCACCACTTGGATGTCGGCCCCCGGCTTGCAGGCATTCTCGCTCAGATGGCGACGCCAGGCGCGCGCCCCCTGCATGTTCTGGAACAACCCCAGCATGTGGCGGGTCATGTGGGAGAGGTAGTTGCCCTTGGCCAGCTCCTGTTCGATGTAGGGCAGCATCATCCGCACCACCTCGTGGCGGCTTGGTACGGCATGGTTCTCGCCGAACACCAGATTGTCCACCTGGGCCAGAATGTAGGGATTCTGGTAGGCTTCGCGGCCCATCATGACCCCGTCGAGGTGCTGCAGATGTTCAAGAGTCTGTTCCAGACTGGTCACCCCGCCGTTGATGGCAATGGTCAGATCCGGGTAATCCTGCTTGACCTGGTAGACGCGAGGATAATCGAGGGGCGGGATCTCGCGGTTCTCTTTCGGACTCAAGCCGCTCAGCCAGGCCTTGCGGGCATGGACGATGAAGGTATCGCAACCGGCGTCCCTAACCTGCTCGATGAAGGCCTGCAAGAACTCGTAGGAGTCTTGCTCGTCGATGCCGATACGGGTCTTCACGGTGACCGGAATGTCGACTACGTCGCGCATCGCCTTGACGCAATCGGCCACCAGCGCGGGTTCGCCCATGAGGCAGGCGCCGAAACGGCCGTTTTGCACCCGATCGGAAGGGCAGCCGACGTTGAGGTTGACCTCGTCATAGCCGCGCTCCTCGGCGAGCCTGGCGCAGCGGGCCAGGTCTGCCGGGTTGCTGCCACCCAGTTGCAGGGCGAGAGGGTGTTCCTGCTCGCTGTAGCCCAGATAGTCGCCCTTGCCGTGGATGATGGCGCCCGTGGTCACCATCTCGGTATAGAGCAGGGTCTGGCGGGTCATCAGACGGTGGAAATAACGGCAATGCCGATCGGTCCAGTCCAGCATGGGGGCGATGGAAAAGCGCTGCGCCTGCATAAAAATCATCCGGGTTGGCCAAACAAGGGGCGGGATTCTATCACAACGTGAGACAGCCCCAGAAAATGAATTTTGTCGCCGCGCACTGGGGGCCCTGTGATAGTATCCGGCTAATTGACAGGGTATCTGCGTGAACATGAATCAAGACCAACTTCTACAACGAGCGGAACGCCTCTGCGAGCAGCGAGGGATCCGTTTCACCCCGACACGGCGCCAGGTGTTCCGGCTGCTTGCCGCCCACGGCAATGCCATCAGTGCCTATGATTTGCTGGCCCAGTTGCAGCAGACCGAGGCTCATGCCAAACCGCCTACCGTCTATCGGGCGCTCGACTTCCTGCTCGAACAGGGCTTTGCCCACAAGGTGGAGTCGCTCAACGCCTTCATCTTCTGCTGCCACTTCGACCATGCCCACCCGATGCAACTGCTGATCTGCGATCGTTGCGGTGAGGTAGTGGAGCTGCACGATCCCGCCATCGACGGCGCCTTTTCCGAGCAGGCTCATCAGCATGGTTTTACTATTACCAACAAGACCATAGAAGCCCATGGTCAATGTGCCCGCTGTTCCGTTACCGTAGGAAGTCAAGATGAAGGCTGATTTTGTAAACCCGTTCCTGCTCTCCCTGCTCAACGTGCTCTCCACCATGGCACAGCTGGAACTCAAACCGGGCGCGCCCAAGCGCAAGACGGACGAGCTGGCTCGGGGAGATGTCTCCGGCCTGATTGGCATGGTGGGTCCGCAGACCCGGGGCTCCCTCTCCATCAGTTTCGAGAAGGGGCTGGCATTGGAGATCATGCGTCGCATGCTGGGGGAGGCGCCGGCCACCATCAACGAGGAAGTGACCGACATGGTGGGCGAGATCACCAACATGGTGACGGGCGGCGCCAAACGCATGCTGGGGGAGAAGGGCTATGAGTTCGACATGGCGACCCCGGTCATCGTCTCCGGTCCCAATCACACCATCACTCACCGGGCAGACGGCGCCAAGATCATGATGCCGTTCGAATCGGAGTATGGCCGTGCCACCATCGAGATCTGCTTCGAGTAATCGCCATGTGGAAGATGCTGAAATGGAGTGTCATCGGTGGGGTGGTGCTGCTTATCCTGTCGGATATCGAGATCAGCACCTCTCTCTACAAGTACGAAGACAACCGCGTGGAGATCAACTTCCCGCGCTGGCAGGCTGACCAGCCCTGGTGCACCCTGCGCTGGCATGCGGGCCGGTTTGAGCATCACTGGTACGGTCTTGCAGGCAAACCCAAGCCAGCAACCGTCCTCTGAAGAGCGCTCTCCACAACGGATGAACCAGATTGCACCAACAAAAAAGAGGCCAGCAAATGCTGGCCTCTTTCATTTGGTCAAGATCTGTTATCAGGCCGCTTCTGCAGCCAGCTTGCCATTGCCACGCACCATGACACCGAGGCCACAGGCCAGCAGGGTCGGCAGCAACCAGGCCAGGCCTTTGTCAAACAGCGGCAGGAAGGCGAAAGCATCCATCTTCATACCGGCGGCGCCCAGGCCGTCCAGGCAGCCGAACAGGAAGGCGACCAGCAGCACGGAGCGGAACACCAGGCGGGGGCGACCGAAGTAACCCTTCAGGAAGGTGACCAGTACCAGCGCCACGGCAACCGGGTAGATGGCGACCAGCACCGGAATGGAGAGGCTGATGAGCTGGCTCAGGCCCACGTTGGCCACGATGCCGCAGATGACACCCAGCAACACGACCAGCTTCTTGTAGCTCATGCCGGTCAGGTTGTGGAAGAAGTCGGAGCAGGCGGAGATGAGGCCGACGGCCGTGGTGAAGCAGGCCAGGGTGATGATGGCTGCCAGGATGAACTGACCCGGTTGGCCGAACAGACTCAGCACGTAGGCGTTGACGATGGCACCGCCGTTGCTCACGTCTGTGGCGACGCCGGCAGCGGTGTTGCCCAGCTGGAACAGGGAGACATAGACCACGGAGAGACCGATGGCGGAGATGATGCCCGCGATGGCCAGGTACTTGAACTGGCTCTGGTAGTCATGGATGCCTTTCTGGCGCAGCAGGTCGACGATCAGGGCGCCGAACATCAGGGACGCCAGGGTGTCCATGGTGTTGTAGCCTTCCAGAATGCCCTTCACGAAGGGGGTGCTCTGGTAGTCACCGGATGCGGCAGGCATGCTTCCTTGCGGTGCGACGAAGACACCGATGGCCAGGGTCAGCAGCAGCAGCATCAGCAGCGGGGTCAGGTACTTGCCGATGGCATCCATCAGCTTGCCCTGGTTCAGGGAGACCAGGATGGCCACGCCGAAGAACAGTACTGTGTAGGCAGCCAGACCGGATGGTCCCATGTCGCCAAGGAAGGGCTTGAGGCCCATCTCGTAGGCCACCAGGCCGGTACGGGGGGCGGCGAAGGCCGGGCCGATGATGATGTAGATGGCGACGGCCAGTGCGGTGGCCACGCCGGTCGGCAGCAGCTTGGTCATGCCGGCCCAGCCGTTGCCAGCCTTGGCGACGGCGATGATGGTGATGAGGGGCAGGCCCACGGCGGTGACCAGGAAGCCCAGCATGGCGAGAGAGAGGTGCTCACCCGCCATGAAGCCGGCCAGGGGCGGGAAGATGATGTTGCCTGCGCCCAGATAGAACGCAAAGGTCATGAAGCCCAATCCGAGTACATCGGACAATGTGAGTGATTTCGTCAAGTTCAACCTCGTCTGTCTTGTAAACTATTGCTTGTTATAGTTTTTTATTTGTCAGTGACCGGCACTTTCCGGGGGTAAAAAAAAGAGCCCCGCTGGTTTTTTCATCGCGACCAGTGGTTTGAACTGGTCTTGAGCGGGCGCTCATTTAGCAGTCAGCATAATGATGTGAAAAAATAGTTCAAGGCAAAATTTACATCTTCAAATAGAAGGGGCTGGTTAGTTGGATATATCTGTCGGAATAGCCTCCCGTGGCAGAATGGATCACAATTTCACCCCTCTCACACTTGTTTAATCCTCTGCCAAGCAGCAATAAAACACGATTTGCCTCTTTCCCCTCTCTGGTAGTAACAGCCAGATAACAACGCTCATACAGATCATAACTCGACGAAATGCATAAAATTTCATCCGCCATCGCCGTGGGCAGCACCAGGGCCAGTTGCCCGGTACGGCTCAGCAGGCGATCGCTGGCGGCCAGCAATCCCCTGGGGGCGAGCCCCCCGGTATGACGGGCCAGAGCCCTGGCCGGATCGCGGAGTGTCTGGCCTGCCGGGAAATAGGGCGGGTTGGAGACGATGAGATCGTAAGGGGGGGCGAGGTGATCCTGAATGGCGCTCTCTATGATGGTGACCCGCTCACGCCAGGGGGAGGCCGCCACATTCTCCTGGGCCTGCACGGCTGCATCCTTATCCAGCTCCACCCCGTCTATGTGGCAGTCGTTCGTGCTGCGCTGGGCCAGCATCAGGGCGATGAGGCCGCTGCCGGTGCCGATGTCCAGCACCCGGCGGGCGCTGTCGACCGGCGCCCAGGCTCCCAGCAGAATGCCGTCCGTACCGACCTTCATGGCGCAGCGGTCGTGATCGATGTGAAATTGCTTGAACGTGAAACCGTTGTTGCGCCCCATTCGGCCCTCCTCCTGTGCCTGCCCGCGGAAAATGGCCGGCGATTATAGCGGCTAAGCCACAGTCACCATAGGAGCCGGCGGCATAATCGCCTATAATCTGCCGCTTCCTTAATGACCGAGTATTGCCATGAGCCAGTCCTTTGATGATTTCGACCTGAATCCAGCCCTCAGTCGGGCCTTGGCCGAGATGGGATTCACCCGCCCCACCACCATCCAGCAGATGGTGCTGGAGCCAGCCCTGGACGGCCGCGATATTCTGGCCTCTGCGCCGACCGGAACCGGCAAGACCGCCGCCTTCCTGCTGCCCGCGATGCAGCACTTGCTGGACTTCCCGCGCCGCAAGCCGGGTCCGTGCCGCATGCTGATCCTGACTCCGACCCGCGAGCTCGCGCTGCAGGTGAGTGCTCACGCCAAGGCCCTGGCGGTGCACACCCATCTCAGCATCGAGACCATCATCGGTGGTGTCAGCCATGAAGAGCAGCTGCCTGCCCTGACCAAGACCACCGACATCGTGGTGGCCACCCCTGGCCGTCTGCTCGAGTACATCGAGAAAGAGGAGTTCGAGAGCCACGACATCGAGGTGCTGGTGCTGGATGAAGCGGACCGGATGCTGGACATGGGCTTCATCAAGGACGTGAACCGCATCGTGGAAGAGGCGCGTTACCGCAAGCACACCATGCTCTTCTCCGCCACCCTGGAAGGGGCCGGCCTCGAGAAGTTTGCGAGCGAGATCCTCAAAGACCCGGTTGAGCTGCACGCCGAGCCGCCCCGCAGCGAGCGCCGCCCCATCACCCAGTGGATCCACCTGGCCGATGATGCCGCCCACAAGTTGGCTCTGCTGGTGCACATCCTGAAAAACCCGGAGACCCAGAAGGCCATCATCTTCGTCAAGACCCGTGAGCGACTGGCGGAGCTTTCCGGCCAGTTGCAGGCGGCAGGCGTGCCCTGCGCCTGGATCCGTGGCGAGATGGAGCAGGCCAAGCGCATCGAGTCTATCCGCAAGTTCCACGAAGGGGAGGTGCCCTTCCTCATCGCCACCGACGTGGCCGCCCGCGGCATCGACCTGCCGAACGTCAGTCATGTCATCAACTACGACATGCCCTACGGTGCGGATGTCTATGTGCACCGCATCGGTCGTACCGGTCGTGCCGGCAACCGTGGCTGCGCCATCAGCCTGGTGGAAGCTCACGACATGGCCATGGTCGCCAAGATCGAACGCTACACCGAGGAGCGCCTCAAGCGCCGGGTGATCGATGAGCTGCGCCCCAGACACAAGGAAGCGCGGGTGCCGGTGAAGAAGAAAAAGCCGAAGGATGCCAAGAAGTCGGCAAAGAAGAAAAAGAAGTAATGCCCCCGAGCACAGTTGAAACGGCCATCCCAGGATGGCCGTTTTGCTGTCTGCTGCCTGGGGAGTGGCCTGAGAGAGGCGCAGAAAAAAGCCGACGCAAGGACGTCGGCCAACAAAAAGTGCTTACAACAGAGGATTCACAGAGTCAGACCCGAGGATCTCCGACTTGGTTCCCTTGAATGTGTAATTAATTTTCAGCGCGCTTGAACATCAGGGTATTGGCGTCGGACTCTTCCGGTACGAAGTAGTAGCCGTCGACATTGAAACCGGTCAGCTGTTCCACCCGGGTGAGCCGATGTTTGATGATGTGGCGTGCCATCATGCCGCGGGCCTTCTTGGCGTAGAAGCTGATGATCTTGAACTGGCCGTTCTTCTCGTCCTTGAAGACCGGGGTGATGATGCGCCCCTGCAGGGCTTTCGGGCGCACCGACTTGAAATACTCGTCGGAGGCGAGGTTGATCAGCACGTCGTCCCCCTGGGCCGCCAGCGCCTTGCTCAGGTGCTCAGTGATGATGTCGCCCCAGAACTGGTAGAGGTCCTTGCCGCGCGGGTTCTCCAGCCTAATCCCCATCTCCAGGCGGTAGGGCATCATGAGGTCAAGCGGCCGCAGTACGCCATAAAGGCCGGAGAGCATGCGCAGGTGGGCCTGGGCGAAGTCGAGGTCGGCCTCGCTGAAATCTTCTACGGCCAGACCGGTGTAGACGTCCCCCTTGAAGGCCAGCAGCGCCTGGCGGGCGTTGGCCGGCGTGAAGTCAGGCTGCCACTCGGCAAAGCGGGCGGCGTTGAGGCCGGCGAGCTTGTCGCTGATCTTCATCAGGCTGGCGATCTGGTCCGGGCTCAGTTGACGAGCCCGGGTGATCAGTGCTGCGGAGTGGTCCAGCAGTTCGGGTTGGGTGAAACGGGAGGTCACCAGGGGTGACTCGTAATCCAGCGTCTTGGCCGGGGAAACCACAATCAGCATAACGGTCCTTTACTAGCGGTGACGCACGCCCCTCATTCATCCAGGGTCACGTTGTCGAGAGTGCCTGCGCCCAGCTGCTCGCGACCCGACAGCTTGATGAGCAGTCGCAGGTCGTTGGCGGAGTCGGCATGGGCAAGGGCCTCACTGTAGCCAATTTGGCCGGCGCAGAACAGGGTGAACAGCGCCTGATCGAAGGTCTGCATGCCGAGCTCGCCGGATTTGGTCATCACCTCCTTGAGTCTGTGCATCTCTCCCTTGCGGATGATGTCGGTGACGAGCGGGGTGTTGAGCAGGATCTCGAAGGCGGCGACCCGGCGCTGCCCATGAGCGGAGGGGAGCAGCTGCTGGGCGACGATGGCGCGCAGGTTGAAGGAGAGATCGAACAGGAACTGGCGGTGCTTCTCCTGGGGGACCAGATGCAGGATGCGATCCAGCGCCTGGTTGGCATTGTTGGCGTGCAAGGTGGCGAGGCAGAGGTGTCCCGTCTCGGCGAACTGGATGGCGAACTCCATGGTCTCCTGGGAGCGGATTTCACCGATGAGGATGACATCCGGGGCCTGGCGCAGGGAGTTTTTGAGGGCGACATCGAAGGATGCGGTGTCGATCCCCACCTCCCGCTGGGTCACCAGACAGCGATCGTGCTGATGGACGAATTCCACCGGATCCTCCACCGTCAGGATGTGGCCGTCACCGTGCTGGTTGCGAAAGCCGATCATGGCCGCCTGGGTGGTGGACTTGCCGGCGCCAGTGGCGCCGACGAAGAGCACCAGCCCGCGTTTGGCCATGGCGACCTCCTGCAGGATGGGGGGCAGCACCAGCTCGTCAAAGGTGGGGATGCGGGTCTCGATGCGGCGCAGCACCATGCCCGGCATATCCTGTTGCCAGAAGGCGCTGACCCGAAAGCGCCCCAGCGAGCCTCGCTGGATGGCGTAGTTGGCCTCGCGGGTGTGCAGGAAGCGCTCGAAGTGGGTCTCGTCCAGGCTTTCTCTGATCAACGCCAGCGCCGTCGTCTTGTCGAGGGGAGCCGGCCCGAGCGACACCAGACGCCCGTTGACCTTGAGGGTCGGGGGGGCATCGACCGTGATGAAGAGATCCGAGCCCTTTTGTTCAACCAGTGCGGCGAGCAGAACATCCATGTTCATGGCGACTCCTTGGGTGTGCGAGCTTAAATGGTATTGGGATCGACCGCCTTGGCCTTGGCATCGAGGGAGGCGACGACCCCCCGGTTGACCAGCTGCTTGAGGCTCTGGTCCATGGTCTGCATGCCGTGGGTCATCCCGGTCTGGATGACGGAATAGAGCTGGGCCACCTTGTCTTCCCGGATGAGGTTTCGCACCGCCGGGATCCCCAGCATGATCTCGTGGGCCGCCACCCGGCCGCCACCGATACGCTTGAGCAGGGTCTGGGAGATGACCGCTCGCAGGGATTCGGAGAGCATGGATCGCACCATGTCCTTCTCCGAGCCGGGGAAGACGTCGATGATGCGGTCGATGGTCTTGGCAGCCGAGGAGGTGTGCAGGGTGCCAAACACCAGGTGACCGGTTTCGGCGGCGGTCATGGCTAGGCGGATGGTTTCGAGGTCCCGCATTTCACCTACCAGGATGATATCCGGGTCTTCCCGTAGGGCCGAGCGCAGGGCGTTGCTGAAGCTCTTGGTGTCGCGGTGTACTTCCCGCTGGTTCACCAGGCAGCGCTTGTTCTCGTGCACGAATTCGATGGGGTCCTCGATGGTGAGGATGTGGTGGTGGAAGTTGTCATTGATGTAATCGACCATGGCGGCCAGGGTGGTGGATTTGCCCGAGCCGGTGGGCCCAGTCACCAGCACCAGGCCGCGAGGGTACTCCGCTATCTTGCGAAATATCTCCGGCGCCCCCAGATCGTCCAGGGTCAGAACGGTGCTCGGGATGGTACGAAACACGGCGCCCGAGCCGCGCGCCTGCTGGAAGGCGTTGACCCGAAAGCGTGCCATGCCGGGTACTTCGAAGGAGAAGTCCACCTCGAAGTTCTCCTCCAGCTCCTTGCGCTGGTGGTCATTCATGATGTCGTAAATGAGAGAATGGACTTCCCGGTGATCCAGGGCGGGCAAATTGATCTTGCGAACCTCCCCATCAACCCTGATCATCGGGGGGACCCCGGCCGAGAGGTGTAGATCCGAGGCCTTATGCTTTACACTGAATGCCAATAACTCTGTGATATCCATAGATTTGTTATTCTCCCATCACAAGATCACGAACGAAATATGAGCCAGATTGCCCAGCACCTGCTTCAGGTAAAGGAACGTATTGTAGAGGCTGCCCGGCGTGTTGGCCGCAGCCCAGATCACATCCAGTTGCTTGCTGTCAGTAAAACCAAGCCGCTGGGGGACATTCAGGCTGCCTATGCCGCCGGCCAGCGGCGCTTTGGCGAATCCTACGCCCAGGAGGCCGCGCTCAAGATTGATGCCTTGCGCGAGCAGAACGCCTGTACAGACATAGAGTGGCACTTTATCGGCCCGCTGCAATCGAACAAGTCCAAGCTGGTGGCGGAGCGGTTCGACTGGGTTCAAAGTGTCGATCGCGACAAGCTCATCGAACGCCTCAACAACCAGAGACCGAGTGGGCTCGCGCCGCTAAATATCTGTCTGCAAATCAATATTAGCGGAGAGAGCAGCAAATCCGGTACGTCGGAGCAAGAGATTTTCCGCCTGGCCTCCCTGGTGGCTCAGAGCGAGCGGCTGCGGTTGCGCGGCCTGATGGCCATCCCCGAGCACACCCGCGACGAGGGGGTGCTCGCGGCCCAGATGGCGCGCATGCAGGCTCTGTTCACCGAGCTTGCGCAACAATACCCGAGCGTCGACACCCTTTCGATGGGGATGACCGAGGATCTTGAGCCTGCCATTGCCCATGGCAGCACCATGGTGCGGGTCGGGACCGCCATCTTCGGGGCCCGTGACTATTCATGAGCAAGAGCCGGGGCGAGAAACATCCCGGTCGTGCTTTTTTCAGGTAAACAGGCGCGTGTGATGCTGTCAGCCTACACAGGCTGGGTCGGCATCCGCTGCGATGTCAGTAACAGGAGTGTTTGATGCAGCAGAGAACCCTCGCCTTCATCGGGGCAGGCAACATGAGCCGAAGTATCATTGCCGGCCTCATCCAGGCGGGTTACCCGGCAGAGCGTATCATCGCCGCCAATCCCAGCCGCCCCAAGCTGGACGAACTGGCCAGCCAGTTCGGCATCCGTATCACCCAGGACAACGCCGAGGCGGCCCGGGAGGCCGAGGTGATCGTGCTGGCGGTCAAGCCCCAGCTGATGGCGGGCATGCTGACGGCGCTGGTGGCCGAGCTTGGCTCGCTGGATGGCAAGTTGCTCATCTCCATCGCCGCCGGCATTCGCGTCGCACGCTTGCAGGAGATGGCGGGCGGTCACGATCGCATCATTCGCACCATGCCCAACACCCCCTCCTTGCTGGGGCTGGGGATGACCGGGCTCTATGCACCGCCCGCCATCGGGCAGGCTGATAGGGCGGTGGCCGAACAGATGATGCAATCCGTGGGCAAGACCCTCTGGGTGGAGCAGGAGGCCGGCATCAACGGCGTCATTGCGGCGGCGGGCAGTGCCCCGGCCTACTTCTTCCTGTTCATGCAGGCGATTGCCGAGGAGGCCGAGGCCATGGGCTTTACGCCGGAGCAGGCTCGCCTGCTGGTGCAGCAAACCGCCCTGGGGGCGGCCGCCATGGTGGAGCAGAATCCCGAGCTGTCGCTGCAGACCCTGCGCGAGCAGGTGACCAGCAAGGGCGGGACCACGGCCGAGGCCGTCAAGACATTCCAGGAGCAGGGGCTGATGCCGCTGACCGCAAGAGCCATGCAGGCGGCCGTTACCCGGGCCGGCGAAATGGAAACCCTTTTCTGAATCCCTTTTAGCAAGGAGCCCGGATGAACACGGCTTACTTTTTGATTAACACTGTCTTTGATCTCTACCTCATGGTGGTGCTGCTGCGGGTCTGGCTGCAGTGGGCGCGGGCCGACTTCTACAACCCCATGAGCCAGATGGTGGTCAAGCTGACCAACCCGCTGGTGGTGCCCCTGCGCCGCGTCATCCCGGGTTTTGGCGGGCTGGACATGGCCTCTGTGCTGCTGGCGCTGCTGATCGCCTTTGGCAAATTGGTCCTGCTCAAGAGCATGAATGTGCTGCAGGCGGACTGGCTCACTCTCTGTCTGTTTGCGACGCTCACCGTGCTGAAGAAAGCGGGTTCCATGATCTTCTGGATCCTGCTTATCCGCGCCATCCTGAGCTGGGTCAGCCAGGGGCGCAACCCCATTGAATACGTGATGCACCAGCTCACTGAACCCTTCCTGGCCCCCATTCGCCGCATCCTGCCTGCATTGGGCGGGCTGGATCTCTCCGTGCTGGTCGCCTTCATCGCGCTGCAGGCCATCAACTACCTGATGGGGGATCTGTTCGGCCAGTTGTGGTGGATGATCTGATGCCCGCCGTCCTGCTGGAAGGGGACGAGCTGGTGTTGCATCTGATGATCCAGCCCAAGGCGAGCCGGGATCAGATCATCGGATTGCACGGTGACGAGTTGAAAGTGGCCATCACGGCACCGCCGGTGGATGGTCAGGCCAACAGTCACCTGATCAAGTACCTGGCCAAGCAGTGCAAGGTGGCCAAGGGGCAGGTTCGCATCCTGCGGGGGGAGCTGGGTCGGCACAAGACGGTCGCCATCGACGCGCCAAAGCAGATCCCCGCCGAGATTGCCGCTCTGCTCGATAATCAGGGTTGATACGAGAGGGATGACATCATGAAAACAGCCTGGATGAGTTGCCTGCTGGCACTCCTGATGACGCTGCCGCTGCGGGCTGAGCAGATGCAGGAGCTGGGCCCCTGGAAAGTGCACTACAGCGCGTTCAACTCCAGCTTCCTCACCCCCGAGGTAGCCAGGACCTATGGCCTGGAGCGCAGCCGCTATAACGGCATCGTCAATATCGCGGTGCAGAACAAGCAGGGGGTGGCACAGGCGGTGGGGATCAGCGGCGAAGCCCGCAATCTGACCGGCACCCTTCGCACCCTGAATTTTCAGGAGGTGAAAGAGGGGAATGCCATCTATTACCTGGCAGTGCTGCCCTATCGCAATGAGGACACCTACCAGTTCACCCTGAAGATCATGGGGGAGGGGCTGCAGCAGACGCTGACCTTCCAGCAGACCTTCTACGTCGACTAGATTGCAGGGTGAATGCAGATGCCCTGCCCCTACGGGGGCGGGGCATTTTTTTGCCCGGTGAACCTGTGCTCGACGTCAGTGGCTGGCCAGGGGATAGGTAAACAGGGCCAGGTGGGCGAAGTTGAACAGGAAGTGGAGCAGGATGGCGACACTGAGGCGCCCGCTCAGCTGGAACGCCAGGCCATAGCAGGCCCCCGCCAGCGCGGCGAACAACACCAGCAACGGGCCACCGGCAAGATGGGCTGCGCCGAACAGCAGGCTGGCGACCAGGAGACCTGCCCAGGGCGTGCTTCGGCTTGTCACCCCTTGCTGGATGCATCCCCGGAACAGCGCTTCTTCCGCCACACAGGTGAACAGCAGGTTGTTGAATGCGAACAGCCACCACCAGTGGGGCAGTCCCGCTTCGGGTTTGAGGGCGCCCAGTTGCCAGGCGGTGATGAGCAGGGCCGCGAGCGGCAGGATGAGCAGGGCCAGCGGCCGCCAGCGCATCGTTCCACCCGGGCCGAGCAGGCCGGGGATGGCCAGCAGCAGGGCGAAGAAAATGAGCGGCTTGTCCAGATTGAGGTAAAGGGTGAAGGGCACGCTGGCCGGGCCCGCCTGTACCTTGTCGAGCACCCTGAGATTGTCAAAGCCGGGCACCAGATGCAGCGTCAGGGCGAGGGACCACAGCAGGATCAGCGTCAGTGCGACGCCACGCCAGGGTGGGGGCAGGGTGGGGGTACGCCAGGCCAGCAGCAGACCGGCGAGGCTGACAAGAGCGGCGAGGGGCGCGAGTCGCTCAAGCCAGAGGGCGGTGAGCAGGGCTAGTCCCAGCAGGAGCATGCCGGGCCTGGTCCGGCGGGCGAGGCAGCAGAGTACGGCGAGCCCCAGGACGAGCCAGATGAGGATATCGGGGAGTGGTAACATCGAGTCTCCTTGTATGAATGAAGGGCGCACCTTAACGATCCCCATGGTCTGGTTCAAGGAAAAGGGACTGGCCGGCAGAAGACGCGCAATGAAAAGCCGGAGCTGGGCTCCGGCTTGGGCGGCGGCAAGATGTCACCGAGAGAGGCGATGGCCTTCCCGTATCAGCGACCGGACTCGGCGATGACCCGGGCGATGATGTCGGCGCGTTTGCTGGCTTCCAGCTCGCCCAGGGCGATGAGACCGGCCTTGAAGATGACGTTCTTCGGCAGACTGACGTCATCCAGGGTGGTGATGGCCTCGACGTGCATGCCGTTCAGGCGGCTGGCATCGCGCGGGCTCAGGTTGACCTGGGTGTTCAGCACCTGCTTGCCCTTCTTCTTGGGCTGGGCGGGTTTCTTCGGTTGATCCAGCTCGTCTTCCGGCAGTTCGTCATCAAAATCGTAAATGGACATAGTCAATCCTGTTGGGTTGCAAGGGGCATGCTCGCCCGAATGGGGGTAATCAGCCCATATCCTCGTTGCGGATAAAGGCGCGCCAGGAGCCGAGTACCTGGGCAAAATCTTCCAGCCCGCACATGGCCAGCTGTTCATCATCGTAGTAGGCGAGATCGTCGAGATCCTCGTCCTGCTCGATATTGAGGACATTGGCCTTCACCTCGGCTTCCTCGTGGGTCAGCAGCAGGGAGTAGTCGCCCCCCAGCAGCCGGTATTCGGTGCGGGCCCGGCTGGAGAGCTGGTCGATGATGGCGAACAGCTCGTCGAGCTTCTCCTCGTCCTTGCCCACCTCGTCGATCAACCACTGGCCGATGGCTTCATGGCCCATGGAGAACCGGGCGCGATAGCCACCGAACGGGTCGCGGCGAAATTCATAATCCATAGCGGAGTCCATATCGGAGGGTGAAACCACCACGGCGCAAAGCGGCATGATGCCGGATCCTTGATCCATGGTGGGGCACTGATAGCGTAAAGTGGCCTATTCTAGCGATCCCCCCCGCGCTTGTCTTGATGATGTGGGATCTTTAACGGGTGATCCCGGTGATGGCGCACGCCGGGGACCCTGTCAACGAATGGTATGGAGAGGCAATGCAGCTCAACGACGCGCTCGCGCATCAGATAGTCAGCCGGGCGATGAAGATCCTCTCGTTCTCGGTCAATGTCATGGATGAGCGGGGACTCATCATTGCGTCCGGCAATCCGGAGCGGCTGCACCAGCGCCACGAGGGGGCCGTGCTGGCCCTGACCGAGAACCGGGTGGTAGAGATAAGCGAGGCCACCGCCCGGGAGCTCAAGGGGGTGAGGCCTGGCATCAACCTGCCCATCGCCTATCAGGGGGAGCTGCTCGGCGTCATCGGCATCTCTGGGGATCCGGACATCGTGCGTGCTTACGCCGAGCTGGTGCGCATGACCGCCGAGCTCATCCTGGAACAGGCGGCACTCACCGAGCAGTTGCAGTGGGACAAGCGCCACAAGGAGGAGCTGGTGTTGCAGCTCATTCGCGGCGAAGGGCGGGCCGATCAACTGCAACAGGTGGCCCGCTTCCTCGAGCTGGATCTCGCCCAGCCCCGGGTGGTGGCCGTGCTGGCGCTGGAGGAGGCCGAGCCCGCCCAGGTGAGGGAGCTGGTTCACCTGCTGGAAAACCCGGAGCGGGACAACCTGGTGGCCATCAACGGCCTGGACGAGATAGTGGTGCTCAAACCCGCCCAGCTCAGCGACGGCGTCTGGCAGTCGGCGCAGGAGCGCAGCCGGATCCGGCAGCTGCTCTCCCGTATTCCCCATTTCAAGGTTCGCATCGGTGTGGGTGATTACTTCGCCGGCATCCCCGGGCTGGCGCTCTCCTACCAGACGGCGCGAGACACCTTGCGCCGTGGCATGCGCCAATCGCCCCGCAAGCAGGTCTATTTCTTCGAGGATTACCGGCTTTCAGTGCTGCTCGGCACCCTGGCGGACTCCTGGCAGGCGGATCAGCTGCGGGCTCCGCTGCAAAAGCTGGCGCAGGAGGACACAAAGGGAACGCTGCAAAAGACGCTGCGCCAATATTTCTTGCAGGATTGTGATCTGCATCCCTGTGCCGAAGCCCTGTTCATTCACCCCAACACCCTGCGTTATCGACTGACCCGGATAGAGCAGATAACCGGTTTGAATTTCAACAAGTTAGATGACAAGTTTCTGCTCTATCTCGGGCTCAGTCTCGATAGCTGATTTGTCTTTTCCAACAAAAATACAAGGCCGGTAAATGCTTTTTTTGGTTTTATGGCCAAAGCATTCCAGGCGGGGATCCCCATAATGGCGCCACTCATTACAACAACAAGGTGCCCGTCATGATCCCAGTCTCCGCGCTCGGCGCGCTCGCCGCGCTTTCCATCGCCATCTTCCTCATCCTGAAGAAGGTGCCGCCCGCTTACGGCATGATTGTCGGTGCCCTGGCCGGTGGCCTGATCGGTGGCGCCGACCTGACCCAGACCGTTGCCTTGATGATCGGCGGCGCCCAGGGGATCACCACGGCGGTGATGCGGATCCTGGCGGCGGGTGTGCTGGCCGGGGTGCTCATCGAATCGGGCGCCGCCACCACCATCGCCGAGACCATCGTCAAGAAACTCGGCGAGACCCGCGCCCTGCTGGCTCTGGCGCTGGCCACCCTGATCCTGACCGCAGTCGGCGTCTTCGTGGACGTGGCCGTCATCACGGTCGCCCCCATTGCGCTGGCCATCGCCCGCCGTGCCGATCTCTCCAAGGCGGCCATCCTGCTGGCGATGATAGGCGGTGGCAAGGCGGGCAACGTCATGTCTCCCAACCCCAACGCCATTGCGGCAGCCGATGCCTTCCACCTGCCTCTCACTTCGGTGATGGCGGCGGGCATCATTCCCGGCCTGTTCGGTCTGGTGATGGCCTACTGGCTCGCCAAGCGCCTCAACAACCGGGGCAGCAAGGTGGCCGCCGACGAGGTGGTGAGCGTTGACGGTGCCAAGTTGCCCGGCTTTGCCGCCGCCATCAGTGCGCCCCTGGTCGCCATCCTGCTGCTGGCCCTGCGTCCCATCGCCGGCATCGTGGTGGACCCGCTCATTGCGCTGCCCCTCGGCGGCCTGGTGGGGGCCCTGATGATGGGCAAGTTCACCAAGGTGAACCAGTTTGCCGTCTCGGGCCTGGCCCGCATGGCGCCGGTGGCCATCATGCTGCTGGGGACGGGTACCCTGGCGGGCATCATCGCCAACTCCGGCCTGAAAGATGTGCTCATCAGCGGCCTGACCGCTTCCGGTCTGCCCTCCTATCTGCTGGCCCCCATCTCCGGTGCCCTGATGTCGCTGGCGACCGCCTCGACCACGGCCGGGACCGTGGTGGCCTCCAACGTGTTCAGCGCCACTCTGATTGAACTGGGGATCAGCAGCCTGGCAGGGGCCGCCATGATCCACGCCGGCGCCACCGTGTTTGACCATATGCCCCACGGCTCCTTCTTCCATGCCACCGGCGGCAGCGTCCACATGGGCGTCGGCGAGCGACTCAAGCTCATCCCCTACGAAACCGCGGTCGGTCTGACCATCGCCGTTGTCTCCACCCTGATGTTTGGCGTGTTTGGCCTCGCCTAAGGAACTGATATGAAAATTGTGATCGCCCCCGATTCATTCAAGGAGAGCCTGAGCGCCATGGCGGTGGCCGATGCCATCGAGGCCGGTTTCAAGCAGGTGCTGCCGGATGCCACCTACGTCAAGCTGCCCATGGCCGATGGCGGCGAGGGGACGGTGCAGTCTCTGGTGGATGCCACCGGTGGTCGCATCCTGCCGGTCGAGGTGACCGCCCCCCTCGGCAACAGGGTACAGGGCTTCGTGGGCCTGCTGGGGGATGGCAAGCGCGCCGTCATCGAGATGGCGGCGGCCTCCGGCCTCCATCTGGTGGCGCCCGAGCTGCGCAATCCGCGGCTCACCTCCAGTGTCGGCACCGGGGAGCTGATCCTGGCCGCGCTGGAGATGGGGGTGAACCACCTCATCCTCGGCATCGGCGGCAGCGCCACCAATGACGGCGGTGCCGGCATGATCCAGGCACTCGGCGGCAAGCTCCTGAAAGCAGATGGTACCCCCATCGCGCCGGGCGGTGCCGGTCTGGCCGAGCTGGCCACCATCGACCTGAGCGGGCTGGATCCCCGTCTGACCGGACTCACCATCGAGGTGGCCTGCGACGTGGACAATCCGCTGTGCGGCCCGAAAGGGGCGTCCGCCGTGTTCGGTCCGCAGAAGGGGGCAACTCCCGAGATGGTGGCCGAGCTGGATGCCAATCTGGCCCGTTACGCGGACTGCATCGAGCAGGCGCTTGGCAAGCAGGTGAAGGAGATCCCGGGAACGGGGGCCGCAGGCGGCATGGGGGCAGCCCTGGTGGGGCTGCTCGGCGCCGAGCTCAAACCCGGCATCCGGATCGTCATCGAGGCGCTGAATCTGGCCGAGGCGGTGGCCGATGCGGATCTGGTCATCACCGGCGAGGGCCGCATCGACAGCCAGACCATCCACGGCAAGACGCCCATCGGGGTGGCTCGCTGTGCCAAGCAGTTCGGCAAGCCGGTGATCGGCATCGCCGGATGCCTCACCGATGACTGCGGCGTGGTGCACGAGCACGGGCTGGATGCGGTGTTCGCCGTGGTCAATCGGGCCATGTCCCTGCCTGAGGCGCTGGCCACCGCCACCACCAACCTGCAGCTCACGGCCCGCAACGTGGCGGCTCTCTACCTGCTGCGCAAATGACCCTCTCTCCTGGCCGATGCGGTGCATCGGCCTGACCCTGCCCCGTGCAGCAGAGTGAGCGGCCCGGCGTGGCACCTCTGACGCACTTGCCGATCCTTGGGTCGGCTTTTTTTATTATCCTGCTGTCTTTCATATGGTTTTTGTATTCTGACAAGGGGCTTTGCGGCATAGTGATCTCCCGACAGTGAGGGAGCCACGAGAAACAAGGCCCGCCTGAGGGAGGGCTTCCCATTCCGGGGGGCAATATGCGAGGTGCGAGCCATGATCCTGCTGACCCTGGGGGTGGTGTTGTTCACCCTGATCCATCTTTACCCCTGTTTCGCGGCACAGCACCGCGCCCGTCTGCGGGATCGGCTGGGGGAGAACCGCTACAAGGGGCTCTTCTCGCTGCTGGTGTTCGTCGCCATCGGCTGCATCCTCGCAGGCTGGCGCAGTGCCAGTCCCATGCCCCTCTATTTTCTGCCTGTCTGGGGGCCCACCTTGGTGATGGGGATCATGCCGATCGCCCTTGTCCTGCTGTGTGCGGGGCTGGGGGCGAACCATTTCCGTCGTTGGCTGGTGCATCCCCAGCTGCTCGGGGTGCTGCTCTGGTCGGGGGCCCATCTGGCGGTGAACAGCGAGGCGCGTTCTCTGGTGCTGTTTGGCGGGCTCGGTCTCTGGGCTCTCATCAGCATCGTCTGGATTTCGATGCGGGAGTGGGGTCGTCACCCCCGTGCCGCCGCCACCTGGCATGGGACGGGGATCAGTCTGGGGGCGGGGCTGGCGCTCACGGCTCTGCTTATCTTCTGGGGACACGGCTGGCTGACCGGGATCCCCCTGCACTGATCCCTGAACCAGATTCCGGGGTCTTGCGTATGATGGACAAAACAATGGGAGTCACGTCGATGAAATGGTTCACCCTGCTGCTGATGCTCGGCTCGGGCGCGGTCTCTGCCGCCTGCCCCGATTACTTCAACGTGGAGATGCGGGAGCTCAACAGCACCCAGCGCCACAACCTCTGCCAGTTGACCGAGGGCAAGGTGGTGCTGGTGGTCAACACCGCCTCCTACTGCGGTTACAGCGGTCAGTTCCGGGATCTGGAAGCCCTCTATCAGGGTTACAAGGAGAAGGGACTGATGGTGCTGGGCTTCCCCTCCAACGATTTCTGGCAGGAGGCGGGCAACGAGAACAAGACCGCCGAGGTGTGCCGCCGGGACTACGGGGTGACCTTCCCCATGTTCAACCGGGTGGCGGTGCGGGGTTCGGATGCAGTGCCGCTGTTCAAGGGGCTGGCCGCGGCTGCCGACGGTGATGCGCCCAACTGGAACTTCCACAAGTACCTGGTCGGGCGGGACGGCAAGCTGATTGCGAGCTATGGCGCCAACCAGAATCCGTCGGATGATCCTCTCAAACAGCAGATCATCGATGCCCTGGGGCACTGACCCTACCCCATGGCGGGCCGCTCTGGAATAATGCGGCCCCGCCATCCACTCCGGTGACACCGTGCTGCAACGTCTTCCCCAAATGGTGATCTTCGATGCCCTGGTTCGTGAACAGGGCATCTCGGCGGCTGCGCGCCGCCTCGGGGTCTCCAAATCCCACATCAGCAAGCAGCTCGTCCTGCTGGAAACCGCGCTCGGCGCCCAGCTGGTACAGCGCACTACCCGTCGTTTCGGGCTCACCGAACTGGGTCAGGAGTATGCCCGCCACTGCCGCGCTCTGGTGGCGGTGGCGCTGGAGGCGGAATCCATGGTGGCGGAGCGCCGTGGCAAGGTGAGCGGTGTGCTCCATCTGGGGGTTGGTCAATCCTTCGGGCGATTGCACGTGATCCCGCGCCTCAAGGCGTTTCAGGCACGTTATCCGGATCTGGAGCTGGAGGTGTCCCTGTTCGATCACCGCACCAATCTGGTGGATGAGGGGCTGGATCTCTGGATCACCACCTACGAGGACAAACCCGAGTCCCTGGTCGGGCAGCGACTGGCAGACATCGGTTTCGTGCTGGTGGCCTCGCCGGATTATCTGCTGAGTCACGGCACGCCACTGCACCCCAGGGATCTGGCCCATCACAATTGCATCACCTACCAGAGCCGGGAGCGGCGCTACCACGAGTGGTCATTTCGCCAGGGCAAGGAGCGCCAGACGGTGCAGGTGGCGGGCAACTATCGGGTGGATCTGGCGGAAGCGGTGCGGGACGCCGCCCTGGCCGGGCTCGGCATCGCCTATGTGGCCAACTACCTGCTGGACAAGGAGCTGCAATCTGGTCAGCTCATCCCTCTGCTGCCCCAGTGGCAACCGAACCAGAAGATGGCGGTGCACGCCGTCTATGCCAGGCGAGAGCATCTGGATCCCAAGATCCGCCTCTTCATCGACTTCCTCAAGGAGAGCTTCGGATCCGGGCCCTACTGGGCGCAGCGACTCGCACCCTGGCTCGGGGGGAAATTGTCCGGCACCGAGGAATAATCGTTTCCATACAAGAACACTGGCGTGAGTGCGGTTTCAAAGTTGTGTCAAATCAGTCAGTTGGCGCAACCGATATCGTGCAAACGTTTTTGCTAACAGGGTTGTAACCCGGCGGGGTTGCGGCGGTGAGGGGAGGGGAGCAGAATCCGCGCCCATCTTCAGCCTCACTGGATGGAATCCCCCATGATTGCCCTGCTTGGTATCCTGAGCATCCTGGCCCTGGCCGCACTCTGCTCTGATAATCGTCGTCGTATCCCGTTGCGAACAGTGGGCTTTGCTCTCTGCCTGCAAGTGCTCTTCGCCGCCCTGGTGCTCTGGCTGCCCGCCGGTCAACAGGTCTTGAACGGTGTCAGCGAGAGCGTCAGCAGCGTCATCGGCTACGGCCAGGAGGGGATTGCCTTCCTGTTCGGGGATCTGGCCAAGTTCAAACTCGGTTTCATCTTCGCCTTCAACGTGCTGCCGGTGATCATCTTCTTCTCCGCGCTGATCGCCATCCTCTATCACATCGGCCTGATGCCCAAAGTGATCGCCCTGCTCGGCGGCGGCCTGCAGAAATTGCTGGGCACCGGCCGCGCCGAGAGCCTCTCTGCCACCGCCAACATCTTCGTCGGCATGGTGGAAGCGCCGCTGGTGGTCAAACCCTATCTCTCCAGGATGTCCGATTCCCAGTTCTTTGCGGTGATGAGCTGCGGGCTGGCCTCGGTAGCTGGCGGCACCCTGGTGGGCTACGCCAGCATCGGGGTCGAGCTGAAATACCTGATTGCGGCGGCCTTCATGTCCGCCCCTGCCGGGCTTGCCATGGCCAAGATCCTGGTGCCGCCCGCCGCGCAAGAGGAAGATCACCACGAAGACGTGGAGATCCCCCGCGCCACCAACGTCATTGAAGCGGCCGCCGATGGTGCCATGGCGGGTCTCAACATCGCCGTCGCCGTGGGGGCGACCCTGCTGGCCTTCGTCGGCGTGATCGCCCTGCTCAACGGCCTGCTGGGCTGGGCCGGCGACCTGGTGGGGCTGGATCTGAGCTTCCAGATCATCCTGGGCTGGCTGTTCGCCCCCGTCTCCTGGCTGATCGGTGTGCCCTGGGATCAGGCCCAGGCGGCTGGTGCCCTGATCGGCACCAAGATCGTCATCAACGAGTTCGTCGCCTTCATTGCCCTGGTGCAGGATCAGACCCTGAACGAGTCGAGCAAGGCCATCGTCACCTTCGCCCTGTGCGGTTTCGCCAACATCTCTTCCATGGCGATCCTCATCGGCGGCCTGGGGGCCATGGTGCCGGAGCGCAAGTCCTTCATCGCCCGCTACGGCATGCGCGCCATCCTGGCGGGGGTGCTGGCAAACCTGATGAGCGCCTCCCTGGCAGGCTTGTTCCTCGCCCTCTGATAGACCCAGGAAGTCAGCACCTTCCGGTCATTGCCCGCTTCGGCGGGCTTTTTTGCACCCGCTTGCAGGCAAAAAAAGCGCCTCTGGGGAGGCGCGGGGAAAAGACAGATTGGAAGCGTCACATGGGTGCCACCTGAATGAGGGATGAGCCGTCCCATCCAAGTGTGAAGCCATGATGCCTGATGCTCTCTGAAGCGCTTCTGAGGCGATTCTTCATACTGTGTTCATTTTCAAAATGCTGCTGCAATGTGATTTTTAAATGTTTGATGCTGAAATAAAATAAATAATCAGCGATTTATTTTGTTGTGCGGCTCAAAGGAAAGATGAATCGGGGCGGTGGGCACGCTCCTGCCATGGGGCGGATCCGGCGACAGATTATCCCGATGCAGGCTCAACGCATCACGCAACCATGCTGCCAGGCGGCAAACAACCAGCATGTGATTGGGGTGTTGCCCGTCATGAGCAGTGCAACGCGGTCTGCTGTTGGGACCAGCAACTCGTATGTGATGGAGATGCCGCTCGTCAGAGGATCCGCGCGAGTGGCCTGTGGCCTGTGGTCTGTGGTGCCTGCACCCGCAACCCGCATTTGACAGGAGGCGCGCCCCTTCATGGGGTCAGCGCGAAGTGGTCTGCGGTCTCCTGCTCCAGTGCCAGCAACCAGCGCTTGATGGGGATGCCTCCCCCGTAGCCGGTCAGTTCACCGCTGCGCCCTATGACCCTGTGGCAGGGCACTATGATGCTGAGGGGATTGCGGCCGTTGGCGGCGCCCACCGCCCGCACGGCCCTGGGGTTGCCGATGGCCTCTGCAATCTGGAGGTAGCTGACGGTCTCGCCGTAGGGGATGTCGCACAACGCCTGCCACACGGCCTGCTGGAATGGTGTGCCCGTGGCGGCCAGGGGGAGATCGAAGCGCCGCAGGCGGCCGGCAAAGTAGGCGGCAAACTGCTCGACGAAGTGGGCCAGGGCGGCATCATCCCGCTGCCACTCCGGTTGCGGCAGGACGGGGCGCTCCCCTTGCATGAATTCCACGTGGCGCAGCCCGGCCCCATCGATGGCGATGAGCAAGGGCCCCTTGGCGCATTCACAAAAGCTGTACTGCATTCTCTTGTCCTCGGGCTTGTGGCAGGTCACTCCAGCACGGGCTTGCCGCGGGTGGATTTGATCTCTCCCTTGCGTTTCTTGGCATCGACCCGCTTGCGTTGGGAGCTGCGGGTCGGCTTGGTGGCGTGGCGGGCCTTGGGGCGCCACGCGGCTTTTTTCAGCAGCTCGGTCAGGCGGCTCATAGCCTCCTTGCGATTCATGTCCTGGCTGCGATGGGTCTCGACCCGGATCTGGATGAAGCCGTCGTGAACCCGGCTGTCGCTGAGCCGCTCCAGTCCCTCCTTGTAGAGCGGCGGCAGGCTGGGGGAGTCGCGATAATCGAAGCGCAGCCAGACGGCGGAGTCGGTCTTGTTGACGTGCTGGCCGCCATTGCCCTGGGCCCGCATGGTCTGGAATTGCAATTCATGCCAGGGGATGATCACGCTGTTGGAGATGACTAACATGGGGTGATGCTCTCATTTGGTGCATCAAGGGAGTCTGGTGCAGCTTGGTGCCTCATTATGGGGCGAGATGCGCTTCCTTGGTGATCCTGAGCCTTTCCGGCTCAGAGTGTCATATCTATCTATATGAAAATAAACGATAAAAATACTTGGCACAAGAATTGATGACCCATTCGTGACATACCATGGATTGGGAGCAACCAGATGAAGCTGATTACTGCGATTATCAAACCTTTCAAGTTGGACGACGTGCGCGAGGCCATCGCCAACCTGGGGGTGGAAGGCCTGACCGTCTCCGAAGTGAAGGGTTTTGGTCGCCAGAAGGGGCACACCGAATTATACCGGGGGGCCGAGTACCAGGTCGACTTTCTGCCGAAGGTGAAGCTGGAGATCGCCACCGCAGACGAGAACGTCGAAGGGGTGATCGAGGCCATCTGCAAGGCGGCCTATACCGGCAAGATCGGTGACGGCAAGATTTTCGTCTATGACCTGCTGCAAGCGGTGCGTATTCGTACTGGTGAGAGCGACGACGAGGCGCTCTGAGTACGCCCCTTTGCCCGGCCGGGTCGGGCAAAGGTCCGGGCAGGTTCTGCCGACAGTGTGAATGGGTGGTCGTCGAAAGACCGGATGGGATTCCATCCGGTCTTTTTGTTTGGCCGCTGATTAAATAGATCGTTCCAACCCAGCAAACCGCCTTGATCCTCTCCTCCCGATTCATGCAGAATGCAAACGAAAATGGTTATCACTCTTTACGCAGACAAGGAACGGATGATGAAAATGAAGATGTTGGCACTGGCTTTCTCCACGCTTGTCGCCCAGTCGGCGTTCGCCGCCCAGGAGGTAAACGTCTATTCGAACCGTCAGGATGAGCTGATCAAGCCCATCATCCAGCAGTTCGAGAAGGAGACCGGGATCAAGGTCAATGTGGTGTTTGCCAAAGAGGGGCTGAACGAGCGTCTGGAACGGGAAGGCAAGCTCTCTCCGGCCGATCTGATGCTGACCGTGGACATCAGCCGTCTGACCGAGCTGGTGGACAAGGACCTGGTGCAGCCGGTGGACAGCAAGACGCTGCAGGAGAACATCCCCTCCATCTATCGCGATCCGGACAACCGCTGGTTCGCCCTGACCACCCGGGTGCGTGCCATCTACTCCAGCAAGGAGCGTCTTGGCAAGCTCGACACCATCCGCTACGAAGATCTGGTCAAGCCTGAATTCAAAGGAAAAATTTGTACCCGTAGCGGCAAGCACGAGTACAATGTGGCGCTGGTTTCGTCCATGATTGCCCATCACGGCATGGCGGATACCAAGACCTGGCTGGAAGGGGTCAAGGCCAACCTGGCGCGCAAGCCCCAGGGCAACGACCGTGATCAGGTCAAGGCGATCAAGGACGGCATCTGTGATGTCTCCCTGGGCAACAGCTACTACCTGGGTGCCATGTTGAAGGACCCGGCGCAGAAGTCCTGGGCCGACGCGGTGGAAATCAACTTCCCGAACCAGGGTGATCGCGGTGCCCACGTCAACGTGAGCGGCGTGGCCATGACCAAGTATGCCAAGAACAAGGACGCAGCACAGAAGCTGATGGAGTTCCTCTCCGGGGATACCGCCCAGCACATGTATGCTGATGTGAATGCCGAGTACCCGGTCAAGGCGGGGGTCGAGCCTTCCGCCATGGTCAAGTCCTGGGGCACGTTCAAGTCTGACCCCATGCCGGTCAGCGATTATGCCAAGCACCGCAAGGACGCCTTGCAACTGCTGGATGAAGTGAAATTCGACTTGTAATCAGATGGGGCCAACGGCCCCATCAACTTCTGTGGACTCATGAAACATTTTGGATGGATTGCCGGCAGCTGGGTCACCGCTCTGCTGCTGGGTTTGCCGGTACTCGCCCTGGTCTTCTCCGCCTTCTCGGCTGATGGGGAACTGTTTGCCCACCTCGCCGATACCGTACTGCCCGACTATCTGCGAAACACGTCAGGTCTGGTGCTGGGGGTGGTCTGCCTCAGCCTGCTGTTCGGAGTGCCCACCGCCTGGCTGGTGGCCATGTGCGAGGTGCCGGGGCGCCGCGCCCTGCAATGGGCGCTGATGCTGCCCATGGCGATGCCCTCCTATATCGTGGCCTACGTCTATACCGACCTGCTCGACTACTCGGGCCCGCTGCAGGCGGGGCTGCGTGCCCTGTTTGGCTGGCAGGGACCGGCCGACTACTGGTTCCCGGCCATTCGCTCCCTCGGTGGCGCCGCCTGGGTGCTGGCGCTGGTGCTCTTCCCCTATGTCTATCTGCTGGCACGGGCCTCCTTCCTGGAGCAGTCGGTCAGCCTCATTCACTCCAGCCGCCTGCTCGGCTGCACCCCCTGGCAGAGCTTTCGCCGCCTGAGCCTCCCCCTGGCCCGCCCGGCCATCATGGTGGGGGCATCTCTGGTCGCGATGGAAACTCTGGCGGACTTTGCCACCGTCCACTTCTTTGCCATCAACACCCTGACCACCGCCATCTACGACACCTGGCTCGGCTACGGCAGCCTGGCGACCGCCGCCAAGCTCTCCTGTCTGATGCTGCTGGCGGTGGTGCTGCTCATCGCGCTGGAGCGGCGCTCCCGCCAGCGCCAGCAGGTGTTCCAGAAGTCCATGGGCTTCGAGCAGCCCCTGCGTTACCCCCTCGGGGGCCTGAGGGGCGTGCTGGCCGGGCTCTGGTGCTGGGGCCTGGTGCTGGCGGGGTTCGCCCTGCCGTTCGTCATCCTGCTCGATTACGGGGTGCGTTACTTCGCGCTGTCGTGGACGCCCGAATTCGTGCGCTTTGCGGGCAACAGCCTCGCCATCTCGGCCCTGACCGCCCTGCTGGCCATGGCCATTGCCCTGCTGCTCGGCTTCTTCCGTCGCCTCGATGGGGGAACTCGCAGCCTGCTGCCCCTGCGCCTCGCCGCCATGGGCTATGCCATGCCGGGGACCGTGCTGGCCATCGGCGTGCTGGTGCCGCTCACGGCCCTGGATTTTGGCATCAACGATCTGGCCGAGTGGCTCGGGATGCCGGGCCCCGGTCTGCTCCTGACCGGCACCCTCACCGCCATCGTGTTCGGCTATCTGGTGCGCTTCGTGGCCATCGCCATCGGGTCGGTGGAGAGCAGCATGAGCAAGATCTCCCCCAGCCTCGACATGGCGGCCCGCTCTTTGGGGCAGGGGGCGGGCGGCATGTTGCGTCGCATTCACCTGCCGCTGGTACGGCGCGGCCTCTTTGCCGGCGCCATGCTGGTGTTCATCGAATCCATGAAGGAGCTGCCCGCCGCCCTGCTGCTGCGGCCGTTCAACTTCGAAACCCTGGCGACCCACGTCTATCAGTTCGTCTCGGACGAGATGCTGGAGCGGGGGGCGCTCGGTGCCATCGTCATCGTGCTGGTGGGGCTGATTCCCCTGCTGTGGATCAACCGTACCCTGGATGGTCCAGGCCATTGAGCGGCCCCGTCCGGCATCACTACGCGAGAGGAAAAGAGCCTTGTCCTGCCTGAATATCGAGAAGGTCAGCTGTCACTACAATGGGCGCCCCGTGCTGGAGCAGCTCTCCCTGCAGGTGGCCGACAACGAGATTGTCTGTCTGCTGGGGGCGAGCGGCTGTGGCAAGACCACGCTGCTCAAGGCGGTGGCCGGTCTGCTGCCCCTGGCCCAGGGGGAGATCCGGCTGGGAGAGACCCTGCTCGATGCCCCCGGCGTGAGTATGCCGCCGGAGGCCCGCCATATCGGCATGATCTTCCAGGATTACGCTCTCTTTCCTCACCTGACGGTGGCCGAGAACGTCGGCTTCGGCCTGACCGGGCAGGATCGCGGCAGCCGCCAGCAACAGGTGGAAGAGGCGCTGGCGCTGGTCAACCTGCAGGGGTTGGGGGAGCGCTATCCCCATCAGCTCTCCGGCGGCCAGCAGCAGCGGGTGGCCATCGCCCGTGCCCTGGTGTGCAAGCCGCGCCTGATGCTGCTGGACGAGCCCTTCTCCAACATCGACACCCAGGTGCGGATGAAACTGATCCTCGAGATCCGCGCCCTGCTCAAACAGCAGGGCATTGGTGCCATCTTCGTCAGCCACAGCAAGGAAGAGGCCTTCGCCTTCGCCGACCGGCTGGCTCTGTTTCGCGCCGGTCGCATCGAGCAAGTGGGGGAGCCGGAGCAGCTCTATCGCCGCCCCGGGAACCGCTTCGTGGCGGAGTTTCTCGGCGGGGTCAATTATCTGGCGGCCGAGGTGGTGGACAGCCACTGCGTGCAGACCCTCCTTGGAACCATCTGCGGTCAGGAGCCCCATGGCCGCGCGGTGGGGGAGCGGTTGCAGCTCATGCTCAGACCCCAGCAGTTGGCGCTGACGGCGGCGGATGACGGTGAGATCCGGGTGCGTGAGCAACAGTTCCTGGGCCATCACTGTCGGGTACTGGTGGAGTGTGGCGGCCAGCAACTGGAAGCCAGCATCGGTGAGCCCCTGGAAGGGGAGCGCGCGCGGGTGACCGTGGCTCCTCATGCCCTGGTGTTGTTTGACCCCTTGCCATGAGTGCGTGGTATTGTCGTGAAATCAATGAACTGGAAGCGCGCTGGTTTATAATCGCGCCACGCCCATAGCCAACGCACTTGGAGAGAGACATGAAAGCCCAAGCCGGGATCTGCGCAGAGCCGAATCTGCACGCCCTCTATCTGATGTTCAATCGCACCGGTGACGCCGCTGCCCTGACCTCCCGCCTGGCCAGCCTGCCAGCACTCTGGGAGGTGGTGAGCGCCGACTTCCCCGATGCGGCCTTCAGCGGTCTGGTCGCCGTCGGGGCCGACGCCTGGGATGATCTCTATCCTGCCGCCCGGCCGCCCCAGTTCCGCGGTTTCATGGCGCAATCCGCCAACGGTCAGGAGGCCCCCAATACCCCGTTCGATCTCTTCGTACAATTGCGTGCTGATCGGGTGGACGTGCTGCATCATGCCGGTCATCGCGTCATGGCCCTGCTGGCCGGGCTTGTTGAATTGGCCGAGGAAGTCCGCGGTTTTCGCAACCAGGATTGCCGGGATCTGACCGGTTTCGTCGACGGCACCGAGAACCCGCAGGATGAGCACCGCGCCGAGGTGGCGTTGCTGGACGGCGGCGAGTTCGCCGGTGGCTCCTATATCCACGTGCAGCGCTGGGTCCACGCCATGAGCGACTGGGAGAAGCTGGCCCTGAAGGAGCAGGAAGACATCATAGGTCGCACCAAGGTCGACAACATCGAATACGAGTCCGCCGACAAGCCGCTCACTTCCCACATCAAGCGGGTCAACCTCAAGACCCCGAAGGGGGAGTCCATGGAGATCCTGCGCCAGAGCATGCCCTGGGGCACCATGAGCGAGCAGGGGCTCTACTTCATCTCCTGCTGCCGCACGCCGCTGCACTTCAACGCCATGCTGGCCAGTATGTACAAAGGGGAAGGCAGCCACTTCGACCACCTGCTGCGCTTCACTCGGGCGGTGACCGGCGCGGCCTTCTTCGCCCCTTCCGTCGATTTTCTGGTGGCCGAGGGCAAATAAACCCGGCCTGCCTACCGTTCAAAACAAAAAATCCCGGCCAAGGCCGGGATTTTTGTGCGGATCGCCCAAGGCGACCGGATCAGGGCGTCTGCTCGAACAGCTCGAGGGCGGAGAGGTAGAGCTCCTCGATGTCGGTATCGCTGGTCGGGGTGATGAAGATGGTGTCATCACCGGCGATGGTGCCGAGGATCCCTTCGGCCTTGCCGAGGGAGTCAAGCAGGCGGGCGATCAGCTGAGCTGCGCCGGGGCTGGTGTGGATCACCACCAGAGCGCCGTTGTGGTCGACATCCAGCACCAGGTTCTTGAGGGGGCTGGAGGTGGTGGGTACGCCCAGTTCCACCGGCAGACAGTAGACCATCTCCATCTTGGCATTGCGGGTGCGAACGGCGCCGAAGCGGCTCAGCATGCGCGAGACCTTGGATTGGTTGATGTTCTCGAAGCCCATCTCTTGCAGGGCAGTCACTATCTCTGCCTGGGAGCCGAAACGCTCCTCTTTCAGCAAGGCTTTAAAGGCCTTGGCCAGTTTTTCTTGCTTGTCGTTATGTTTCATCTTGGACTCACGAATGAGGGGAGTGACCGCCTGTCACGCTCAGGCGGCAGATACGAACAGCGCTGCTATTTTGCATTCATATGCCTGTTTTGGCAAGGAAGCGGCGCTTGTTCTGCATATTGATTCAAATATAGCTTGCATCAACTTATGCTGGCGCTAGAATCAGGACGAAATTTTGAAAACTTATTCAATTGGGCTGTATGGGTATCGAATTAATCGGCATCGAAAAATCCTGGCACAAGGTGCCGGTACTGCAGCAGGTGAGCTTTCGGACTGCTCCCGGCGAGACCTTGGTATTGCTGGGCCCGAGCGGGGCAGGCAAGAGCTCTCTGCTGCGCATGATGAACTTGCTGGACACGCCGGATGCCGGTGTGTTGCGCATCGCAGACAGTGAATTTTCTTTCCCGTCCAGCCTCTCTACTGCCGAATTCAACCGTCAGGCACAGGCGCTGCGCCGCAAGGTGGGCATGGTGTTCCAGCAGTACAATCTGTGGCCGCACCTCACCGTGATGGAGAATCTGATTGAAGCGCCCGTCAAGGTGCTCGGCATGAGCCGCGAGGCGGCCATCGAGAAAGGGGCCTATCTGCTGGCCCAGCTGCAACTGGCCGACAAACGGGACGCCTGGCCCGCACGGCTTTCCGGTGGCCAGCAGCAGCGGGTCGCCATTGCCCGGACCCTGATGATGGATCCCCAGGTGCTGCTGTTTGACGAACCGACGGCTGCCCTGGATCCCGAAATTACCAAAGAGGTGGCGGAGATCATCCGCACCCTGAGCCAGACCGGCATCACCCAGGTGGTGGTGACCCACGAGGTGGAGTTCGCCCGCAAGGTGGCCAGTCAGGTGATCTATCTGGAGAAGGGGCGGATCATCGAATCCGGCACCGCCGCCATCTTCCAGTCCCCGCAAACCAGCCGGTTTGCCGAATTCTTGATGCATTGATATTGAGTCGATAAGGAAGCTGTCATGAAAAAGAGTCTGTTGCTGATCGCCGCCATGGGTCTGCTGAGCACTTCTGTGCTGGCCAAAGAGATCAAGTTCGCCACCGAGGCAACCTATGCGCCGTTCGAATACCTGGATGACAAGAACGAGTTCCAGGGGTTTGACATCGATCTGGCCCGCGCGGTCTGCGAGCAGGCCAAGCTGGAGTGCAGCTTCCACAACCAGGCCTTCGACAGCCTGATCCCCAGCCTCAAGTTCCGTCGTTATGATGCCGTCATCGCCGCCATGGACGTGACCCCGGAGCGGGCTGCCCAGGTCGACTTCTCCGATATCTATTACGAGAACTCCGCGGTGTTCGTCGCCAAGAAAGAGACCTTCAAGGGGCCGGACGATCTGGTGGACAAGACAGTCGGCGTGCAGAACGGCACTTCTCACCAGTCCTATCTGGTGGACAACTGGGTGAGCAAGGGTCTGCTGACCGTGCCCTACGCCAGCTACCAGAGCGCCTTCCTCGACATGATGAATGGCCGCACTGACGGCGTGTTTGCCGATACGGCGGTGGCCGCGGACTGGCTCAAGCAGCACAAGGAATACGCCGTGGTTGGTACCCCGGTGACCGACGCCAAGTACTTCGGTACCGGTTTTGGCATCGCCGTGGCCAAGGGCAACCAGGAACTGCTGACCCAGCTGAACAAGGGGCTGGCCGAGATCAAGGCCAACGGCACCTATCAGAAGATCTATGACAAGTACTTTGCGCAGTAAGCCATGTTGAGCCTGTTGTTGGATGCAGCCTGGATGACCCTCGGGCTGGCCCTGGCATCCCTGGTCGGTGGCATGGTGCTGGCACTAGCATTCAGTGCGGCTGAGTTGAGCAAGCAGCGTGCGTTGGTGTGGCCCGTGGCCACCCTGACCACTTTGATCCGTGGTCTGCCCGAGTTGCTGGTGGTGCTCTTCATCTACTTCGGCTCGACCCAGGTGCTGTTCCTCATCACCGGGGAGTATGTGGAGTTCAGCCCGTTCGCCTGCGGTGTGCTGGCGCTCTCCCTGCTGTTTGCGAGCTACGCCACCCAGACCCTGCGTGCCGCCCTCAATGCGGTGCCCCCTGGGCAGCGGCTGGCGGCGCAGGCGCTCGGCCTGGGCAAGGGGCACGCCTTCTTTCGCATCGTGCTGCCCCAGGCCTGGCGTCACGCCCTGCCCGGGCTCGGCAACCAGTGGCTGGTGCTGCTGAAAGACACCGCCCTGGTCTCCCTCATCGGGGTGAACGAGATGATGCGTCAGGCACAGATGGCTTCTGCCAGCACCTATCAACCCTTCACCTGGTACGCCGCTGCCGCCCTCATCTATCTGGCCATCAGTCTGGTGAGTGAATTCGGCTTGAAGCAGGCGTCCCGCTATACCCGCCGTTACGGAGGCTGACCATGCAGGATTACCTGATGACCCTGCTAGGAGGGCTGGCGATCACCTTGCAGCTCACCGCGTTCAGCTTGTTGCTGGGCGTGCTGATGGCAGCCGGCATGACCTGGGTGCTGGAGCGCCGCATTCCGGTGGCGACCCAGCTGGTGCAGCTCTGGGTACTGGTCTTTACCGGTACGCCGCTGCTCATCCAGATCTTCCTCATCTACTACGGGCCTGGCCAGTTTGAATGGCTCAAGGCGGGGCCGCTCTGGCCGCTGCTCAAGCAACCCTGGTTCTGCGCCGTGCTGGCGCTCGGTTTCAATACCGCAGCCTACTCCACCCGGCTGTTCAAAGGGGCGCTCGACGCCATCCCCGCCGGTGAAGTGGAGGCCTGCCGTGCGCTCGGCTTCTCGGCCGGACAGACCCTGTGGATGAAGACCCGCCATGCCGCCCGTCGGCTGGTCCCCGCCTATTCCAACGAGGTGATCCTGGTGCTCAAGGGGAGTTCGCTCGCGAGCACCATCACCATCATGGACATCATGGGGCTGGCCCAGCGTCTCAACGCCCAGACCTATGACACCCTGGCGGTGTTCACCGTGGCCGGAGCGCTCTATCTGACCATGAATGGATTGTTAACAATTGGTTTCCGCTGGTGTGAGCGTCGGGCACTGGCTTTCCAGTCCTGAAGCAGTCACATTTACCTCTTAATGGTGAGGGGAGCACAGGAAATCTGTGTCTTTCCTCCCATTTATCGCATATTCCTCTCCGCTTTCATCGCCGCTTGTTCCCTGGCTCACAGAACCCGTGATTACAACTGTTATCAGATTGTTTTTTAGGAGGGGATCCTTTAAGGTGAGGCGCACAATAAGAATCAGCGTTAACCCAACTAGAAACAACCTTAAACCTACGCTTAGACATGGAGTTGATCATGAAAGTTGCCGTTCTGGGTGCCGCCGGTGGCATCGGCCAAGCCCTCGCTCTGCTGTTGAAAAACCGCCTGCCTGCCGGTTCCGAACTGAGCCTGTATGACATTGCCCCGGTCACTCCGGGCGTGGCGGCGGACCTGAGCCACATCCCGACTGACGTGAAAGTAAAAGGTTTCTGCGGTGAAGATCCGAGCCCGGCTCTGGTCGGCGCCGATGTCGTGCTGATCTCTGCCGGCGTGGCGCGCAAGCCCGGCATGGACCGTTCCGACCTGTTCAACATCAACGCCGGGATCGTCAAGAACCTGGTGGAAAAGTGTGCCGCTTCCTGCCCGAAAGCACTGATCGGCATCATCACCAACCCGGTCAACACCACGGTCGCCATCGCCGCCGAAGTGCTGAAGAAAGCCGGTGTCTATGACAAGCGTCGCCTGTTCGGCGTGACCACCCTGGATGTGATCCGTGGCGAGACCTTCGTGGCCGAGGCCAAGGGCCTGAACGTTGACAAGGTACGTGTCAACGTCATCGGCGGTCACAGTGGCGTGACCATTCTGCCGCTGCTCTCCCAGGTTGAAGGCGCCAGCTTCACCGCTGAGGAAGTGGCTGCCATGACCAAGCGCATCCAGAATGCCGGTACCGAAGTGGTGGAAGCCAAGGCCGGTGGCGGTTCCGCCACTCTCTCCATGGGTCAGGCAGCCTGCCGTTTCGGTCTGTCGCTCATCAAGGGTCTGCAAGGGGAAGCCAACGTCATCGAGTGTGCCTATGTGGAAGGCAACGGTGAGCACGCCACCTTCTTCGCGCAGCCGGTGCTGCTCGGCAAGAACGGTGTCGAAACCGTGCTGGACTACGGCAAGCTGAGCGCCTTCGAGCAGGAAGCGATGGACAGCATGCTGGCCACCCTGAAGGCCGACATCCAGCTGGGCGTCGACTTCGTCAAGTAAGTCTCTACGTCGACCGCAAGGGGAGCCCAGGCTCCCCTTTGTCATTTTCGGGGCTGGGTGTGGCGGGCTAAGGAGATGGCCCTGGCTGCCGATAACAGAAGGCAGCAGGAGATCCCTATGATAAAACCAAGAACCCTCATCGCCATTATCGGTGTGTGCAGCTTACCCTTGCAGGGGGCGGAGTCCACCTCGGCCGCCGCGCCCACCCAGGCGGTGGCGGCTGCAGCCGCGCCGCCATCCGCGGCGTCTGCATCCTTGTCACCGGCCTCATCATCGGCCCAGCCAGCCCTGACGCCAGCCTCTTCTGTCGCCACGCCATCCCTCCCTGTGTCAGCAGTTCCAGCCCAGGCGCCATCCGCATCCGCACCTGTACCGTCCGCACCTGCAGCTGCGCCGCTGCCCAGGGCGACGACGCAGGCATCCGCTGCTGCGGGAGAGTTGCAGGCCGTGCCGCTCTATCGCCAGGACGAACTGCTCAACTGGATAGAGCAGGGGCGCCATCTGGCCCGGGTGAAGCAGGACAGGTGCCAGCTCACCCAGGATATCGAGGCGCGGGCCTCGGTGATGAAGATCCCTGCCTATCAGTTCCTCTGGGGGGACATGCTGGCGTGGGGGGTTTGCACCAAGCCGGACGCCCAGATCGGAGTGCAGTACATGTGGGAGGCCGCCAACCAGGGGCTGGCGCCGGCGCTGGAACAGCTTGGCCGCTATTACTGGAAGGGGATCCTGGTTCAGAAGGATCTGGTGCGGGCCGAGACCCTGATGCGGGAAGCCGCGAGCCTCGGCTTCTTACGGGCACAGATGGAGTGGGTGGAGATGTTGCTGCAGGGCATGGGGAGTCCGCTGGATTACGAGGAGGCGTATCACTGGCTGCACGGCGCCGTCATCGGTGACAAGGCCATGCACCAGAAGGCGGCGAGCCTGCTCAGCCGGCTCGGCAACCGGATGCCCGCCAATGCCATCGCTCGTGCCAAGGCGATGCACTGAGTCCTGGTAGCCCGCTTTGATATTACAAGGCCCACGAAGCTGTGCTTGTGGGCCTTGTGCATTTTCCCGGTCAGGGGAGGGATCAGAGGCCCTGATGGGGGCCGAAGACCTCGTAATGCATCCGCCCTGCAGGAACGCCCACATTCTCCAGCTGAGCTTTGACTGCTTTCATGAACGGGACAGGGCCGCAGAAATAGTAGTGGGCGTCGGCCGGAATGAGGTCGGTGACCTGCTCCAGTGCCAGAGTGCCGCTGAAGTCGTAATCCTCTCCTTTGACATCCGGTTCCCCCGGTTCCCGATACCATACCCGGCTCTCCAGTTTCCCGTGGTGCCTGCTCTTTGCCCGGATCTCGTCCCTGAACGCGTGGTGGGCGCCGTGTTCGCAGGCATGAAGCCAGCGAATATCCATATCCGGGCCCTCGGCCAGCAAGTGGTTGAGCATGCTCAGCAGGGGGGTGAGGCCGACCCCGGCGGAGATCAGCACCACAGGCGTGTCTGTCACCTCTTGCAGGAAGAAGTCGCCGGCCGGCGGCATGATGTCGACCGTGTCACCGATGTGAAGATGATCATGCAACAGGTTGGAGGCCTGACCCCTGAGTTCGCGCTTGACGCTGATGCGGTAGTCGCGGCCATTGGGGGCGTCCGAGAGGGAGTACTGGCGGATCTCCTGATGCTCGAGGGCGGGATGAACCAGCTTGATACTGAGATATTGCCCCGGTTTGAAACGCAACACGGGGTTGCCATCGAGGGGGGCCAGGACGAAAGAGGTGATGAGTTCACTCTCCTGACGCTTCTCCTTGATGATGAAAGGGCGGGTTCCCTGCCAACCACCGTCCTGGCTTGCCTTTTCCCGATAGAGCTCGCTCTCCCGGCCGATAAAGATGTCGGCCAGCACACCGTACGCCTTGCCCCAGGCGGTAAGGACCTCCTCCGTGACAGCGTTGCCACCCATTTCTTTGAGCGTGGCCAAGAGATGACTACCCACAATGTGATATTGTTCCGGCTGGATCAGGAAACCCGTGTGTTTGTGGGCGATGCGTTCAACGGCTCCGGCCAGGGCCCCCAGATTGTCGATGTTCCTGGCATAGGCCGCCACCGCACTGAACAGTGCCAAGGGTTGTCCCCCGCTACGCTGGTGAGCCAGGTTGAAGACATCCTTCAACTCGGGATTGTGGCTGAACATGCGCTGATAAAAGTGCCGTGTGAGGTCAGGGCCCGCCGATTCGAGCAAAGGAATGGTGCTCTTGATGACGGCGATGGTGGCTTGGTCTAACATAGGAGGTCCTTTCTAATTGAACATCTGGAATGTCACTTATTAAGTTGCATCCTAAATGTTTAATTGATCTGGATCAATCATCAATTCTTCGCGCTAGGCGCTACAGGCACTATGAGACTAACGAGCTATACCGATTTTGGATTGAGAGCCCTGCTCTATCTGGCCACCCTGCCGGAGGGGGAACTGTCGAGCGTGGCCAAGGTATCCGCCTTGTACGACGTATCCCGCAACCACATGGTGAAGGTGGTGAACCAGTTGGTAAAACTGGGCTATCTGCAGTCACAACGCGGCAAGAATGGTGGCATCCGCATGGCGCGCTCCCCCGACGAGATCAATATCGGGCAAGTGATCCGGGCGTTGGAAGGCAATCTGGACGGGATCGACTGCAGCTCCCCGGTCTGCCATATCGTCTCCGTCTGTCTGCTCAAGAGTGCCTTGAAGGAGGCGATGAACGCCTTCCTCGCGGTGATGGATGGTTATACGCTGCAGGATTTGCTGGCAAACCGTGACGAGTTGCAGCAGGTGTTCGGTGAGCTCATCCCCACTCTGGTGCTGGAGCCGGATGACGAGAGCGAGTGAAACAAAAAGGCTGCCATCGGCAGCCTTTTTTCAATCCTCGTACCCTGAATCGTCCCGGTACAGGTGCGGCATGATCCTTGCCATCTTCACCATGTTGTTCTCCACTTCGAGAATCTCGATAGGGTAGCCCGCCAGCCTGACACTGATGTTGGGTTGGGGGATCTCCTCAAGGTACTCCAGGATGGCGCCATTGAGGGTCCGTGGGCCGTCCATGGGCAGGTGCCAGTCCATCTCCTTGTTCAGCTCGCGGATGCTGGCGGAGCCTTCGACCAGGAAGGAGCCGTCCGGCTGGGGATGGATCTCGTCACTCGGGGTCGGTGTCATGGAGGTGGTGAAGTCACCGACAATCTCTTCCAGGATGTCGTCCAAGGTGATCAGCCCCTGAATATCGCCATATTCGTCGACGATAAGGCCAATTCGCTCCTTGTTGCGCTGGAACTTGGCCAACTGCACGTTGAGGGGGGTCCCTTGGGGGATGAAATAGATGGGGTCGACTTCCCGTAGCAGGCTGGACTTGCTGAACTGATCCCGGGCGACCAGTCTCAGGGCATCCCGTGAGTGCAGGAAGCCGACGACGTCATCGATGTTGTCACGATAGAGCAGGATCTTGGTGTGGGCGCAGTGGGCCAGCTGGCGCAGTATGATCTTCCAGTCGTCATTGATATCGATGGCGGAGATCTCGCTGCGCGGGACCATGATGTTCTCCACCGTCATCTTGTCGAGATCCAGGATGCTTATCAGCATCTCCTGGTGGTGCTTGGGAATGAGATTGCCCGCCTCGTTGACGATGGTGCGCAGCTCTTCGGAGTTGAGGGAGTCATCCTTGTTGTGCTCGAGACGCAAGAGTTTCAGCAGCAGGTTCGTGATGCTGTTGATGAGCCAGACAAGGGGGGCGAACGGCACCATCAGCCCCTTGAGGATCCAGGAGGCAGGGTAGGCTATCCGCTCGGGGAACATGGCCGCCAGTGTCTTGGGGGTGACTTCCCCGAATACCAGTACCACCAGGGTCAGCCCGAAGGTGGCAATGGCGACGCCGAGATCCCCGAACAGCCGGATGCAGACGATGGTCGCGATGGCGGAGGCCAGGATGTTGACCAGATTGTTGCCGATGAGAATGAGGCCAAGCAGGCGGTCCGGCCTGGCCAGCAGCTTCTCGACCCGGCGGGCAGCCTTGTGCTTGGTCTGGGCCAGATGCCGCAGCTTGTAGCGGTTGAGCGACATCAGACCGGTTTCGGAACTGGAGAAGAAGGCTGACAAAAGGATCAAGATAACGAGAACAATCAGCAATGTACTCGTTGAGATACTGTCCAAGAAGGGCTCCTGTAAGGATGGTTGGGGAATGTGCGTGTGTCAGCTAAGCAGCACTTCCTTGACGAAGCGGCTGCCAAAATAGGCCAGTGTCAGAATGAAGCTGCCGATGAGGCTCAGCATGATGACCTTGCGGCCGCGCCAGCCACGGGTATGGTGGCCCCAGAGCAGCAGAGCGTAGACGCACCAGGCCAGGATAGAGAGGATGGCCTTGTGGGACTTGCCCTGGGCAAACATGTCTTCCAGGAAGAACAGGCCGGATGCGATGGAGAGGGTCAGCAGCAGCAGACCTGCGGAAATGAGCTGAAACAGGCGCTTCTCCACCGTCATCAGGGGTGGCATGGCTGGCAAGTGGCTGATCTTTCTGGATTTCAGTTGCCTGTCCAGGCAGGCAAGCTGGAGGGCAAACAAGCAGGCGATCATCAGTACCGAATAGGCCATCAGCGCGAGGCCTATGTGCAGTAGTAACTGGGGGTGCGCTTCCAGATGGGTGATGTAGCGCCCGGGAATGAGCGCGCTGGCTGCCAGCAGCAGGGCTGAAAAACTGTAGACGACGGGCAGCAGGATCCAGCCGTTGAAGCGTCGGGTGACGCAGGTCATGAAGCAACTGATGATAAGGCTGACCAGGGACGCCACGTTCAACATGCTGAGATTCTGGCCGGAATGGGTGGCCAGCACTTCGCTGCCCACCGCCATGCCATGGGCGGTCAGGGCCAGGCCGACACAGGCGAACAGCGATACTTGCCCGACGGGCTTGGCGCTGAGCAGCAGGTGCAGTGAGGCGATGATGGCCAGCAGGTAAAACGCCAGGGCCAGAACAGAGATCACGATCATAACCAGGTCGTTGTCAAACAAGCTTTATGGATAAGAGGGGCAGTATACCTTGCACAAGATATGCTCGCCAGTTGTGCCAGAGGCTAACTGCCCACATATAAGTAGGCGTTGATGGTCACCGTGCGGCGAATAATCGTCCTCCGGCGTTGACTGGGGTATACTGCCCTCCATTTGTTGACCTGCCCGTTCGATGGCAGGCCGCCGCGGCAAGCGGCGAGTAATCGTCCCTAGAGTGCTGACCGGGGTATAATGCCCCCAGTGTCACGCCAAGAACCGGAAAGCGTCATGTTTGAGAATTTGACTGAACGACTCTCGCGCACCCTGCGCAATGTCAGCGGCCGCGGCCGCCTGACCGAAGAGAACATCAAGGATACCCTGCGCGAAGTCCGCATGGCGCTGCTCGAGGCGGACGTCGCCCTGCCGGTGGTGCGCGATTTCGTGGCGCGCGTCAAGGAACGTGCCGTGGGCCAGGAAGTGGCCAAATCCCTGAGTCCGGGCCAGGCCTTCATCAAGATCGTCCATGGCGAACTGGTCACCGTGATGGGGGAGGCCAACGAACAGCTCAACCTGGCTGCCCAGCCGCCGGCCATCATCCTGATGGCAGGTCTTCAGGGGGCCGGTAAGACCACTACGGTCGGCAAACTGGCCAAACTGCTCAAGGAGCGCAGCAAGAAAAAGGTGCTGGTGGTCAGTGCAGACGTCTACCGTCCGGCGGCGATCAAGCAGCTTGAGACCCTTGCGGGCGACATCGGTGTCGACTTCTTCCCGAGTGATGCCAGCCAGAAACCGATCGCCATTGCCACTGCCGCCATCGATCAGGCGCGCAAGAAGTTCTATGACGTGGTGATCGTCGATACTGCCGGTCGTCTGCACGTCGATGGCGAAATGATGGCGGAGATCCAGGATCTGCACGCCACCATCAAGCCGGTCGAAACCCTGTTCGTGGTGGATGCCATGACAGGTCAGGATGCCGCCAATACCGCCAAGGCCTTCAACGAGGCGCTGCCGCTCACCGGTGTGATCCTTACCAAGGCAGACGGTGATGCCCGCGGTGGTGCCGCACTGTCGGTGCGTCACATCACCGGCAAGCCGGTCAAGTTCATCGGTATGGGTGAGAAGACTGACGCGCTGGAGCCGTTCCATCCGGATCGTCTCGCCTCCCGCATCCTCGGCATGGGGGATGTGCTCTCTCTCATCGAAGAGGTGGAGCGCAACGTCGATAAAGAGAAGGCGGCCAAGCTGGCCAGCAAGGTCAAGAGCGGCAAGGGCTTCGACCTGGAAGACTTCCGCGAGCAGCTGGCCCAGATGCGCAACATGGGCGGCATGATGGGGATGCTCGACAAGCTGCCCGGCATGTCCGGCCTGCCGGACAACATCAAGGATCAGATGGATGACAAGCTCACCGTGCGGATGGAGGCCATCATCAGCTCCATGACGCCGAAAGAGCGTGCCCATCCCGATCTCATCAAGGGCTCCCGCAAGCGCCGCATCGCTGCGGGCTCCGGCATGCAGGTCCAGGACGTGAACAAGCTGCTCAAGCAGTTCACCGAGATGCAGCGCATGATGAAGAAGATGTCCGGCAAGGGCGGCATGCGCAAGATGATGGGCCAGATGAAGAACATGCTGCCCCCCGGATTCGGTGGTGGCGGTCGCGGTCCGTTCTGATTTTCCTGCTGGTCAGGCAGAAAGGCTCACCCTGGTGAGCCTTTTTCATGCCAATCCCTGCGCAAAAAATAGCTGGCTTGGTTGCAATTATTACGAATCCAAGTAGAATTACGCGGCTTATTTTAAGCTAGGGTCTGCGTATTTGCAGGCCTTGTTCATTAGATGTTTATGAGGACGATATGGTAACCATTCGTTTACAACGTGGTGGCGCGAAAAAGCGTCCGTTCTACCAGGTAGTAGTTGCTGACAGCCGTAACGCCCGTGACGGTCGTTTCATCGAGCGCGTCGGTTTCTTCAACCCGGTTGCTGCTGGTAACGCTGAAAAGCTGAACCTGGACCTGGCTCGTATCGAGCATTGGGTTGCTACTGGTGCCGCTGTTTCTGACCGCGTTGCCAAGCTGATCAAAGACGCTGCCAAAGCTGCTTAATCAGCCAAACGGTAGGGAGTTAAGGTGGAAAAACCTGTAGTTCTGGGCACCCTGGGGACCGTTTACGGGATCAAGGGCTGGCTTAAAGTGAACTCCTTCACCGATGTTGCCGAAGCGATTTTCGATTACAACCCCTGGCTGATCAATCAGAACGGGGCGTGGCGTGAAATCCGGGTGTCATCCTGGAAGCGTCACAACAAGGGTCTGATCTGCAAACTCGATGGTATCGATGTGCGTGAGGATGCCCTGGCATTGACCAACGTCGAGATTGGCGTCCCCGCCGATCTGTTGCCTGCGTTGCCCGAAGGGGAGTTCTACTGGCGTGACCTCATTGGTTGCACCGTGGTAACCACCAAGGGATACGACCTGGGCAAGGTGACCGAATTGATGGAAACCGGCTCCAACGATGTGTTGGTGGTTGAGGCCAATGTAAAAGATGCCTTTGGTGCAAAGGAGCGGTTGATACCGTTCCTGGAAGAGCAGGTGATCAAGAATATTGATCTGACTGCTCGAACAATCGAAGTTGATTGGGATCCTGGTTTCTAGTTTCCCGCGCTAACACGGGTGCCGGAGGTTTCTTATGTGGATTGGGGTCATTAGCCTCTTCCCGGAAATGTTCCGAGCCATTACCGAGCACGGGGTAACGGGTCGGGCCGTCAAGAGTGGCCTGCTGCAGATTGAGTGCTGGAACCCTCGGGACTTCACCCACGACAAACACCGTACGGTCGATGATCGTCCTTATGGTGGTGGGCCCGGCATGTTGATGATGGTTCAGCCGCTGCGTGATGCCATTCATGCAGCCAAGCAAGCGGCGGGAGACGGGGCGAAAGTCATCTATCTCTCTCCTCAGGGACGCAAGCTGACTCAAGCGGGCGTGACCGAGTTGGCGACGAATCAGAAACTGATTCTGGTCGCCGGTCGATACGAAGGTATCGATGAGCGCGTGATACAAACCGAAGTCGACGAAGAGTGGTCTATCGGGGATTACGTGTTAAGTGGTGGCGAGTTGCCTGCCATGACCCTGATCGATGCGGTTTCGCGTCTGGTCCCGGGGGTCTTGGGTGATCAGGCCAGTGCCGAGCAGGACTCCTTCACGGATGGGCTGCTGGATCATCCCCACTATACTCGGCCGGAGGTGTTGGATGGGCTGACGGTGCCCGAGGCGCTGACAAGCGGCAATCACGAAGTGATTCGGCGCTGGCGACTCAAGCAATCGCTCGGACGAACCTGGCAAAGAAGGCCGGAACTTATTAACAACCTAGCTCTGACTGACGAGCAAGAATCACTTCTTGCCGAGTATGTCCGCGAAGTGCGTGACAGCGTTAAGTAGAGTTTTCAGTTTATCCTAGGTAAGGAAAGACAATGAGCAAGATTATTCAGCAGCTTGAACAAGAGCAACTGCGTACCGACATCCCGGCTTTTGCCCAGGGCGACACCGTACGTGTTCAAGTTCGTGTTAAAGAAGGTGGTAAAGAGCGTCTGCAGGCTTTCGAAGGCATCGTGATTGCCAAGCGTAACCGCGGTCTGCACTCTGCTTTCACCGTTCGCAAGATCTCCAACGGCGAAGGTGTTGAGCGTGTATTCCAGACTCACTCTCCGCTGATCCACAGTGTAGAACTGAAGCGTCGTGGTGATGTTCGCCGCGCCAAACTGTACTACCTGCGCAACCTGTCCGGCAAAGCTGCTCGTATCAAAGAGAAGCTCAACTAATTCGATTCGAATTGGTGTCGGTATGTCGGCGAAAAGCTCGACAGGTAGTGAAAAGGCTCGCCAATGGCGAGCCTTTTTTGTATCCGTGTGCGGGGTATTGGCTCAACTGGGCTGGCTGACCCGCACCACAGAGTTGTCACGCCCGAAGGGGCCAGGCACGTAGTCGTCCGCCTCCCAGTCGTTGTCATAAAGAGTTTCACCATCGGGTTGCACTAGCTGATAGCAATACTCGAAATGGCTGGGGCCATCGGTCGGCAGGTTGAGTGTCGCCTTGAACTCCCCGTTTTTCATCCTCTTCAGTTCAATGGGCTGCCACTGGCTGAATTCACCCAGCAGCAAGACCTGCTCGGCATCACCGGCGGCCTCCTTTTCGACGGCAAAGGTCACCTTTACCTCGGGACGGGATTTGAGGAATTGCTTGTTGATCGGCATATGGACTCCTTGTCACTGGCTGCGAAGAAAGTAGCGCTGGTTATTTTTATATCACTTTATGACAAGGATGTTGATAAACAGGATCAAAGGGGGAGGGCAAAATGGCGCTGCAGGAGTTGATGGGTGAACTCGATCTTGAGGTAGAAGCCCCGTGGTAGCGTCATGATGGGTTGGCCATTGCGGCCGATAGCGCGGGTCAGCGCCTTGCTGTTGGCCGCCTTGGGGCGCAGCTGCAATACTTGGCCGTGGCGGGCGCTGATCTGCTCCACTTCCCCCAGCACTATCATGTCCATCAGCTCTTCCCAGTCCTGTCGCAGCAGTCCTTCTTCCTCTTCATTCGGGCTCCATAGCAGCGGCATGCCGACGCGACGGTCGCCGACAGGGATGTCGCGGCTGCCTTCCACCGGGATCCAGAGCACCCGCGACAGCTTGTTGCGCACGTTCGACTCCTCCCAGCGCTGGCCGCTGACCCCGATGAGGGGGGCCACGCAGACAAAGGTGGTTTCCAGCGGGCGCCCTTGAGGATCGATAGGGATCGTCTTGAGCTCGATACCGAGATCCGGAAAATCCTGCTCGGGACGGCTACCTGCACTGGCCCCCAGCTGCCACTCGATCAACTGCCCTGTCCAGCCCTTGTCACGTCTGAGATCCCGCGGTACGGGGATGCCCGCCGTTGCGGCAAGCTGGGCCAGAGTGAAGCCAGCCATGGCGTAGGCTCGACTGAGCAGCTCTTGTTCTGACTGGGGATTGGCGGGCATGAGGGCTCCTCTGGAGATAATAGACATCGCAATACGGATCCTTGCATGGTATCGCTGATTTTATAACCGATCCTCGCCCGGCTATACACAGGGAGACATGGGTGACAGAATTCAACATATCTAAATGATTTTAAAGGGTTTTACTTTATTTATCCAGTATGTTGGCCCGCCGGATCCCCGCATAAACGAGTTGTCCAAGGGTTTGTGCGAGCTGTTGCACACAGTTATCCACAGAAATCTTGGATAACTGGCGTAAAGTGGTGAAAGGAAGCGTGGCACCAGAAATAAATGTGAGAGTACGCCGATTTTCAGCGCCATTTCGGTGCAGATAATGCGCCATATCTGTGGATAAATCCGTCTTGGTGGATCTTTGAGCAGTCGAACTTGTTCACAATTGACAGGCTGGATCCTCTTAGGCAAAAGACATGGATCTTGATCCAGCAATTAAACTATAACCTTATGTATTTAAATGTATATTTTGTTTTTGAGTGAATCGGGTATGATATGCTTCCGTGCAATGCCACAGTATAAAACTACTGTATATACCTGCTTGATCACAGGTTTATGCACAGTCTGGGTGGGCAACTTGCCTAGCATGAACCTTCAATTTGTTTATAACTTTGCTTGAAATGCCAAGTTATTCATGAATGGAAGATGACAGTCCCTGTTTGCCGCCACGGGGTGAATGTGGAACAATCTCGTTATAGATTCAGCCTTTATAAGGTGATCACGTGATAGATGGTGACGGATTTCGTCCCAATGTCGGCATCGTGATCTGTAACCGTGACGGACAAGTATTGTGGGCTAAGCGCTATGGGCAGCACTCCTGGCAGTTTCCGCAGGGGGGGGTTGATGATGGTGAATCGCCGGAACAGGCCATGTATCGTGAGCTGTATGAGGAGATAGGCCTCAAGCAGGACGATGTGACCATACTGGCGACCAGTCGCAACTGGCTGAAGTATCGCTTACCCAAACGACTCGTCCGCTGGGACAGTTCACCGGTCTGTATTGGCCAGAAGCAGAAATGGTTTTTGTTGCAGCTCGATCCTGGCAAAGAGTCCAGGATCCAGTTTGGCTGTCATGGTCACCCGGAATTTGATGATTGGCGTTGGGTCAGCTTCTGGTACCCGGTTCGTCAGGTCGTCTCCTTCAAGCGGGAGGTTTACCGCCGGGTGATGAAGGAGTTTGCCCCGCTGGCCATGCCAGTCCCCGTGGTGCAGGCTAACCGAAAAGATGGGCGGCGCAACCGCTCGCGTTAAGGAGCACAACTAGTTGCTGACGGAACTCAGACGCATCGTGGAAAGCATGGCCGAGGCCAACACCCTCGAACAGGCCTTGCAAGCATTGGTGAGCCAGACCCGGCTCGCCATGACGGTGGACTGCTGCTCCGTCTATGTGGCCGAGCCGGACATGCGCCGCTATCGACTGGCTGCGACCGATGGTCTGGCCGAATCGGCCGTTGGCAAGGCCACCCTGCCGTTCGAGCAGGGTATCGTCGGCCTGGTGGGTCAGCGTGAAGAGCTGATCAACCTTGCCGATGCCCCCTCTCACCCCAGTTTCAAGTTCCTGCCCGATGTGGCGGAAGAGGCGTTTCGCTCCTTTCTCGGCGCTCCCATCATGCATCAGCGTCAGGTGGTGGGGATTCTGGTCGTGCAGCAGAACGAGAGCCGCCTCTTCGATGAGGGGGAGGAGTCCTTCATGGTCACCCTGGCGGCTCAGCTGGCTGCCCGCATCGCCCAGGCCCAGGCCAAGGGGTGGCTGCAGAAGACCGACTGGAGCAAGCCGCTGCGCGGTATTGCCGGGGCGAGTGGCATCGCCATCGCCAAGGCCTGGGTGTGGCGTCCGCGCAAGGCGCTCAATACCATCACGCCGCGCAAGGACGAGGATCATGCCAAGCAGCTTGCCCGTCTCGAGCTGGCGGTGGAGGAAGTGCGCCATGATCTGGAGAGCCTGGCACTGCGCTTTCGCGAGAGCTACAGCCAGGACTCGGTCGCCATCTTCGACATCTATCTGCACCTGTTGAACGATCCCGGCTACATCAAGCCCATCCGCAACAAGGTCAGCAAGGAACACTGGACGGCGATCTCGGCGGTCAAACTCATCAGCGATCGGCTGATAGAGCAGTTCAAGGGGATGAAAGATCCCTATCTGCGGGAGCGCTCCACCGATGTGAAAGACATCGCCCAGCGGCTCATCAGCCGGCTGGTTCAGGACGAACCCGAGCAGCTCACCATCGGCGAACCCGTGGTGCTGGTCGCCGATGAAGTGACGGCCACCATCCTTGCGGAGATCCCGAGGGAATTTCTGAGCGGTGTGGTGTCGCTCAAGGGCGGGACCAACTCCCATGCCGCCATCCTGGCCCGTGCCATGGGGGTGGCGGCCATCATGGGGGTGGATCTGCCCCTCGGTGACATAGGCGGGCGCACCCTGGTCATCGATGGCTACAGCGGCGATCTCTTCATCGAACCCAACCAGGTGATCCTGACCGAGTACCGGCAACTGCTGAGTGAGGAGCGGGCACTCGACACCCTGGTGCGCAGCGTCGACAACCAGCCCTCCGAGACCGCCGACGGCACCAAGGTCTCTCTGCTGCTCAACGCAGGGCTGAGTGCGGATACCGAGATCTCCCTCAATCATCTGGCGGACGGGGTCGGGCTCTATCGCACCGAGATCCCCTTCATGCTGCAGGACAGCTTCCCTTCGGAGTGGGAGCAGACTGCCCGCTATCGCGGGATCCTGGAAACCTATCGGGATCGCCCGGTTTGCATGCGGACTCTGGACGTGGGGGGGGACAAGCAACTGCCCTATTTCCCCATCGTGGAGGAAAATCCCTTCCTTGGTTGGCGGGGGATCCGGCTCACCCTAGATCACCCCGAACTCTTCCTGGTGCAGCTCAAGGCCATGTTGCGGGCCAGCGAAGGGCTGGACAATCTGGCCATCATGCTGCCGATGATCAGCAGCGTCAGTGAAATCAAGGCCTCCCGTCGTCTGCTGGATCAGGCGTGGCGCGAGGTGTCGGAAGAAGCGGCCAGCCGCGATGCGGCGATCCGCTACCCCAGTCTCGGGGTGATGATCGAAGTCCCCTCCGCGCTGTACATCCTGCCGGAGATGGCGCCGCTCATCGACTTCTGGTCGGTGGGCAGCAACGACCTGACCCAGTACCTGCTGGCGGTGGATCGCAACAATGCCCGTGTCGCCAGCATCTACGATGCCTTCCATCCCGCGGTGATCCGCGCTTTGCAACTGCTGGTCGATGCCTCCCGGCGCTATCACAAGCCGGTCTCTGTCTGTGGCGAGCTGGCTGGCGATCCGGTCGGAGTGCTGCTGCTCTTGGCCATGGGCTATCGCCGTTTCAGCATGAATACCCACAACATCTCCCGTATCAAATACGTGCTGCGGCAATCCGACCTTGGTGAGTTGAAGACGCTGATGGCGGATGGTCTCAAGCATGACAATCCTCACGTTCTGCGCGGCCTGTTTGCCCGCTATCTGGAAGAGCACGGTCTGGGAGGCTTACTGCGGGCTGGGCACAAGGTCAGGCTGCCCGATTGATATTCCGTCTTGTTACTGCGTAAGAATGATAGGAGAATGCGGCTTTTCTTATGATTGGGGCCGCCTATGCAGCACGACGGATATTGGGTTTTCTCGCAGATTGATCCCGTAGCATTCAGTTTGGGACCATTATCGGTACGCTGGTATGGTCTCATGTACCTGTTCGGTTTTGCCTTCGCCATGTGGCTGGCAGGTCGCCGTGCCGATGCACCCAACAGCGGCTGGACCCGCAACGAGGTATCCGACCTGCTGTTTTATGGCTTCCTCGGGGTGATCCTGGGTGGCCGTATCGGCTATGTGCTGTTCTACAACTTCGATCTCTTCCTTGCCGACCCGACCTATCTGTTCAAGATATGGACCGGTGGCATGTCGTTCCACGGTGGCCTCATCGGGGTGATCACCGCCATGATCTGGTTTGCCCACAAAACCCAGCGCCACTTCTTCACCGTGGCGGATTTCGTGGCGCCGCTCATTCCGTTCGGCCTCGGTGTTGGCCGCATCGGCAACTTCATGAACGGCGAGTTGTGGGGTCGGGTCACCGATGTCCCCTGGGCCATCATCTTCCCCGAGGCTGGGCCCGAGCCGCGTCACCCGTCCCAGCTTTACCAGTTCGCGCTGGAAGGGGTGGTGCTCTTCATCATCCTGAACCTGTTCTGGCGCAAGCACCCACCCCGTGGCGCCATTTCCGGGATGTTCCTGCTGTTCTACGGTCTGTTCCGCTTCCTGGTGGAGTTTGTTCGTCAACCAGACAGCCAGCTGGGTCTCTACTTCAATGAGATCAGCATGGGTCAGATCCTTTCTACCCCGATGATAGTGGCGGGGGGGCTCATGGTCTGGGCCGCCTACAAGCAGCCCCGTCTGTTCGGCAATGCACCGAAGGAGGCGAAGTAATGCGTGCCTATCTCGACCTGATGCAGAAAATTCTGGATGAAGGGACCGTCAAATCCGATCGCACCGGCACCGGGACCGTCTCCCTGTTCGGTCATCAGATGCGCTTCAATCTGGCGGAAGGATTCCCGCTGGTGACCACCAAGAAGTGCCACCTGCGCTCCATCATTCATGAGCTGCTCTGGTTCCTCAATGGCGATACCAACACCGCCTATCTGAAAGAGCACGGTGTCAGCATCTGGGATGAGTGGGCCGACGAGCACGGTGATCTGGGGCCTGTCTATGGTGCCCAGTGGCGCTCCTGGCCAGCGGCCGATGGATCTGTCATCGACCAGATCCAGAAAGCGGTGGATGACATCAAGCACAACCCGGATTCCCGCCGCATCATCGTCTCCGCCTGGAACGTGGGCGAGCTGGACAAGATGGCGTTGGCACCCTGCCACGCCTTCTTCCAGTTCTATGTGGCGGATGGCAAGCTCTCCTGCCAGCTCTACCAGCGCAGTTGTGATGTTTTCCTTGGCCTGCCGTTCAACATTGCCAGCTATGCGCTGCTGACCCACATGATGGCGCAGCAGTGCGATCTGGAAGTGGGGGACTTTGTCTGGACCGGTGGTGATGTGCACCTCTATTCCAACCACATGGAGCAGACCGCACTGCAACTCACCCGTGAACCGCGCCCTTTGCCGCAACTGGTGATCAAGCGCAAACCTGACTCCATCTTCGATTACAGATTCGAGGATTTCGAGATCCAGGGCTATGATCCCCATCCTGGGATCAAGGCGCCTGTCGCTATTTGAGTAAGTAATGAGCCTGGGGCGAGTCCCGCCTCTCAGGTGACGATGAATTGACACTCAGCTGTTAGAGGCGCCTGCGGGCGCCTTTTGCATTTTATGTGAATTTATATGCGATGTTCCGGGTGGAGAGAAGGCTCTTGAAAGAGGGTAGTAACCGGCTTATAGCAGGCATTATCTGTTTTGCTTTCGGTTTTTCCGTTTTTATCGGCCGTTAGAAACGATTTTTCATTGAGCTACTCGGGCCCTAGACTGAAAAAATGGAATCTTATGGGTAGTTAGATATGAGCGATGTATTCAAGCGTTTTCTCAAACTGGAGTCTGCTTCCGGGATCATTCTGATCCTGGCCGCCCTGCTTGCCATCGGCCTGGCCAATTCGGCACTGGCGCAACATTATCAGAGCTTCCTCAATACCGAGGTACAGGTTCGCATCGCGGCCCTCGACATCAACAAGCCGCTGCTGCTCTGGATCAACGATGGCTTCATGGCGATCTTCTTCCTGCTGGTGGGTCTCGAGGTGAAGCGAGAGATGCTGGAGGGGGCGCTTTCCTCCCGGGTGCAGGCAACCTTCCCGGCCATTGCTGCCGTGGGGGGCATGTTGGCACCGGCCCTCATCTATAGCTTCTTCAACTACGGGGATGAGGCGACCCGTGCTGGTTGGGCGATTCCGGCCGCAACCGACATCGCCTTCGCTCTCGGGGTCATGGCGCTGCTGGGCAAGCGGGTACCGACCAGCCTCAAGGTCTTCTTGCTGGCGCTGGCTATCATGGACGATCTGGGGGTCATCATCATCATTGCCCTCTTCTACACCCAGCAACTGTCGCTGACTGCGCTGGCGATAGGTGTGGTGGCCACTCTGACCTTGCTCTGGATGAATCGCCGTGGTGAGGACAGGATTGGACTCTATATGCTGGTGGGCCTGGTGCTCTGGGTTGCCGTGCTCAAGTCCGGTGTCCATGCGACCCTGGCGGGGGTCATCGTGGGCTTCATGATCCCCCTCAACGGCAAGCGTTACGCATCGCCACTCAAGCATCTGGAGCATGGGCTGCACCCCTGGAGCGCCTTCCTGATCCTGCCGCTGTTCGCTTTCGCCAACGCCGGGGTATCGCTGGAGGGGATCAACTTCTCGGCTCTGCTCAATCCGCTCCCCATGGGGATCATCCTGGGGCTCTTCGTCGGCAAGCCGCTCGGGATTTTCACCATCAGCTGGCTGGCTGTGAAATCAGGCATTGCCCAATTGCCGCAAGGAGTGAACTTCAGACAGATCTTTGCCGTCAGCATCCTGTGTGGCATCGGCTTCACCATGTCGATGTTTATCGCATCGCTGGCATTCGAGCATGGCGGACTGGACTACGGCAGCTACTCGCGCCTCGGGATCCTGGCAGGTTCCACACTCGCGGCCGTGATCGGTTACATCGCCCTGCGGATATCGCTGCCCAATCGGGAGGCGAATCAAAGTACGGAGGGGTTATGAGAAAACTAGGATGGTTAGTCATGCTGGCGAGCCCCGCACTCTGGGCAGATAGTCTGGCCGATTGTCAGCGGGATGCCACCTCGGCAAGTTGTTCTGCCTATCTCAACGGGGTGGTCGACAGCGCACTCATGCTGGGAGACTCTCAGGTAAAAGCCCGGTTCGGAGAGACCTTCGCCGAACGGGCACTGAGCAGTCGTGCCGGCGAGCGAGTCAAGCTGTCCAACAAGCGCTATTGTACCGAGCGAATGCCGGATGCCGGTCGTCTCAAGGCCCATCTGCAGGCACAGTTCGACGCGAACAAGGTTGACTCGATCAGCGACATGTATGACATTCTGGCGGTTGAACTCAGCTGCTACCGGAGCCCGCCTGGCGCGGGAACCCCATCGGATGTCACACCTTAACTACAACCATCTCTACTATTTTTGGATGACTCAGAAGAAGGGCTCCGTCACGCAGGCGGCGGAAGCCCTCTTTTTGACTCCGCAGACCGTGACCGGTCAGATCAAGCTGCTCGAACAGCGTCTTGGCGGCAAGTTGCTGATCAGAAAGGGACGCTCCCTTGAGGCCACCGAGCTTGGCCAACTGGTGTTTCGCTATGCGGACAAGATGTTCAGCCTCTCCTACGAGATGCTGGATATCGTCAACTACCGCAAGGAGAGCCAGATCCTGTTCGATGTGGGCATCGCCGACGCTCTCTCCAAGCGTCTCGCCAGCCGGGTACTGCTCTCCGTGATCCCCAATGACGGTTCCATTCACCTGCGCTGCTTCGAGTCGACCCATGAACTGCTCCTGGAGCAGTTGAGCGAGCACAAGCTCGACATGATCCTCTCTGATTGCCCGGTGGACTCCAGCCAGCATGCCGGGTTGCTGTCCAAGCGCCTGGGGGGATGCGGCGTCAGTTTCTTCTGCAAGGCGCCTCTGCCCTCCCAGCCTTTCCCTGCTTGCCTGGAAGAGCGCAAGCTGCTCATCCCGGGCCGCCGTACCGCCATGGGTCGTCAACTGACCCAGTGGTTCGAGCAGCAGGGGATTTCCCCCAGTATTCTGGGAGAATTCGATGATGCGGCGCTGATGAAGGCGTTCGGCTTCTTCAACCAGGGCATCTTCATGGCACCGACCATTTATCGGGAGGAGATCCTGGAGGGGGAGGAGGTGATGCTGCTGGGTGAAACCCAGGATCTGATGGAGGAGTATTACGTCATCTTTGCCGAGCGGATGATCCAACATCCTGCGGTCAAGCGAGTATGCGAGAGTGATTTCTCCTTCCTCTTTGCGGGGCAGGAGGATTTCACGGCCATTCAGCCGGCAAGCCTCTCGTTTTAAATCGAGGGTGACGGCGCTATGATGCCAGTCTTGGAAGAGGAGGGTGAGATGCGATTGGAAGAGATGGAAGCGAATGCCGGGCGTGCCGTCACCCTGCTCAAGGCATTGGCCAATGAGCGACGGCTGTTTATCTTGTGCCAGTTACTGGATAGGGAGCTGTCGGTCGGCGAGCTGAACGAGGTCTTGGGATTGAGCCAGTCAGCCATGTCGCAGCATCTGGCGGTGTTGCGTCGGGATGAGCTGGTGGCGACGAGGAAGGAAGCCCAGACGGTCTATTACTCCCTGCGCAGCCATGAGGTGCGCGAGATGATCGGATTGTTGCACAGACTGTACTGTAGCGACCCCAAATAAAAAACCGGCACTAGGCCGGTTTTTTCAGCTTTCATCAGCGGATGCTGATTAAGCCATGGCTTTGATCTGGGCAGACAGGCGGCTCTTGTGACGAGCAGCTTTGTTCTTGTGGATCAGGCCTTTGGTCGCCATACGATCCATGATCGGCTGAGCAACAGCGAAAGCGGCAGTGGCAGCAGCCTTGTCACCAGAGGCGATGGCAGCGATCACTTTCTTCAGGTAGGTACGGGTCATGGAACGACGGCTGGCGTTGTGCTGACGACGTTTCTCTGACTGAAGAGCACGCTTCTTAGCAGATTTGATGTTAGCCAAGGTAAAACTCCTAAAACTGTCTTAGCGAGTGTATTGAAAAGGCCCGGAAATATGCCTTCCCAACCACATATTGTCAAATGATTTGTGCAAATAAACACCGCCCCCCGGTGGTGTGTCAGATGGGAGACGGTTAAACTGTCGGCCGATTCTAACAGCATTCTTTTCTTTCCGACAGTTCCAGAGGCCTCGTCTTGAGTAAGAAATTGATCAAATCCGGCATGATAGTGTCCGGAATGACGCTGGCATCCCGTGTGATGGGCTTGGTGCGCGATGTGGTCATCGCCAATTTGCTCGGTGCCGGGGTGGCCGCAGACGTCTTCTTCTTCGCCAATCGCATTCCCAACTTCTTGCGCCGGCTCTTTGCCGAAGGGGCATTCAACCAGGCCTTCGTGCCCGTGATGACGGAGTACAAGAAAAATGGTGACGAGCAGGCGGTTCGGGAGCTGCTAGCAGCGGTGGCGGGCACCCTGGGTGGCATCGTCACCGTGGTCACCCTGCTCGGGGTGCTGGGTTCCGGTGTCCTGACGGCTCTCTTTGGCTGGGGCTGGTTCTGGGATTGGCTGCATGGCGGACCGGCGGCGGAGAAGTTCGAGCTGGCCAGTCTGATGCTCAAGATCACCTTCCCCTACCTCTGGTTCATCACCTTCACCGCCATGGCGGGGGCTATTCTCAATACCTTTGGCCGTTTTGCCGTGTCCTCCTTCACGCCGGTATTCCTCAACATCACCATGATTGCGGCGGCCTGGTGGATCGCGCCCTTGATGGAGCGCCCCGAGATCTCCCTGGCGATCGGTGTCTTTCTCGGCGGTCTGGTCCAGTTTTTGTTCCAGTATCCTTTTCTGCGCCAGCTCAACATGCTGGTCTGGCCCAAGTGGGGTTGGCACCATCCCGGGGTCGTGAAGATCCGTACCCTGATGATCCCGGCCCTGTTCGGCGTGTCGGTCAGCCAGATCAACCTGCTGATCAACACCATGCTGGCCTCGTTTCTGGCCACCGGCGCCATCAGCTATCTCTACTACTCTGACAGGTTGCTGGAGTTCCCCCTCGGCCTCTTTGCGGTGGCCATCAGCACGGTGATCCTGCCTGCCCTGGCCAGGAAACACGTGGATGCGGATCCGGCGGATTTCTCTCGCACCATGGATTGGGGAGTACGCATGGTGATGCTGCTCGGCTTGCCAGCCATGGTCGGTATCGCCGTGCTGCGCGAGCCCATACTGCGGGTGCTTTTCATGCGCGGTGAGTTTGGTCTGCACGAGGTGAGCATGTCGAGTGCCAGCCTGCTGGCCTCCACCACGGGGCTGCTCTCCTTGATGCTCATCAAGGTGCTGGCCCCCGGTTATTACGCCCGCCAGGATACCAGGACGCCGGTGCGTATCGGCATCATGGCCATGGTTGCCAACATGGTGTGCAACCTCATCTTCATCTATCCGCTCGGCTACGTGGGGCTGGCTCTCGCCACCGCCTGCTCCGGCACCCTGAACGCCGTACTGCTGTTCAAGGGGCTCTATCAGCAGGATGTTTATCGCCCTTCCCGCAACACCGGGCTGTTCTGCCTCAAGCTCTTGGCGGCAACGGTCTTGATGGGGGGGCTTCTGGCCTATCTGTCACCGGATCTCGCCCAATGGGGGGCCTGGAGCATGGGCAAGGCCAGCCTGGAGTTGACCCTGCTGCTCTGCCTGGGCGGAGCGCTGTATGGCATTGTCCTCTTGGCATTGGGGATCCGGCCACGGCACCTGAGAGCCGGTCAGCAATAAGGAGCCAGCTGCAAGGGAGGGGACAGTACAGGGTCGATGGGGGCGGTCTCAGGGGCTGTCGGGTTGGCCCGCCAACGAGGTGCGATGCTCCTGGCCAAGTCCGAGAAGCGAGCGGGATGGCTAAATCGGGTCAACGGCAGGGCTGACCCTGCCTGCTGCCTGATATATAATCCGCCGATTTCCATGGCAGCAACGCACAAGGCACTGATGGAGCTTATTCGCGGCATTCACAATATCAAGCCCCGTCACCGGGGCTGTGTATTGACCATAGGCAACTTCGATGGGGTTCATCAGGGGCACCACGCGGTGTTGGCCCGTTTGCAGGATAAGGCCGCCCAACTTGGCCTGCCAGCCTGCGTCATGTTGTTCGAACCCCAGCCGCTGGAGCTGTTTGCGGGCAGTGCCGCGCCCGCCCGCCTCAGCCGCTGGCGGGAGAAGTACGAAGCCCTCAAGGGAATGCAGATCGATCGCATGCTCTGCGTGCGTTTCACCCATCGTTTTGCCGAGCAGGCAGCCAGCACCTTCATCGAGCAACTGCTGGTGGAGAAACTCGGCGTGCACTATCTGGTGGTCGGCGACGATTTTCGCTTCGGCAAGGGGCGGGAAGGGGACTTCCACCTGCTGGAGGAGGCAGGTCGGCGCTTCGGGTTCGAGGTGATCAGTACCCAGAGTTTCCAGCTTTCCCGCCAGCGGGTCAGCAGCACCCTGGTGCGCGAGGCCCTGAAAGCGGGCCGCATGGCGGAGGTGGAGCTGATGCTCGGTCGCCCCTATGCCATCAGCGGCCGGGTGGCCCACGGCGACAAGCTGGGGCGCACCATAGGTTTTCCCACCGCGAATCTGGCCCTCAAACGCCAGGTTGTCCCGGTCGGTGGCGTGTTTGCGGTGGAAGTGATATGTTCCGGCAAGACTTTCCCCGGTGTCGCCAATGTGGGTGTACGTCCGACCTTGAGCGGTACACAAGCCAGATTGGAAGTACATCTATTTGATTTTTCTGGTGATCTATATGGTCAGCAGGTCAAGGTGCTGCTTCGCCACAAGCTGCGCGAAGAGCAGAAATTTGACTCTTTCACCGCCTTGAAAGAGCAGATCGAACGAGATGCCCTGGCGGCCCGAGCCTGGTTCGGGCTGCCACAATTTCATTTACCCAGCACTCTTTTAGAAAAGAAGGGAACCCAGGACTGATGAGCGACTATAAACACACCCTGAATCTGCCGGAAACCGAGTTTCCGATGCGTGGCGATCTGGCCAAACGCGAACCCAACATGCTGAAACGTTGGTACGATCAGGATCTTTACGGCGCCATTCGCCGCGCCAAAGCGGGTAAGCCTTCTTTCATTCTGCACGATGGCCCCCCCTATGCGAACGGCAGCATTCACATCGGTCACTCGGTCAACAAGATCCTCAAAGACATCATCATCAAGTCCAAGGGCCTCTCTGGCTTCGATTCCCCCTATGTGCCGGGCTGGGATTGCCACGGTCTGCCCATCGAGCTGAAAGTGGAAGGCATGGTCGGCAAGCCGGGCGAGAAGGTTTCCGCCGCCGAGTTCCGCGCCGAGTGCCGCAAATACGCCAAAACCCAGATCGAAGCGCAGAAGACCGACTTCATCCGTCTGGGCGTGCTGGGTGACTGGGAACACCCCTACCTGACCATGGATTTTGGGACCGAAGCCAACATCATCCGCTCCATGGCCAAGATCGTTGAAAACGGCCACCTGCACAAAGGCTCCAAGCCGGTGCACTGGTGTACCGATTGCGGCTCCGCGCTGGCTGAAGCGGAAGTGGAGTACTACGACAAGAACTCCCCCTCCATCGACGTGCGCTTCAAGGCCGTCGACGAGGCTGCCGTTGCCGCCAAGTTTGATTGTGCCGAAGGCCACACCGGCAAGGGCGCGCTCTCTGCCGTGATCTGGACGACCACCCCGTGGACCCTGCCGGCCAACCGCGCCATCGCCATGCATGCCGATCTCGACTACGCACTGGTGCAGGTTGAGGGCGACAATCCCGAGCGTCTGATCCTGGCCGCCGAGCTGGTCAAGGACGTGATGGATCGCGCCGGCATCGAGCACTTCCACAACCTGGGCTACGCCAAGGGTGCCGCACTCGAGCTGCTGCGCTTCAACCACCCCTTCTACAGCTTCGACGTACCTGTGGTGCTGGGTGACCACGTCACTCTGGACGCCGGTACCGGCGCGGTGCACACCGCCCCTGGCCACGGTCAGGAAGACTTCGTGGTCGGTCAGAAGTACGGTCTGGAAGTGGCCAACCCGGTTGGCAGCAACGGCGTGTACCTGCCGGATACCGAACTGTTTGCCGGCCAGCACGTGTTCAAGGCCAATGCGGCCGTGGTCGAGGTGCTGACCGAGCGCGGCGCCCTGCTGCATCACAAGGTATTCAACCACTCCTACCCGCATTGCTGGCGTCACAAGACCCCGATCATCTTCCGTGCCACCCCCCAGTGGTTCATCAGCATGGAGCAGAAGGGTCTTCGGCAGCGTGCTCTGGAAGAGATCGAGCGTATCGAGACTCAGGGCATTGCCGAACACGGCCAGAGCGGCTGGGTCCCGGCCTGGGGCAAGAATCGCATCCAGGCGATGGTCGAGAACCGTCCCGACTGGTGTATCTCCCGTCAGCGTACCTGGGGCGTGCCCATCTCCCTGTTCGTTCACAAGGATACCCAGGCGCTGCACCCGGATTCCGTGCGCCTGATGGAAGAGGTGGCCAAGCGGGTCGAGCAGTCCGGCATCCAGGCCTGGTGGGATCTGGACAAGGCCGAGCTGCTGGGCGCGGACGCCGACAACTACGAGAAAGTGCCTGACACTCTCGACGTCTGGTTTGACTCCGGTTCTACCCATGCCTCCGTGGTCGACGCCCGTCCCGAGTTCAACGGCAAGCCGGCCGACATGTATCTGGAAGGCTCTGACCAGCACCGTGGCTGGTTCATGTCCTCCCTGATGATCGGCGTGGCGATGAAAGACAAGGCTCCCTACAACCAGGTGCTGACTCACGGCTTCACCGTGGATGGTCAGGGTCGCAAGATGTCCAAGTCCATCGGCAACGTGGTGAGCCCTCAGGACGTGATGAACAAGCTGGGTGCCGACATCCTGCGTCTGTGGGTAGCGAGCACTGACTACACCGGTGAGATGACCGTCTCCGACGAGATCCTCAAGCGCTCTGCCGACGCTTATCGTCGTATTCGCAACACTGCCCGCTTCCTGCTGGCCAACCTGAACGGCTTCAATCCGGCGACCGACATGGTGGCGCCTGCCGACATGGTGGTGGTGGATCGCTGGGCCGTGGGTCGTGCCAAGGCGGTACAGGCCGAGATCATGGCGGCGTTCGACGAGTACAACTTCCACGGCGTGACCCAGAAGCTGATGCAGTTCTGCTCCATCGAGATGGGTTCCTTCTATCTGGACGTCATCAAGGATCGTCAGTACACCGCCAAGGCAGACAGCCTGGCCCGTCGCTCCTGCCAGACCGCCCTCTATCACATCGCCGAGGCCATGGTGCGCTGGATGGCGCCCATCATGAGCTTCACTGCCGACGAGATCTGGGCCCTGCTGCCGGGCGAGCGCGGCGAGTTCGTGTTCACCGAGGAGTGGTACGACGGCCTGTTCGGGCTTGAAGCGGGCGAAGTGCTGAACGACGAGTTCTGGGCCGAGATCCTCACCGTGCGCGGTGAAGTGAACAAGGCGCTGGAAGTGGCCCGTGGCGAGAAGCGCATCGGCGGTTCTCTGCAGGCCGAGCTGACCCTGTTCGCCAAGCCTGAGTTGGCCGCGCGTCTGAACGCATTGGCCGATGAGCTGCGCTTCGTTTTGCTCACCTCCAAGGCCAAGGTCGTCAGCGTCGATGTCGCACCGGCAGAGGCCGTGGCGACCGAGCGCGATGACCTGTGGCTCTGCGTGACCCAGTCTGCTGCAGCCAAGTGCGACCGCTGCTGGCACCATGTAGAGGACGTGGGTACCATCGCGGGCCACGAAGAGATCTGTGGCCGCTGCGTCACCAACGTCGAGGGTGACGGCGAAACGCGTCAATTTGCCTGATGAACATGACTCAACATAAAAGCGGCCTGCGTTGGCTGTGGCTGGCAGTGCTGGCCTTTGTTCTGGACCAGGCGAGCAAGCTCGCCGTGGTCAAACTGCTGCCATTTGGCTACCCGGGGGTGGAGATCGCCCCCTTCTTCAACCTGGTCCATGTCTACAACAAGGGAGCGGCTTTCAGCTTCCTGGCAGATCAGGGGGGCTGGCAGCGCTGGTTCTTCGCCGTGCTGGCGTTCGCCATCTGCGGCCTGCTGATCCACTGGCTGCGCAAGCAGTCGGTCACCCAGCGCTGGAGCGGTATCGCCTACAGCCTGATCATCGGCGGGGCGCTCGGCAACGTGTTTGACCGGCTGGTGCTGGGCCATGTGGTCGACTTCCTCGACTTCTATTGGCAGCGCGCCCATTGGCCGGCGTTCAACCTGGCTGACAGCTTCATCTTCATCGGTGCCGCCATGATCGTGCTGGACGGCTTCCGTGGCGAGAAAAAACAGGACGCGACCTCATGAGCCAGCTGATTGTTGCGGACAGCAGCGTGCTGTTCCATTTCTCTATCAAACTGGAAGATGGCTCGGTGGCCGACAGCACGGCGCTGCACGGCAAGCCTGCCCGTCTGCGGATGGGAGACGGCAGCTTGACGCCGAGCTTCGAGCAATGCCTGCTGGGGCTGCGCGAAGGGGAGAGCAAGAGCTTTACCCTGGCGCCGGAAGAGGCGTTCGGCCTTTCCAATCCTGACAACATCTACCATCTCGATCGCGCCAAATTCGGTAACGAAGTTGAGCCCAAGGTGGGTACCATCATTCTGTTTGACCAGCCCAACGGCAGCGAACTGCCCGGGATCATCCGGGCGGTGGAAGGGATGTCGGTTACGGTCGATTTCAACCACCCCCTGGCCGGTCACACCGTCACCTTCGAGGTGGAGATCCTGGGAGTTGATGACGAGGAGAAGGTTCACTGATGGATATTCTGCTGGCTAACCCCCGTGGCTTCTGTGCCGGTGTCGACCGGGCCATCAGCATCGTCGAGAGCGCGCTGGAGAAGTTCGGTGCCCCCATCTATGTCCGTCACGAGGTGGTGCACAACCGCTACGTGGTGAACAAGCTCAAGGAGGCGGGTGCCGTTTTCGTCGAAGAGCTGGACGAGGTGCCGGATGACAGCATCGTCATCTTCTCCGCTCACGGTGTCGCCAAGGTCGTGCGCGAGATGGCCAAATCCCGCGCCCTCAAGGTGTTCGATGCCACCTGTCCGCTGGTGACCAAGGTGCACATGGAGGTCCATCGCGCCAGTCGCAAGGGCTCCGAAGCCGTGCTCATCGGCCATGCCGGCCACCCCGAGGTGATCGGCACCATGGGACAGTACGAGAACAGTGAGGGGGGCATGTATCTGGTGGAGACGCCGGAAGATGTGGCCAAACTCAAAGTGAAGAACCCGGACGATCTCTGTTTCGTCACCCAGACCACCCTGAGCGTGGACGAGACCTCGGATGTCATCGATGCGTTGCGTGCGCACTTCCCCAAGATCCAGGGGCCGCGCAAGGATGACATCTGCTATGCCACCCAGAACCGCCAGGATGCGGTGCGGGAGATGGCCGGGCTGGTGGACGCCATGCTGGTGGTGGGGTCGCGCAACTCTTCCAACTCCAACCGTCTGCGGGAGCTGGCCGAGAAGGTGGGCGCCAAGGCCTACCTCATCGACGATGCCTCCATGATTGAGCCGCAATGGCTGGACGGGGTTGTCCGTATCGGGGTCACGGCGGGTGCGTCAGCCCCCGATGTGCTGGTTCAGAATGTCATTGCTCGTCTGCGCGAGCTGGGAGGCAAGATAGTGACCGAGCATCCTGGCCGAGAAGAGAATGTGGTGTTTGAAGTGCCGCCCGAGCTTAGAATTATTTGAATGTGGCCAGGATGGCCTGAGAATAAAGAGTTATGTTCCTGATGCCGGATTTGTCGTTGCGACCTATCCGGCATTAGACTATATGAACCGCCAGTCACCAAGGATGGGTTATGATTGGGTTCTATCGAGGCTTTTCTCTCATTGAATTGATGATTGTCGTCGCAATCGTGGCGATTCTTGGCACTATTGCCTATCCCTCCTATCAGCGTTACCTGCTGTCCAGCCACCGAATTGATGCCAAAAAAATGCTGTTGGACGCCGCCAACAGACAAGAAACCTATTTTATGGACTTCAATCGGTATACCTCATCCGCAGCCGATTTGAATATCTCGGAGAACTCCGAATCCGGCTTCTATCACCTGGTCATCTCGGCCGGGGTCAATACATACATCCTGTTTGCCACGGCCTCTGGTGCGCAGGGGTCAGACAGCGACTGCATCATTTTCTCCATCGACCAGGATGGCACCCGGAGTGCCACCCGGCTCGGGGATACCGTCAACAATGCTTGCTGGGACTAGGCGATGAAACCACTGCGCCATCGACACACGAGGGGATTCAGCCTGCTGGAGGTGATGATTGCGGCCGTGGTGCTCTCTTTCGGCTTGCTGGGATTGGTTGCCATGCAGGTTACCGCCAAGTTTTCCAGCTACGAAGCGCGTCAGCGCACCATCGCCAACTGGCTGGCCAATGATCTGGTGGAACGCGCCAGGATCAACAAAGACAGCTGGGCTGGTCAGGGAACGACAGTGGTATCCGGCAACGCGATCCTGGATATGCCGAGCTGTGCCAACAACAATGGCACCATGTCAGATTGCAGCAGGACAGAGCGGCAGGCACTGGACCTCTTCTACTGGCAGCAGTCCCTGCTGGGAACCGCGGTATCCGGTGCCGCGTCACCTCTGCAATCTCCGGTCGGCTGCGTGATTCGTGGCGCCAACAACAGTTTGACCATAGGGATCTTCTGGCAGGGGCGGGAGTCTTTGTCCGATGGTGCCGGTGCAGTTGCTGCGGTGCGCAACAGTTGTGGGCTGGGCAATGCGGCAGACAGACAGAGGCGTCAGTTCGTACTGACGACCACACTATGAATGCCCGCGGCTTCACCCTGATTGAATGGTTGATTGCCATGTTGATTGGCGTATTTCTGGTCGGTGGCGGCTTGAGCATCTTCGTGGCTTCCCGTGCCACAACGGAGGATGCTTTCGATCAGAGCGAGTTGCAGGAGAATGGACGTATTGCGATGCGTCTGGTGACCCAGGACCTGAAGTGGGCGGGCTTCTGGGGGGACTACACCGGTTCCCCCATGGCAACGGGGCAAGGCGTGACTCTCAGCAGCGGGTCTACGGTGCTTTCGGCGAACGATTGTCTGGACAATTTGGGGCGTGGCAGCTTGCCACCCAGCGTGGGAACAAATCGGGGGGTCTGGGTCGCTCGGGTGGACAACAACAGGGCGATTAACGGGGGGGCTTTTGCCTGTATTCCCGTGACGTCACGTATTGCCAATACGGATGTCATCAGCATCAAGAGATTGATTGGGCAGCCCCTGGCCGATGCCGCAGCTACTGGTAATCGCTTCTATCTTGCTACTACGACGCAAGCGGCGCTGATGTTCAAAGGGGGAGAAACAGTGCCCACGATGACAGATATGCCGGCTCGTCAGCTCTGGGAATATCAGCACTTTATCTATTATCTCGCTCCCAATCCCGCAGGCAACCCGGAACTGAGAAAGCGTTATCTGACAGCCAATGGGGGCTCGGTTCTGATCGGAGGCCCCATGGCGGAAGGGATTGAGCGCATGACGGTGTTGTTTGGTGTTGACGACACTCCTGTTGCCGATGGGGTTATTGATCGCTATGTCGCGTCTACAAACGTGACCGAGCAGGAATGGAGCGAAGGGCGTGTCGTTGCTGCCCGTGTCTTTATTCTGGTGCGATCATCGCAAGCATCCAGCAGCTATGTGAACAACAACATCTATCAGGTAGGCAGTACCAGCGTATCAGGCAATGGGGATGGGTTTCGTCGTTTGCTGCTGGAGAGCAGCGTGTCGCTACGCAACCCGGTGGTCATGACTGGAGGTGGTTCATGAAATCACAGCATGGCGTAGCCCTGATCGTCGCGCTGATCATCCTGGTACCTCTGACGCTGATCGCCGTGGTGGTGATGCAGTCCTCCGGGCAGGATCTCAAGATGGCAGGTTCTGCGGCCAATTTCAGGCAGGCAGAACACAGACTGGAAGGCATCATCGAAGCGGCTGTACAGAGCAATAGCATATCGACGGTGATTGCAGGCATGGGTTCTGTGCTGGGGGCGAGTGCTGCCATCAGTGTCAATAGCAGCAACAATTCAGCTAATGTTGCCCTCACCAATCGCACAGAAACCGTATGCAAACGCAAGGTGGATGCCAGCAGCAACAATGTGATTCCTGTATGCAAATATGTCGAGCTACAGGCCGGTGTCAATTATGGAAAATATTCTCGCCCGCTGACCTGGACTGCGGGTGTGGAACAGCCACTGCTCACAAAATAGGAGCGAAGGATATGTGGTTACAACGATTCGGTTCAATTTTATGCTGGTGCAGTCTTGTTTTTGGCATGACGTCAACACGAGCCGATGACACCGAGCTTTTTATATACGACTTTAATAAGGCCGGTGATTTCAGACCTAAAGTGCTGCTGATATTTGATAACTCCGGCAGTATGGCTGATACCATGGAACAGATAAAGGAAGCGTACAATCCCGCGACAGCCTATCCTGCTTTGAGCAATGATCCAGACACAAGCAACACTAAACGATATATATATTTCTCAACCGATGGGAGTGTCCCCGCCATTAACAGCAACAAGCGTTTCTCCGACAAATTGAACGCTTGTGCTACTTCCAAGGTGCCTCTTGCAAATATCGGTTATTTTCAGTCGCAAGTCTGGACTTATGAAGTGACAAGCGGCAGTCCTCCGGGGAGAGGTAGGGGAAGCTGGTATTCAATTAGTGGTTATCAGGAAAACAACATCGACTTGGTCGATTGCAAGCAGGATGTCACCGCAAATAACCCTGCGAACCCATACACAGGCACCTGGAGTGTTGGCACCGGGTATCCGGTCAATAAAACCAGCAATAATCAAGGCTCATGGTTTTATACAGCGGCAACAAGAGACTCTGTTAATGCCAGCAATACGGCCGTGGTGCTTTATTCTGCCAACTATATCAGGTGGTATTACGGGCCTACGGGTTACTCTATAGAATCCCGGCTGCGTATTGCCAAAGATGCAGTCAAAGGATTGATATCATCTGCCCCCGGGGTTGATTTTGGTCTGGCTATTTTCAACAGGAATGACAGTAGCAGTACCAATGGCGGCAGAGTTGTCCGGGATATTCTGGGTAGCGAGATCACGTTGTCGAATGGCAAGACCGGAGAACAAGACCTGCTCGACAGGGTCGAAGGACTGACTGCCAGTACCAACACACCATTATGCGAGACGTTGAGTGAGGCGTATCGCTTCTTCGGGGGACGAAGCGTTGTTTATGGCTTGCAAGGAGGCACGAGAGATACGACCGCCGAAAGCCCAACAGGTACCTATCAAGCCCCCTATGACAACTGCTCAAACAACGGTTACGTCATATACATCACCGATGGAGAGCCGACTCAGGATGGGGATGCCAATACCTTTGTCCAGGGATTGATAAATACATTGTCCAGCGATGAAAAAGCGGCTTATGGCACTACCGTTACTTATGGGTCAGGGAACAGGTCCAGCAGCTATCTGGCCGCATTGGCGGGTTATATGAAACACAAGGATGTGAATGCCGTTTCCCCTGGTACCCAGACAGTCACGACCTTTACCGTCGGGTTTGGTGACGAGGCGATAAGCGGGGCCGGTAATTTGCTTGCTGAAACTGCCCGTCGTGGTGGCGGCGTTTATTATCCGGCAACCAACGCCTCTGCCTTGAGTGATGCGTTGAAGGCATCGCTGCTAGCGATCCTGCGGATCAATACCTCGCTGGTGTCCCCCGCCATTGCCAGCAACAACTTTGACCGGACTCGCAGTCTCAACAACATCTATTACGCCATGTTTGAGCCAGATGATGGTCCCAGATGGCGGGGCAATCTGAAAAAACTGATTTTTTCTCCTGACGGTTATGTGGCTGACAGCCGGGGACTGCCTGCTATCAAGTTTGATGGCACCATCATCGACAGTGCCCAGACTTTCTGGTCATCCGGCCGTGACGGGAACGTTGTGGCCGAAGGTGGGGCGCAAGAGATGTTGGCGGGGAAAAGCAACCGCAGCCTCTATGTCATCAACAATGCCCAGAACCGTCTCGATCAGCTGACCAAGGCCAATCTGGTAACGCAGGCTGGCAGTGAAGCCGCGCTCATGACCTTCATGCAGGCAGTTACGACGACTGAACTCGATTCCCTGATCAACTGGACTAAGGGGTTGGATGTCGACGATGAGGACTTTGATACATCAACCCTGATCCGCGCCCATATCATGGGTGACCCCCTGCACTCACGTCCCCTGGTGCTGAACTATGGCCCGCAATCCGGTAACCCGACAGATGCACCGGACTTGCGTATTCTGTTTGGGACCAATGCCGGTTTCCTGCATATGTTCAAGGACATGGGGAGCACCATAGACGAAAGCTGGGCGGCGATACCTTATGAGTTCATGGCCAATCAGAAGGCGCTGCGTCTCAATGCGGAATCAGCCGAACATATCTATGGTGTTGACTCTTCTCCGGTGGCCCTTATCAAAGATGCCAATCGCAACGGGGTGCTGAAATCCTCGGAGAGCGATTTTGTCTGGGTATTTACCGGCTTGAGGAGCGGCGGCAAAGCCTATTATGCATTCAACGTTTCCAGCCCGGATACGCCGACACTGAAGTGGCGTCTGAACAGTCTGACGACTGGTTTTGGTGAGCTGGGGCTGACCTGGTCGGTGCCGGAAGTCGCGTTTGTGCCGGGAGTCAGTGATCCCGTGCTTATCTTTGCTGGCGGTTATGACGTGAACAAGAGCGTGCTGGGATTGGGAACCAGTGACAGCATGGGGAGAGGTATCTACATCGTCAATGCCGATACTGGGGCGCTGATATTCAGTGCGACCCCTGCTGCGACTTCAACCAGCAACCTCAGAGTCACGGGGATGACCGACAGTATGCCCGGGTCGGTAGCTACGCTTGACAGCGATGGTGATGGCAAAGTCGATCGCATCTATGTGGGTGATACGGGGGGCAATATCTGGCGCATGGATCTCCCAGGCACCAACAAATCTGACTGGAGCGTCTTCAAATTTGCCAGCCTGGGGTCGGATGTCACTCAAGCAGATGATCGCCGTTTCTTCACCCAGCCTATCGTGGTGCGTACCATCAACAAGCAGGTCACCCGCACCGTTGTGGGGGGGAATGTGGTCTATTCCTATCAGGATCGTCCCTTTGATGCCGTGCTGATTGGGAGTGGAGACCGCAATCGCCCCTCATCGGAAGCGACCGTCCGCAATGGCTATTTCATGTTGCGTGATTATGATGTCGTGCCGCGTGCCGCCAATGCGCAGGCAAGAAGCCCCATCTTGATTACTGACCTTTATGATGTGACCTCTGATCCTTTGTCTGCCCAGACAAACACGGATGGAATATTGGCGACCAAGGCGGGAATTACCACTGCCAAAGGGTGGGTCAATTGGTTGAACGAACCGGGTGAGAAATCCATGGGGGCCGGGGTCGTACTTCAGGGCAAGCTTTACTTCACCTCGTTCCTGCCGCAAGTGCAGTCGTTCCAGCAATGCACCATTCAATCCATCGGGGCTGCACGCCAATACATGGTAGACATGCATTATGGCAGTTCCTTCCGTTATGTGGTTGATCTTGAAGGCAACCAGACACCTGAGCGTTATGTCGAAGTACAGAACAAGGTTGCCGACGATTTGGTGGTGCATGCAGGAGACGATGCCAAGATCCGCATTATTGGAGGCGGTGTCGGGGAAGAGGTCATCCTGAAAGATGAAGGGGATGGTGAGCCTGAGCGTTGTACCGGAGCGGGAGAGTGCAACCAGGGGGCAGAGGAGGCTGAGATGGATATGTCGCCCAAGAAAATTTACCTCTACGAAGGAGAGGCACAATGAAAACACGCAGCGGGGTGTTGGGTTTGTGCCTCTTGTTATCCGGGTCCGTCTTGGCAGATGACATAAAATGTTATGTCGAGCTGGTTAACGGCCAGAAGGTTGTCCTGCACGGTACTGTGGCAGACAACACGCCAAAGGCGGTGCAGGATAAATTCAAACAAAGAGGATACGAGGTGGATGGTGCGGTACAGCCTGTGAAGAAAATCCTGGAATGTCGCACTGCGGAGGAAAATTTCCAGTCAAAAGAGGGTCAGCAACAGGATGCCCGTCAACTGCGATAGCGAAGAACTTCATTCAGAGGCAGATATTTGCCTGGGTAGATTGGGTGGTGCGGCCGGAGGGAGAGATGACCAGATTTATCTGGGCATTTCCCGAACGACACAGTGTGATGGTGGCATTGGTACCCAGGCTGGTGCCATCAGGGCTGAAGGTAGTGGAAGTTCGATTGTTTGCAGCAGTCAGCGAGTCAGATAGCTGAGGGCTTCTTGCCAGAATCTGCTCACCGTTATTGAAAATGTCATTGCCATTACCGTCGACGAACACGAGGAATTGGGTCGGATTGGCGGTGACACAATTGTCACTGGCATTGGCAAGGCACACAGTGACAGATTGCTGGTTGTCGATGGCTTGGCTACGAGCAAAACGCAGATATTTCAAGAGTGTGCGAGATTCAAATTTCAAGGCATTCTCATTGAGCAGGCTCGACATGGCCGGTGCACCAATACCAAGCAAGATGACCCCCAGACTGACGGCGATCATCAGTTCCAGCAGGGTGAATCCTTTCTCGTCCTTGATCATGGCAATATCTCCCTCGATTAGTTACATCTTATCTCCAGACAGCCAGAACACCAGCGCAAAGCCCAAGTGTTGAGCTGGCACAGCCAGCGCCTTTTCTTTATCATTCCCCATCATTTTCGAATTCAAGATGCATCGCCATGGCAAAAGCCCTCTCTCTGATGCTTGCCCAGTTAAATCTGACGGTAGGCGCCATCGAAGATAACTGTGACAAGGTACTGGCGGCAGCAGCCCAGGCCGATCAGCAAGGGGCCGATCTGCTGGTTTGCTCCGAGCTGGCCCTGACAGGATATCCGCCTGAGGATCTGCTGCTGCGCGCCGACCTGATGGTCCGGGTCGAGGCCGCGCTGTCCCGCATCGCGGCATGGCAGGGACAATGTGCCATTCTGGTGGGCCATCCCTGGCGCGAAGAGGGGGCGCTTTACAATACGGCCTCTCTCTATGAGCGCGGTCAACTGCGGGCACGTTATTTCAAACAGGACTTGCCCAACTACGGGGTGTTCGACGAGAAGCGCTACTTCACTGCGGCGACCGATACCTGTGTGGTGCCGTTCCGTGGCCATCAGCTGGGTTTGCTCATCTGCGAAGATCTCTGGCAGCCGGGTCCGGCGCTGGCCGCCAAGGCGGCGGGGGCCGAGCTGCTGCTCACCATCAATGCCTCTCCTTATGATCAGGAAAAACCCTGGATCCGCCGCGAACTGATGGCGGAACGCTGCGATCAGACCGGTCTGCCGCTCATCTACCTCAACCAGGTATGCGGCCAGGACGAGCTGATCTTCGACGGCTGCTCCAAAGTGTTCAACAGCCAGGGCGAGCTGACCCACAAGCTTGCTCCGTTTGCCGAAGAGCTGGCGCTGGTGCGCTTTGCCGATGGTCAGCCGGTGAAGGAGCGGGAACCCGCCGCGCCGCTGGAGCCGTTGGCCGAGACCTATCAGGCCCTGGTGCTGGCGGTGCGCGACTATGTCACCAAGAACGGTTTTCAGGGCGCCGTGCTGGGCCTCTCCGGCGGCATCGACTCGGCGCTGACCCTGGCCATTGCGGCCGACGCCATCGGGGCGAACAAGGTGCAGGCGGTGATGATGCCGTTCCGCTACACCGCCCAAATGAGCGTGGAGGATGCCAAGGAGCAGGCCGAGCGGATGAGGGTGGAGTTCAACATCATCTCCATCGAACCCATGTTCGAAGGCTTCATGACCCAGCTGGCACCTCTGTTTGAAGGCACCGCCCGCGACACCACCGAAGAGAACCTGCAGGCCCGCTGCCGCGGTGTGCTCTTGATGGCGCTGTCCAACAAGCGCCGCCGTATCGTGCTGACCACTGGCAACAAGAGCGAGATGGCCGTGGGATACGCCACGCTGTATGGCGACATGGCGGGTGGCTTTGATGTGCTCAAGGACGTCCCCAAGACCCTGGTCTTCAAGCTGTGCGAATATCGCAACAGCGTGGAGTACGTGATCCCGCAGCGGGTCATCGATCGTCCCCCGTCGGCCGAACTGGCACCGGATCAGGTGGACCAGGACAGCCTGCCCCCCTATGACATTCTGGATGCCATCCTCAAGCGCTACGTGGAAGAGGATGCGTCTGTCGCCGACATGGTGGCGGAAGGTTTCGAAGAGGCGGTGGTACGCAAGGTGATCCGCCTGGTGGATCTCAACGAATACAAGCGCCGTCAGGCCGCCGTCGGCCCCCGCATCACTGCTCGCAACTTTGGTAAGGACCGCCGCTATCCCATCACGTCCGGGTTCGGCAAACAGAACTGGTAAGGAGTCACCATGAAGAAGATTGAAGCCATCATCAAACCGTTCAAGCTGGACGATGTACGCGAGGCCCTGGCCGAGATCGGCATCAACGGCATGACAGTGTCCGAGGTCAAGGGGTTCGGCCGCCAGAAGGGCCATACCGAGCTCTATCGCGGTGCCGAGTACATGGTCGACTTCCTGCCCAAGGTCAAGGTGGAGCTGGTGGTGCAGGACGAGGATCTCGATGCCTGCCTGGAAGCCATCCAGAACACAGCGCGTACCGGCAAGATCGGCGATGGCAAGATCTTCGTCTGCGAGGTGGAACGCGTCATTCGTATTCGTACTGGTGAAGAGAACGAAGACGCGATCTGATGTGGTGGATGTGCCCTGTGATGAACAGCAAGAGTCTGTCGTTCTGATGTCGTTGTACCGTATCGGGGTCGTGGCGGCGTGCTTGATGGCACTCACCGCGTGCAGTACCCGGCCGCCGGCCCAGCCGGAAAACCTGTGCCAGATCTTTCGGGAGAAACCCGAATGGCACGAGGCGGCGCTCAAGATGAACGAGAAGTGGGGGACACCTGTCCAGGTAGTGATGGCCATGATGTACCAGGAGTCCTCCTTCGTGCATGATGCCCAGCCGCCGATGCAGTATTTCCTCTTCATCCCCACCGGGCGGGCCAGTTCAGCCTACGGCTATGCCCAGGTGAAAGACGAAACCTGGGCCGACTACCAGCGGGAAACCGGCAACAGCTGGAGCGATCGCGACGACTTTGCCGACGCCATCGATTTCATGGGCTGGTACACTCACAAGGCACAGCGGCTCAATGGCACGTCCAAGTGGGATGCCTATGGCCAGTATCTCAATTATCACGAAGGCTGGGGGGGCTATCGACGTGGCAGCTACCGCAGCAAGGGATGGCTGATGAAGGTCTCCCGCAAGGTGGAGGCCCGTGCCCAACGCTACGGTGCCCAGTATCGACAATGCAAGGATCAGCTCTCCAGCGGGGGCTGGTTCTGGTAACCAAATCAGGAGTCAGAAATGCCGTTATTGGACAGTTTTACCGTCGACCATACCCGCATGGCCGCCCCGGCAGTGCGGGTGGCGAAGACCATGCAGACCCCGAACAAGGACACCATCACCGTGTTCGACCTGCGTTTCTGCGTGCCGAACGAGGAGATCCTCTCCGAACGCGGCATCCATACTCTGGAGCATCTGTTTGCCGGCTTCATGCGTGACCATCTCAATGGGAATGGGGTGGAGATCATCGACATCTCTCCCATGGGTTGCCGCACCGGCTTCTACATGAGCCTGATCGGTGCGCCGGATGAAGCCCGTGTTGGCGCTGCCTGGCAGGCCGCCATGAGCGACGTGCTGACCGTGCAGGAGCAGAGCAAGATCCCCGAGCTGAACGAATACCAGTGCGGTACTTACAGCATGCACTCGCTGGAAGAGGCCCATGCCATCGCCCGCCATGTGCTGGAGCGCGGTATCGGTGTCAACCACAATGACGAGCTGGCCCTGCCGGAAGAGAAGCTGAAAAGCCTCTGATCCCGATAAGGGAAGCATGAAAAAGGCCGGTCAATGACCGGCCTTTTTGCATCTGGTGGGATCAGGAGGGCAGTGGCATCACCCGATTGCGTCCCAGCTCCTTGGCCTTGTAGAGCAGCTTGTCGGTACGCTCGATCAGGGTGTCTGCCGTCTCCTGGGGGATGTATTCCCCCACACCGAACGAGGCGGTGATGTGATCGATGCGTCGCCCGGATTTGCGATCCAGAATCGACATCCGCTCGATGACGCGACGCAGGCTCTCGGCCATCTGGCGGGTCAGCGCCAGGGCGCGGTTTGGCACCAAGAGGGCAAACTCCTCACCCCCCAGGCGATAGGCGGTTATGCCCTCCTTGCTGGCCTCTCGCAGCCGCTTGCCGACGATGCGCAGCACCTGGTCCCCCAGCAGATGTCCGTATTCGTCGTTGAAGTTCTTGAAGCGATCGATATCGGTCAGGATCAGGGAGAAGGGCTGCTTGCTACGGATGAGGCTGTCCATCTCGAGATCGAAGGCGCGTCGATTGAGCAGAGACGTGAGCGGGTCCTCGGTGGCCAGCTTCCTCGTCTCGTTCAGGGCCTGTTTCAGCTCTTTTATCTCTTTCTCGGCGCTGCTGAGCTGGTTGCGAAAGTGGAGGGTGGACATGCGTACGTCACGCGACTCGCGCACGAGATCCCGCAGGATCCCCATGGTGTCTTCCAGGCTGAGCCCCTCGTCGTCTATCTTGCTCAGCTTGTCGAAACTCTTGTCGAGCATCTCCTGAAACAGCCCGGTATCGGAGATGGCATCCTGCATCGAGTGACTCAGCTCGCTGGCCATGGCCGCCAGGTTGAGTTTCATCGCCTCGATCTGCTGCTCGTCCTGAGCCGCAAGGTGCTGGTGGTAGAGACGCTCACAGGTGGTCAGGGAGAAGGTCCCCTGTTGTTTTATCGCCTGATCGACGGCATGGTTGAGTTCGGGCATGTCGCCGGAGACATAGCTGTACCAAAGGTGATAGTTGTTCGGCGTGGTGGGAATTTGATACTTGATCATCAGGGGAACCGCCTGTTTCAAATAGGCGGCAGATTGGGCGAACGAGTCCTTGCTCATGAGTTCCGAGTCTCACATACCTGCAAACTGTGTCCAGTATGACAGAGAGAATGGCCAAAAGGCAGTCGATGGATGCCATTAGCTCCCCCCTCCGATATAATGTCTGCGTTATTACCTACCCTAAGGCCTGCTTATGTCTCAAAAAGATCCTTTCCTCCAACGCGAGGCCGAAAAATACGAAAACCCCATCGCCAGTCGCGAGATGCTGCTGGAGCTCATCAAGGGCCATGAGAAACCCATGTCCCGGGAAGAGCTGGCCAAGGTCCTCAAGCTGACCGATGAAGAGCCGTTGGAAGCCTTGCGACGTCGTCTGCGCGCCATGGAGCGCGACGGGCAGCTCGTGTTCACCCGCAACCAATGTTACGCCCTGCCGGATCGCCTGAATCTGGTCAAAGGCTATGTGCTTGGCCACAAAGATGGATTCGGTTTTCTGCGCCCCGAGGGGGGTGGAGCGGATCTCTTCCTGAACAACCGCGAGATGCAGCGCCTGATGCATGGCGACTATGCCCTGGTGCAGCCGACCGAGATCGATCGCAAGGGTCGTCAGGAAGCGCGTCTGGTGCGCCTGCTCAAATCCCGCGAGGCGGACATCGTCGGTCGTTACTTCGTCGAGAACGGCGTCGGTTTTGTGGTACCCGATGACAGCCGCATCGGCCAGGACATCATCATCCCGGAAGGGGAGAACAAGGGGGCTCGCCAGAGCCAGGTCGTGGTCGTGCGCATCAACCAGCGCGCCACTGCCCGCTTCAATGCGGTCGGTACCGTCTTGGAAGTCCTGGGTGAGAACATGGCGCCCGGTATGGAGATCGAGATCGCCCTGCGTACCCACGGCATTCCGCACACCTGGCCGGAAGAGGTGACCAAGGAGGTCGCCGGTCTCGGCGAGCAGGTGCCGGAGAAGGCCAAAGAGGGTCGCATCGACCTGCGCGCCCTGCCGCTGGTGACCATCGACGGGGAAGACGCCCGTGACTTCGATGACGCCGTCTTCTGTGAAGCCAAGCGCGGAGGCGGCTGGCGCCTGTGGGTCGCCATCGCGGACGTTTCTGCCTATGTGAAACCGGGCACGGCCCTCGACACCGAAGCCTATCAGCGCGGCAACTCGGTCTATTTCCCCGAGTTCGTGGTGCCCATGCTGCCGGAGGTGCTCTCCAACGGTCTCTGTTCCCTGAACCCGCAGGTCGACCGGCTCTGCATGGTGTGCGAGATGACCATCTCCGCCGCCGGTCGCATGTCCGGCTACAAGTTCTACGAAGCGGTAATGAACTCCCACGCTCGCCTGACCTACACCAAGGTAGCGGCGATCCTGGACGGGGATCCCAAGCTGCGTCAGCAGTATGATCCGCTGGTGGGCCACATCGAAGAGCTGAGCAACCTCTACAAGGCGCTCAAGCATGCTCGCCATCAACGCGGTGCGGTGGAGTTCGAAAGCGAGGAGACCCGCTTTATCTTCAACGCCCAGCGCAAGATCGACCGTATCGTACCGCTGGTGCGCAATGACGCCCACAAGATCATCGAAGAGTGCATGATCCAGGCGAACGTGGCTGCCGCCCGCTACATCGAGAAGAACGAGGCCGCCGCCCTGTTCCGGGTGCACGACCGCCCGGGCGAGGAGCGTCTCACCGGCTTCCGCGACTTCCTGGCCGAACTGGGTCTGGAGCTCAAGGGGGGCCTGGAGCCCGAGCCGAAGGACTTTGCCGACCTGGCCGCCAAATTCGAAGGGCGCCCGGATGCGGAACTGCTCTCCACCATGCTGCTGCGCTCCATGCGTCAGGCCATCTATCAGGCCGACAACATCGGTCACTTCGGTCTGGCCCTGAAGTCCTACGCTCACTTCACCTCGCCAATCCGTCGCTACCCGGATCTCATCCTGCACCGGGCGATCAAGTACCAGACCGCCAAGGAGCAGCAGGGCAACCTGCGCCACAAGTGGACCCCGAGCGGTGGCTACCACTACCAGCTGGAAGAAGTGGACCCGATGGGCGAGCACTGCTCCATGACGGAGCGCCGTGCCGATGATGCCACCCGCGACGTGGCAGACTGGCTCAAGTGCGAGTACATGCTGGATCACGTGGGTGACGAGTTTGACGGCGTCATCGCCAGCGTCACCGGTTTTGGCTTCTTCGTGCGTCTGGCGGAGATCCACATCGACGGTCTGGTGCACGTCAGCACCCTCACCAACGACTACTACCAGTTCGACCCGCTGCACCAGCAGCTGATCGGCGAGAACTTCCGCCGTCGCTACCGTCTGGGTGACAAGGTGCGGGTCAAGGTGATGGGCGTGAACCTGGACGATCGCAAGATCGACTTCGTCATGGTGGAAGAGCCCCTCAAGGCCACCGGCAAGAACGCCAAGGAGATGGCGCGCAAGCAGGCCGAGATCAAGAAAGAGAAGGCCAAGAGCGCCCAGCGCCACGAGAAACGCAAAGAGGGCAAGGAGAGCGGCAAATCCGACAAGGGTGGCCGTGCCAAGCCCAGCAACAGACGACCGAGCAAAAAGGCTCGCGACAAGGCCAAGAGCACTAAATGAGTACTGAACTGATCTACGGCATTCACGCCGTCTCCGCGCTGCTGGAGCGCACCCCCGAGCGCTTCATCGAGGTGTGGGCTCTCAAGGGCCGCGATGACGAGCGGCTGCATCCCCTGCTGGCCGAGCTGGAGTCCCTCGGTATCAGGGTGCAGAGCGTGAACCGCAAGACGCTGGATGACAAGGCGGAAGGCAACAATCACCAGGGCATCATGGCCAAGGTGATTGAAGCGCCCAAGCTGGCCGAGCACGACCTGGCCAGTCTGCTGGACGATCTGGCGGCGCAAGAGACAGCGCCCTTCCTGCTGGTACTGGACGGGGTGACCGATCCGCACAATCTCGGCGCTTGTCTGCGCAGTGCCGATGCGGCCGGGGTACATGCGGTGATCGTGCCGCGGGACAAGGCCACAGGCCTCACGTCCGTGGTGCGCAAGGTCGCCTGTGGCGCTGCCGAAGTGGTGCCGCTCATCCAGGTCACCAACCTGGCCCGCAGCCTGCGCGAGCTGCAGGAGCGCGGCGTCTGGATCGTGGGTACCGCCGGTGAGGCGGATCACGATCTCTATCAGGCCAAACTCACCGGCCCCATGGCGCTGGTGATGGGGGCCGAAGGCAAGGGGATGCGCCGCCTGACCCGCGAACATTGCGACGAGCTGGTGAGCATCCCGATGGCGGGGGCAGTATCCAGCCTCAACGTCTCGGTGGCGAGCGGTGTCTGCCTGTTCGAAGCCGTGCGCCAGCGCCGCGTCTGACAAGACGATGACCGACAGACCCCCCTTTGTCTGGGAACGGGTTGCAGATGAGCAGGAGGCCGAGCGCCTCCTCTCTTTTGCCCGCTCCCTGACCTTGCCCCCTCGCACCTGCCTCTGGCATGCCGGTGACAGTCCGGCGCTGCTGGTCAGGGTGGAGGAGGGGCTGTTGCGGGCCAGGGTGGTGCTGGCGGATGGCCGCGAGTACATCAAGGAGTTCTATTGGGAGGGGGACGAGTTTATCGACTTCCACCACCTGCTCAGTGGTGAGCCCGCCCGCTACAGCGTGGAGGCGCTGGAGCCTTGCCGGCTGCAGCTTCTTCCGCTGGCGGATCTGCGCCGACTCCCTTGCTGGCCCGCTTGGTATCACCATCTCCTTGAAGTGCAACTGCGCATCAAGGAGGAGAAAGAGCTGTTGCTGCTGACCGGGGGTCCAGAGGCGCGCTATCAGCATTTTCTGCGAAGCTTCCCCGCGCTGGATGCCAGGGTCCCGGATCCCCAGATTGCCGCCTATCTGGGGATCACCCCCATCAGCCTGAGCCGCATCCGCAAGAGAATGCGAAATACACCCTGATCATCGTATGGCGTATTGCAGGCATACAGCGCTGTTGCTACTCGAGAATCTCCGTATGATGTGCACGGTTCGTTATGAGTCCTGGAGTGCACATATGAGAAGGTTTGTTACCCAATCTGCTTTTTATCTGTTGTGGTTGCTGACTACTGCAGGGGCGTGTGTTGGTTCGGCCACCGCACAGGCTGCCTCGTTTGATTGCGGGGTGGCCAATACAGTCATCGAACACACGATTTGCCAACAAGATGCTCTAGGCGCACTCGACAGCCAGCTGGCCGATCGCTATGAACAGGCTCGTGATAGTGCCGATTCATCTCGAGCGGATGCACTGCTTGCCGAACAGCGTCAGTGGCTTAAACTGCGTAACGCCTGCAGTAAGATGACATCGCAACTGCCAGAGTGTTTGCGAGACAGCATGGCGCACCGCATCAAAGTGCTTGACGAGCAGGTCGCACAACAAGACAAGGTGTTCACCGATACGGTGCAACTGATCCCGGTCGATCCAGCCGCCGCGGCGGTCAAGCTGAATGATTACCGCAGTGCTGAGGCCTCGGCGTGGCTACTCTATCTCCATCAGTTTGAGCCAGCGAGCGGGGTCAGCGACAAGCAGGCGCGTGCTCGCTATGCCCAAGTACTGGCCAGATTCAATGACGAATACACCGCGTCTATGGCCGCAGATTTGGGATACGAGAAGCCCGCAACCCGGGCCAGCGCAACCTTGACCCTGCTGCGTCTGGTGCTGGAAGAGCGATCCAATCCCGACTCACTGCGACACTGTTTTATCTTTAAACGCATTGGCTGGCCTGCATATGACGCCTTTGGCGGGCTCTGGGGATCAAGCCGCGATAACATGGCGCCTTACTGCACCCTTCCCAATGATCTGTTCCTGCGTCCGGCCTGGCAACATCTTCGCCAGCTCTTCAATACACAGGTGGAAAGCATTTCGTCCTCTTTTGGTACCATGGTTTTCGGTACCTTCGCCGATTGGCGGATAGACGAGCTGCACATCAATCTTGCCCCCGAAGATTTTATTACCTTCGAGAAGGCTGGAAGGTCTATCGCGTTCGCTGAACCACGGATACGCAATGGGGATGCGAAGGCATGGCCAGTCGCCGAGCGTGAGGCCATGCTCAAGGCAATTGCGGAGGCGCGCCAGATTACATTGACTTGGCTGCAAGAAGATAAGGGGATGTCGGTCCATAACGCTGCCATCGCCGCGAACAACATCGTGGCCATCTGGCTGAATCAGCGCCTCGATTTTATCGAAGAATGGGACCGGGATGAGGGTGTTGCACATTAACAATGGTTAATGAAGGAGGTTGGTGCATCGATTATGCTGCGCCTTTCCCCCTTACATGGAGTCGCGGATGAACTGGATCCTGAAACCCTGGTGTGAGCTCACCACGGATGAATTGTATGAGCTGCTTGCCCTGCGCGCCGAGGTGTTCGTGGTGGAGCAGACCTGTCCCTTCCAGGATCTGGACGGGCTGGATCGCCGTGACGGCGTGCTGCATCTGCTCGGTCGTGAGGGGGATCACCTGGCGGCCTATGCCCGCATCATGGCGCCCGGCATTGGTGATGACAGCGGCGCTGCCATCGGCCGCGTGGTCACCTCTCCCACGTCGCGGGGGGGCGGACTGGGTCACCGCCTGCTGGCGCAAGCGGTCAGAGAGTGCGAGGCACGCTGGCCTGCACACAGCATCTGGCTCGGTGCACAGGCCCACCTGCAAGGTTTTTACGGCCAGCATGGTTTCGTGGCCGAAGGGGAAGGGTATCTGGAAGATGACATCCCTCACATGGGGATGCGAAGGGAGCCTGCCTGACATTGTCAGGCGCCAGGAAAGGGGCAAGTGGCCCCTCATCCGTGGTGCATCTCATGGTTTTTTGCTACCCCGTGGCCGTGTGGTCGTCAGCCCGGGATTAGATACCGCCGCGCTGATCTGCCTGCGGGCCTCTCTGTCGGGGCACCGCCCCGGTCAGGGCGGTGCGGCATCAGGAGGGCTGGGGTGGTTCAGGGAGTGACCCGGGTGGTGAGGGTAAATCCCTCTTCACTGGAGGCCAGCGTCACCTGAACCTGGCCCAACTCGGTCAGACTGCCCACATGGGTGCCGCCACAGGGAATGGTGATCTCCCTACCCTCCAGCATGCCATGCCAGTAGCGGGAATCGATGATGGCCTCACCGGCCCGGCTGCGGCGGATCTCGCCTCCCTCTTTGAGCCAGCGCATCAGCTGCTCGTTGACCTGGAGCGCTATCCTGTCGAGGTCGGCCAGCAGTGCCTCGCTGTTAATTCCCTTTTTTCGAAGGCTCTTGCCGATCCGGTACTGCTCCTTTGATCCTCTGGGCTTGACCCGGGAGTGCTGGATGGCGAGGCGGTCGAAATCCGGCTGCCCGAGAGCGTCCAGCTCGCTTGTCTCCTTTCGCCAATAGGGCGTGAGCGCCCGATTGAGGGCCAGTGCCACCAGGTGGCAGGCGCTGTGGCCCAGGCTCAGGGCATGGCGAGCCTCGGCATCCACTGTCAGTTCCACAGGCGAGCCAATGGCAAGGTGATGGGAACCGGCGAGGGGATGCACCACCACGAAAGCCCACCCATCCGCCCCCCGCTTGACCGGAATCTCCGTATCCACGAACAGCTCGCCCTCGGGACTGATGGCACCCATGCGGCAGGGGCCCACGGCCGCTTCCCCCCCTTCCCAGCGCACAGTGCCCACGTCACCGGGTTGATCGGGCCAGAGGTGGCTCTGGGGATGAAAGGGGGTGAGGTCGGTGACCAGCAGGGTCGGATCCCCCTGTTTGCAACAGACGACGCTGGCCTGTTCCTGATGGTGGCCCAGTACGAAGCTGGCTCGGGTATGTTCCATGGCAGGGCTCCCGCAACGAGATGATGAGAAGGGAAAGGGGCAGCATACGCGAAAGTGCGAAAAGGCTCATCAACCCGGGTCAATGAGCCTCAAGATGGCGTTAGAGGGTGGTGACCAGCAGATAGGCATTGAGGCCGATCACCAGGGCGACGATGAGGCGCCCCACGGCCTGGGTGACGGGGTGATTGCGATGTGCCCCCATCAGGGCGCGATCACCGGTCAGGATCAGCAGCGGAATAAGGGCGAGGGCGATGCCGAAGCTCAGCACTACCTGGCTCAACACCAGGATTTCAGTGGTGTTGAGACCCATGGCGATCACCACGAAGGCGGGAGCCATGGTGATGGCTCGGCGCAGCCAGAGCGGAATGGTGAAGCGCACGAAGCCCTGCATCACCACTTGCCCCGCCAGCGTTCCAACCACGGTGGAGGAGATGCCGGAGGCGACCAGGGAGAGGCCGAACAGGGTGGCGGCTGCCGGTCCCAGCAGGGGTGTGAGGGTCTGGTAGGCCGATTCCAGCTCGGCCACCTGCTGGTTGCCGGAGCTGTGGAAGGCGGCAGCCGCCATGGCCATCATGGCCAGGTTGACGAAGCCGGCGATGGTCATGGCGATGGCCACGTCGACCCGGGTGCTGTGCAGTCGCTGGGTCACCGTGCCCTGCTCCTGGGTGTGCTGGGTCAGGGCCGAGTGGAGATAGATGACATGGGGCATCACGGTGGCACCAAGCACGCCGGCAGCAAGATAGACAGCATCACCATTGGGGAGACCGGGGAAGAGTGCCCCTTCCAGCAGACTCGGCAGATGGGGGCGCGAGAACACCAGCTCGACGATGTAGGCGGCGGCCACGAACAGCAGCAGGCCCCCCACCACGAACTCCAGCGGCTTCTGGCCGCGGGATTGAAGCATCAGGATCCCCCAGGTGACCACGGCGGTGATGCAGGCACCTTCCAGCAGGGTGATGCCGAGCAGCAGCTTGAAGCCGACCGCAGCGCCGATGAATTCCGCCAGATCGGTGGCCATGGCGATGATCTCGGCCTGCACCCAATAGGCCCAGACTGCGGGCCTGGGCAGACGATCACGAATGTGTTCCGCCAGGTTCTTGCCAGTGACGATACCGAGCTTGGCCGAGAGGGTCTGCACCAGCATGGCCATCAGATTGGCCCACACCACTACCCACAGCAGTTGATAGCCGAAGGTGGAGCCGGCCTGGATATTGGTCGCAAAATTGCCCGGGTCGATATAACCGATGGCGGCGATGAAGGCGGGGCCGAGCAGGGTCAGCTTGAATTTGCGGGCCGGGATGGCCGTGGTGAGCGCAGGTTGCATACTGTCATCCTCCGTGGGGATATGAGGAGAGTATGGATCTAAATGATAATTGTTATCAATTAAAGTTTTGTATCGGGCTCATCGAGAAAAACATCTCGCTTCGCCAGTTGCAGTGGGAGAGGTGATTTCGTACAATACGCCGCCCTAGAAAGCAGCGTCTAAACATCACTATGTTCCTTGCCTCCGAGGTCTGGCTGCACCTGGGCGGAGGCTGAATTAATCCGTAAGGAGCTAAAATGCGTCATTACGAAATCGTCTTCATGGTTCATCCGGACCAGAGCGAGCAAGTACCTGGCATGATCGAGCGTTACACCGGCGCTATCACCACCGCTGGTGGTACCATTCATCGCCTGGAAGATTGGGGCCGTCGTCAACTGGCTTACCCGATCGACAAGCTGCACAAGGCTCACTACGTTCTGATGAACGTAGAAGCTGAACAGGCCGTTATCGATGAGCTGGAAACCAACTTCCGCTTCAACGATGCCGTTATCCGCAACATGATCATGCGCACCAAGCACGCCGTGACTGAAGTTTCTCCGATGGCCAAGGCCAAGGAAGAGCGCTTCACCCGTCGTGACGACGAGCGTCGCGAAGATGCTGTTGAAGCGTCTTCCGAAGAGTAATTCTTAGATCACCGCATTAGAGGATAAAGGCCATGGCACGTTATTTCCGTCGTCGTAAGTTCTGCCGCTTCACCGCCGAGAACGTTACCGAGATCGACTACAAAGATATCGTTACTCTGAAAAACTACGTCACTGAATCTGGCAAGATCGTACCGAGCCGTATCACCGGTACCCGCGCCAAGTATCAGCGTCAGCTGGCACGCGCCATCAAGCGTGCTCGTTACCTGGCTCTGCTGCCGTACACCGATCTGCACAACAAGTAAGAATCGGCCCGGCGCTTACGCCTAACTCAACGAAATTTATAGAGGAAAGGTAATGCAAGTTATCCTGCTCGATAAGATCGCCAAACTGGGCGGTCTGGGTGACCAAGTTTCCGTAAAAGCTGGTTATGCCCGTAACTACCTGATCCCGCAAGGCAAAGCTGTTATGGCCACCAAGGCCAACATCGAAGCCTTCGGTGCTCGTCGCGCTGAGCTGGAAGCCAAACTGGCTGCCAACAAGGCTGCTGCCGAAGAGCGCGCTGCCAAGCTGGGTGAGCTGGCTGCCGTTGTCATCGCCTCCAAGTCTGGCGACGAAGGCAAGCTGTTCGGTTCCATCGGTACCCGTGACGTGGCTGAAGCCATCACTGCTGCCGGCGTAGCCGTTGCCAAGAGCGAAGTCCGCATGGGCAACGTTCTGCGTAACACCGGTGAGTACGAAGTTGTTGTTCAGCTGCACGCTGACGTCAAAGCAACCGTACAAATCCAGGTTGTTGCTCTGTAATAGCGTTCCGCTCTTGCAGAAAAACCCGCGCACATGCGCGGGTTTTTTATTTTCAGATCAAGGGGTAAAGTGAAGGTCTGTTCCTCTGGAGGAGAACCTTTATGGCTGCCTGGGTTGAAGGTCGGGTCATCGAGCGCATCGAGTGGACACCCACCCTGCTCTCCCTGCGTGTGGAGGCGGAACTTGCCCCCTACAAGGCGGGTCAATTCACCAAGCTGGCCCTGGAGCAGGGCGAGCGTCGCGTCCAGCGTGCCTACTCCTTCGTCAATCCTCCCGGCACGCCCTATCACGAATTCTATCTGGTGGAGATCCCCGGCGGTGAACTGAGCCCCTCTCTCGGTTCCCTGCAGGTGGGCGACAGCCTGCTGGTGCAGTCCCAGGCCACCGGTTTCCTGACCCTGGATGAGATTCCCCCGGGACGGGATCTCTGGCTGCTCTCAACCGGCACCGCCATCGGCCCCTTCCTCGCCATGCTGGCTGAGGGACAGGTCTTCGACCGCTTCGAGCATCTGGTGCTGGTACACGGGGTGAGAAAAGGGGAAGAGCTCAGCTATCAGCCGCTTATCGCCAGTTTTGCCGAGCAGCATGGCGAGCGTTTTCGCTATGTTCCCTTCGTCAGTCGTGAGACCTGGCCGGGGGCGATGGCAGGGCGTATCCCGGCAGCCATAGTCGATGGCAGCTTGCAGGCGAGGGTGGGGCTGAACTTCTCCCCCGAGTTGAGCCAGGTGATGATCTGCGGCAACCCCGCCATGGTGAAAGAAACCCAGCAGACCCTGCTCGGGCTGGGGCTTGCCAAGAACCTGCGTCGCGCCCCCGGCAATATCAGCATGGAAAACTACTGGTAGGGGACATGACTCCAGGGGCAACAGGCCCCTCAACCATGTCCATGGGCATGCTGGTCAGTGTTTTTGGTGGCCGTTGCCGCCGTGCTTGTTCCTGGGCTTGTCATGGCCCTGACCCGGGTTGTTGCCACTGTGAATGCTGCGGTTGTAATGGTCGCGGTATTTTCCATCCATGTTGTCGCAGTTGAGCTGGATGCGGCTGGTCCGGGTGCTGACATCCAGGCAGTTGTGCTGCCACCACTCGTACTCCTTGTCGTCCCAATCCAGGCTTACCCGGCCCTGGTCGGTGGAGATCCGGATGTCGTCATCGTGTTTGGAAGGGGGGGCAGCAAAGGCCATTCCCTGAACCAGAAGCAGGGAGAGCAGCAGTGCGCCGCGGGAAGTCATGGTCATGTGGGTCATCGCATCAAGGCTCCTGTCAGGGGGATCATTGATCCGGTTGCGTGCTGATCTGGTTGGTGCTGGGGGGCTGGTTGCGCTGCGTCTCGTCCTCCAGACTGAGGTTGATCCTCTTGCAGTCGGCGGCGGCCGTGTCACCGCTCCCGAGATCGAAGCAGTTGCTCTGGGACCAGTCAAACTGCGTGTCATTCCAGTCCAGATTGAAGGTCAGCGCATCCACGGAGAAGGTCTGGTTCCCTTCGTCCTGTGCCAGGGCGCTACCAGTGATCAGAAAAAGAGAGAGCAACAAAGCCGTCGTTCTGTTCATGATGTCCTCGAGTTGTGTTCGGTGGAAATGAGTGTAATGCGGCGGGCTTAACCCGAGCATAACCGCAGATGTCCTTCAGGTACGGGGTCGATTGTAGTGTTTTTCTGCTGCCGATTTGCACGTTTTGGTCGCACTCTGGGCAGCTGATCGTCCATCGGCGGGAATTCGGGGATTTGCCCTTCTCTCCGGGGGAGTGGCGACTATAATCGGTAGCCAACTTTTCCTGCAGATGTTTCCCGCTTCATCATGACTACACAGGCTTGCGCCGCATTGCGTTACCCCAAGGGATGGTTCGCCCTCACGACTGTCTACAGTTTTACCGGGCTGGCCATTCTGGCTTCCATCGTCTTCTCCCTGCTGCTGTTTCTCTCCATCGACGAAAACCCCCTGATGAAGTGGCTGTTCGGCGGGCTGGCCATCATCTTCGAGCTGGGCAAGTTCTACGTCTGGTACGAGTACGGCGAGTGCAAGGCGAGGCGGGATCTGGGCGGCGCCTTCTGGTCGCTGCTGTTCTACAGCGTGCTGGCCGCCATCTCCATCGGGGGCAGTATCGGTGGCATCAACAGCGCCACCAACACCATCCTGAGCCAGCAGGCGCGTCACGAGCGGGAGATAGCCCGTTTCGACGAGCAGATAGCCAGCATAGAGCGGCAGATCCAGCTCAACGAAGAGGCGGCCCGCAAATACATCGAGATGGCGCGTATCTCGAGCGGCGTCAGCGGTCTGCAGCAGGCCAACACCAAGCTCAGGCTGCGTCAGGACGAGCTGCGCCAGGAGCGGGACGCCAAGCCGCTGGGGGAGCAGTCCTCCATGCTGGGGCTGATGAGCAGTCTGGCGGACGGGGTGGGCATGAGCATCGGCCAGGTGCAGTTCCTGCTGGTCTGCTTCCTGTCTATCCTGCTCGATGCGTTTGGTGCCTTTTTCGTCAGCCTGATCGGTGAGGAGAACCGCTTCCGCCGTCAATGGATGTGGCAACGGGAGAAGGCGCAAGCCGAGGCCCGGGTCGCAGCGCCGACCCCGGAGCCGTCAGCGTTCAGCAGACCCATGCCCGAGCCAGCCGTGGTCGCCCAGGTGCGCGGCGCACTGGAGAGCGGCGAGCTCAAATGCAGCAAACGCAAGGTGGCAGAGGCATTGTCACTGTCTCTGGAGGAGGTGGACCGGGTGTTCCAGCATCTGCTGGCGCAGGGCGTGCTGGGGCAGGGCAGCAATCGTCACTACCATCTTCGTGCCGAGCAGGGGTGAATCCGGCTCAGTCGAACCAGATAAGACCCTCATAGGGTTGCTGTCTGAGAGAGGCGAGCCGGCTATCCAGGTTGCCTGCATGGATTTCCAGTCGGTGCCCGTCGGGATCCAGCAGATAGAGTGAATCCCCTTCGCTGCTGTTCTTCTTCCACTCCACGACGCCCGCCGCGCGCAGACGGGCGCAGAAGGCTGGGAACTGTTCAGGCGAGATGCCAAACGCGACATGGCTGTAATCTCTGGCCGGTTGGGGAGGATCGCAGGAGAGACAGAGCCAGAGATCGCCGAGGGTGAGATAGGCTCCCCGTGCCCATCTCACCCTGGGGCGACATCCCAACAAGTCGACATAAAAGGCAACGCTTCTGTCGAGATCGCCGGTTGCCAGCGTGAGATGGTTCAGTCCATGCAGCATCTTCTCTTCTTCCCCCTTGTCCCCGAGCCCTAGTGAGTGAGCACCATCATCAGGCTGAGGAAGGCGGCAAGCCCGCCGCCGATGCCGATGATCCAGTAAAAGCCCCTGGCCCCCTGTTTGAGCGGGATGCGGAAGTAGAGCAGAAACGCCCACCACCCCAGGGCCAGCAACAGAGGAATAAGAAACATTCGAGCCATGGTGTCCTCGCTGTTATTCTGTTGACCCTTGATCAATCAACAGGATGGATTGTGCAATGACGCAGCTACAGATTACCGCATTCGGCGACCCCTCGGTACTCAGGCTCAACCCTTCCCTGGACAAGGTGCCCGCGGAGGGCGAGGTCCGGGTGCGCATCTGCTTTGCGGGGGTCAACCCCATCGATGCCAAGACCCGGGCCGGTCTCGGCTGGGCGGCGGCCCAGAACAAGGACAAGCTGCCCTGGACACCGGGCTATGACGTGGCCGGGGTAGTGGAAAAGGTGGGGCCCGGCGTGACCTCCCTGGCCGAGGGGGAACTGGTGTGCGGCATGGTGGGTTTCCCCCTCGCCGCCGGTGCATATGCCGAATCCGTGGTGGCCCGCGAGGAGGAGCTGGTCAAGCTCGATGGGGTGAGCCTCAGGCAGGGAGCGGCCCTGCCGCTGGCGGGTCTCACCGCCTGGCAGGGGCTGCTGGAGCACGGTGGCTTGCAGTCGGGGCAGCGGGTACTGATCCTGGCCGGTGCCGGTGGCGTCGGCCACCTGGCGGTGCAGTTTGCCGCCGCCTATGGTGCCCACGTGGTTGCCACGGCAAGTGGCGACAATCACAGCTTCCTTCATAGTCTCGGGGCGAGCCGGATGGTGGATTACCACCAGGCCGGGTGGTGCACCGAGGCGATCACCGATGGTCCGTTCGATCTGGTGCTGGATCTGGTGGGGGGCGAGAGCGGCAAGGCGGCGCTGGCCTGCGTCAAGCCGGGCGGCCGTCTGGTGACGGTCCCCACCATCACGGCCCAGCAGATCAAGGACGCGGGGGCCGAGCTTGGCGTCGAGGTTGTCGGCATGCTGGTCCATCCCGATCGAACGCAGCTGACCCAGATGCTGACGCTGCTTCGCCAGGGGGAGGTGAAGATCACTGTCTCCGGTGAATACACGCTGGCAGAAGGGGCGCTGGCCCATCAGGCCATCGAGCAGGGCCATGTGCGCGGCAAGCTGTTGCTGCGCATGTCCGCCGCAGACGGCCAGCCCGGATGATAGACTTCACCGGGATGGGGCTGGGAGGGCTGTTTCTGAGCGCCTTCACCTCCGCCACCCTGTTGCCCGGCAGCTCGGAAGTGCTGCTGGGTGCCATGGCGGTCAAGGGGGAGTGGAGCATGACCAGCCTGCTTTTCTGGGCGACGCTGGGCAATACCCTGGGTTCCATGACCACCTGGTGGCTCGGCTGGCTCGCCACCCACAAGAAAAAACCGGAAGATTTTCAAGGCCGTGGGGAACAAAAAGCCCTTGGTTGGCTCAAACGTCATGGCCACTGGTGTCTGCTGCTTGCCTGGACGCCTGTGGTCGGCGATGGTCTCTGTCTGCTGGCTGGTTGGCTGCGCCTCTCCTTCTGGCGCTCCCTCATCTTGATCGGGCTCGGCAAATTGCTTCGTTATGCCCTGGTGTTTCTGCTGGCCAGTCAGATCTTCTAGCCCTTTTGTCACTCACGAGGTACCCGTGAACAAACTCATTCCAATAAGCATGCTGCTGGGCTTCTCCCTTCCCGTGCTGGCGGCCCCGACCCTGGTGTCCGAGCAGGTCAAACAAGAGGGCAAGCTCGGCATTCCCTACCAGATGTACAAGCTGGACAACGGTTTGACCGTGATCCTGGCCCCCGACCACTCCGATCCCCTGGTGCATCTGGACGTCACCTATCACGTCGGCTCCTCCCGGGAAACCGTGGGCAAGTCGGGCTTTGCCCACTTCTTCGAGCACATGATGTTCCAGGGCTCCAAGCACGTTGGTGATCAGGAACACATGCGGATCATCAACGAGGCGGGCGGTGACATGAACGGCACCACCAACAAGGACCGCACCAACTACTACGAAACCGTGCCGGCCAATCAGCTGGAGAAGGTGCTCTGGCTGGAGGCGGATCGCATGGGCTTCCTGCTCGATGCGGTGAGCCAGAAGAAGTTCGAGATCCAGCGCGCCACCGTCAAGAACGAACGGGCCCAGCGCATCGACAACCAGCCTTATGGCCTGGTGGGCGAGCGGGTGGGGGAGGCACTCTATCCGCGCACCCACCCCTACTCCTGGCAACCCATCGGTTATGTGGAGGATCTCGACCGGGTCGACGTCAACGACCTCAAGCAGTTCTTCCTGCGCTGGTACGGTCCCAACAACGCGACCCTGACCCTGGGCGGCGACTTTGATACCAAGCAGGCGCTGGCCTGGATTGAGCAGTACTTCGGTTCCATCCCGCGCGGTCCGGACGTGGCAGAACCGACGCCTCAGCCTGCCACCCTGCCGGCAACCCGCTACGTGACGCTGGAAGACAAGGTGCATCTGCCGCTCCTGTATATCAGCTACCCGACCGTCTCCCTGGGTGACCCGCAGGAGCCGGCGCTGGACATCTTTGCCGATGTGCTGGGGGGCTCTGCCAGCTCCATGCTCTACCAGTCCCTGGTGAAAACCGGCAAGGCCATCGAGGCGGGTGCCTCCCACTCCTGCGAAGAGCTTGCCTGCACCCTGACGGTCTATGCCTACCCCAATCCGGCGGCGGATGGCAGCCTCAAGACCCTCAAGGGCGAGGTGGACAAGGTGATCGGCGAGTTCGCCCAGCGCGGCATCAAGCCCGCGGATCTGGAGAAGGCCATCAGCAGCTATCGCGCGTCCGCCATCTGGGGACTCGACAGCATCGAGGGCAAGGTCAGCCAGCTTGCCATGGGGCAGGTGCTGGCCCGGGATCCCGACTATGTGTTCAAGAATCTGGATGCCATCGCCCGGGTCAAGGGGTCTGACGTCAAGGCTGCCTACGACAAGTTCATCCAGAACAAGCCTGCCGTGGTGCTGAGCGTGGTGCCCAAGGGCAAGAGCGACTGGCAGGCCGCGACCCCGAACTTCACTCCCGCCAAGCGGGAGCTGCCGGATTACAGCAAGCATGACAAGGTGCTGGCGGAGCGGCCGGTGAAAGATGACTTCGATCGCAGCGTGCAGCCCAAGGCGGCCGATGCGGTGAGTGTCAAGGTGCCCGCCATCTGGCGTGGCAAGCTCGGCAAGGGGATCGAGATCATCGGCACCCACAGCGACGAGATCCCGGCCGTCTCCATCATGATCGCCCTGCCGGGTGGCATCCGGGCCGAAGGCAAGGGAGAGCTGGGGCTGGCCAGCCTCACCGCCGCCATGCTGGAGCAGGGGACGACGCGCCTCTCCGAGGCCGAGCTGAGCGACGAGCTGCAAAAACTCGGCGCCAGCATCAGCGTCTCCAGCGCCCAGTACAACAACCTCATCACCATCAGCAGTCTGGCGGACAAGCTGCCTGAAACCCTGGCGCTGGTGCGGGAAGTGCTGCTGCAACCCGGCCTGCGGGAAGCGGACTTCGAGCGGCTCAAGACCCAGATGCTGCAAGGCATGAAACAGAGCGAGCAGCAACCCGAGTGGCTGGCGGGTCAGGCGTTCCGCGAACTGGTCTATGGCAAGCAGAACCGCCTCGGCCAACCCTCTGACGGGGTGCTGGCGGACGTGGAGAAGCTGACCCTGGCGGATGTGAAGCGCTTCTATGAGGCCTATTACAATCCGACCAATGCCAAGGTGGTGGTGACAGGTGATGTGACTGCCCAGCAGGTGGAATCCGGTCTCGCCTTCCTGACCCAGTGGCAGGGGGCCGCCCCGACCCTGGGGGATCTCAAGCCCGGGGGAGAGCAGGCCAAGCCAGGCATCTATCTGGTGGACAAGCCGGGAGCCCCCCAGTCGGTGATCCGCATCGGCCGCCGCGCCATGCCGTTTGACACCACGGGAGACTATTTCATCGCCAACCTGATGAACTTCAACCTGGGTGGCAACTTCAACAGCCGCATCAACCTCAACCTGCGGGAAGACAAGGGCTACACCTATGGTGCCAGCTCGGGCTTCCAGGCCAACCGCGAGGCGGGTATCTTCGCGACCGGCGCCAATGTGCGCACCGATGCGACCGTGGATGCCATCCGCCAGTTCCTCAAGGAAATGGACGGCTACCGCAAGAGCGGGCCGACCCCGGTGGAGCTGGCCTACATGCGCAGCGCCGTCTCCCAGCAGGATGCGCTCTCCTACGAGACCCTGGGGCAGAAGGCTGGCTTCCTGCTGCAGATGATCATGTACGACCTGAAGCCGGACTATGTGCAGGCCCAGAACAACCTGATCAAAACGGTGTCACCCGAGACGCTGAAGGCCAGTGCAGCCCGCTGGCTGGATCCGGCCGAGATGGTGATTGTGGTGGTGGGAGACAAGCAAAAGCTTGAAAAACCCCTGAGCGAGCTTCATCTTCCCATCTATCCACTGCAACTGCCCTGAGGGGCGTCGCAACAATAAGTGCCGCCCCGGGTGGGGCGGCCACACATGAGCCGTGAATATGACTACTACTAGCTTGTCGCTCACCGAGTTGCTGGCTGCGCTGGGCACCCCGGAACGGGTGACCGCCCTCAAGGGGATCCGGCGCGGGATCGAGCGCGAATGTCTGCGCATCACCCCCGAAGGGACCCTGGCCCAGACCGATCACCCCAGAAGCCTGGGGTCGGCCCTGACCCATGCCAACATCACCACCGATTACTCCGAGAGCCTGCTGGAGTTCATCACGCCGGCCACCGACTCCATCGAGAGCCTGATCGAGCAGCTCGGCGACATTCACCGCCACACCATTCATCATCTGGGAGAGGAGCGGATCTGGCCCCTCTCCATGCCCTGCTTCGTCGGTGACGAGGAGAGCATCCGCCTAGCCCAGTACGGCAGCTCCAACATCGGGCGGATGAAGACCCTCTATCGCCAGGGGCTGAAGAACCGCTACGGCAGCCTGATGCAGGTGATCGCCGGGGTGCACTTCAACTTCTCCATGCCGGACAGCTTCTGGTGCGAGTGGCAGGATCTGGTGGGAGAGGGCTGCTGCAGCCAGCGCTTCATCTCCGACAAGTACATGGGGCTTATTCGCAACGTCTACCGCTTCGGCTGGCTGGTGCCCTATCTGTTCGGCGCGTCTCCTGCCATCTGCGACTCCTTCCTCAAGGGGCGCAAGAGCAGCCTGCCGTTCCAGAAAACCGGCAAGGGCACCCTTTACCTGCCCTATGCCACGGCTCTGCGCCTGTCCGATCTCGGTTACACCAACAGCGCCCAGGCGGGGCTCAAGATCAGTCATGACAGCCTGCCGGCCTATGTGAGCAGTCTGCGCCGAGCCATCAACACCCATGATCCCGACTTCGCCAGGATAGGGGTCAAGGTAAACGGCGAGTACCGCCAGCTCAACGACAACGTGCTGCAACTGGAGAACGAGCTCTACGCGCCGATCCGCCCCAAGCGTACTCCCCGCAGCGGCGAGAAGCCCTCGGATGCGCTGGAGCAGCGCGGCATCGAATACATCGAGCTGCGCACGGTGGACGTCAATCCCTTTACCCCGTTCGGTATCGAGGTGGATCAGATCCGCTTCTTCGATCTCTTCCTGGTCTGGTGCCTGTTGCGCCCGTCCCCCGTGCTCTCGGATGACGAGGTTGCCCGCAACCGCCGCAACCAGAACAAGGTGGTGCTGGAGGGGCGTCGCCCCGGCCTGACGCTTGAAGATGAGCAGGGCAATGCCATCGGCCTCAAGGAGTACGGCCTCAAGCTGTTCGACGAGCTGGCCGAGGTCGCAGCGCTGCTGGATCGCTGCTGTGGTCGCAACCGCTATCGCGAGACGCTGGCGATGCACCGTGAGAAGCTGCTCGACCCCGAGCAGACCTACTCCGCCCGCCTGCTCAAGCAGTTGCTTTCAAGCGGCCAGGACAACGGCTGCTTCGGCGATGCGCTGGCGAGCCGCTACCGGGAAGAGATGCTGGCCGGCGAGCTGCAGTACTGGGACGAGGCCTACTTTGCCGGCGAGGCACGGGACTCCCTGGCCAAGCAGCGGGAGCGGGAACGCAGTGACAGCCTGTCGTTCGACGACTTCCTGGCTGACTATTTCGGTACCCGCCAGACCACGGCCTGAGGATGCCGCCAAGATGACGAAAGCCGCTCCCGGGAGCGGCTTTTTCATGGGAGCCCGGTGGTGGCCGGGCATAAAAAAACGGCCCGTTCGGGCCGTTTTACATGGGGTGGTTCATCGGTCAGAGGATGAGACCACCGAAGAAGAAGCCGAGCGCCACAGCCATGGCGATGGTGGCCACACCCGGGATGAAGAAGGGGTGGTTGAACACGGCCTTGCCGATGCGGGTGGAGCCGGTGTCGTCCATCTCGACCGCGGCCAGCAGGGTCGGGTAGGTCGGCAGCACGAACAGGGCGCTCACGGCGGCGAAGGAGGCGATGGCCGCCAGCGGGCTGACACCCAGTGCCAGGGCGGCAGGCATCAGGGCCTTGGTAGTGGCACCTTGCGAGTAGAGCAGCATGGAGGAGAAGAACAGCACCACGGCCAGCAGCCAGCTGTATTGGCTCAGCAGATCGCCGGCGAACGCCTGGATCTCGACCATGTTGCCCTTCACGAAGACGTTGCCCAGCCAGGCCACGCCCAGCACGCAGATACAGGCGGACATACCGGACTTGAAGGTCGGCATGTTGGTGATCTGGGCCGCGTCCAGTTTGCAGAACAGTACCATCAGGGTGGCGGCGGAGAGCATGATGCCCATGATGGCGCCATCGCGGGGGATCGGCGGATTGCTGATGAGGCCGACGTTGCCGGAGATGGCGGTGGCATAGGCCATCACGGCCACGATGGAGGCGACGAAGATGCCGACGGAGAGCTTGGCATAAGGCTTGATTTCAACCTGGCTGGTACCGCGCAGCTTGATGAGTCCCTTGGCTTTGCGCTCCAGATAGACTTCGTCCTGATCCAGCGGCTTGCCCAGCAGGTTGGCGATGAAGGCCCCCAGCAGACAGGCGATGAAGCTGGACGGGATGCAGATGGCCAGCAGGGTCAGGTAGTCGACGCCAAGCGGCTCCAGCATGCCGGAGAAGGCGACCACGGCCGCCGAGATGGGGGAGGCGGTGATGGCAATCTGGGAGGCAACGACCGCGATGGAGAGCGGACGGGACGGGCGAATGCCCTGCTCCTTGGCCACTTCGGCGATCACCGGCAGGGTGGAGAAGGCTGTGTGACCGGTACCGGCCAGCATGGTCATCAGGTAGGTGACGACCGGGGCGGCGAAGGTGATGTGCTTGGGATTCTTGCGCAGGGCTTTTTCGGCCAGGTGCACCAGATAATCCATCCCGCCAGCCAGCTGCATACAGGCAATGGCGCAGATGACGGACGCGATGATCATGATCACGTCCCACGGGAGATAGGTCACCAGCTGATCGCTCGGGATGGGCATGCCCAGCCCCCAGGTCAGTACCAGTACCCCAAGACCACCGGCAAAGCCGATACCGATACTGCCTATCCGGGCCCCCAGATAGATAGCGGCGAGCACGACAAGTAACTCGATTCCAATCATAGCGAACACTCCATTTTCCAGTTTTTTTAGGTTTTATTAGGCTGAAAAGCCAATTCCCGATGGGGCTGTGGAGAGACCGCTCGGGAATTGACTTTAAATGGGCCGGGATAACCCCGGCCCATTTGCTCGCTTATACGGTGGCTTCGCGGGTGTAACGCTTGGCTTTGTATTGCGGGTTCATCAGGTTCTCGATGGAGAGGATCTCGTCCAGCTGTTCGGCGGTCAGCAGGCCGCGTTCCAGCACGACTTCGCGGACGTTCTTGCCGGTCTGGGCACAGATCTTGCCGACGATATCGCCTTCATGGTGACCGATGAAGGGGTTCAGGTAGGTCACGATGCCGATGGAGTTCAGCACGTGGTTCATGCAGATGTCCGGGTTGGCGGTGATGCCTTCCACGCACTTCTCGCGCAGGGAGATGCAGGCTTTTTCCATCAGGCTCAGGGATTCGAACATGGCCTGACCAATCACCGGCTCCATGACGTTCAGCTGCAGCTGACCGGCCTCGGCAGCGAAGGTGATGGTGACGTCGTTGCCGAATACCTTGAAGCAGGACTGGTTGACCACTTCCGGAATGACCGGGTTGACCTTGGCCGGCATGATGGAGGAGCCAGCCTGCATTTCCGGCAGGTTGATCTCTTTGAGCGCAGTGCGCGGGCCGGAGGAGAGCAGACGCAGGTCATTACAGATCTTGGAGAGCTTCATGGCCAGGCGCTTGACCGCACCGTGCAGCATCACATAGGCGCCGCAGTCGGAGGTCGCTTCGATGAGGTCCTCTGCCGGCACGTAGGCACGACCGGTGATCTCGGCCAGACGCTTGATGGCAAGACCGGAGTACTCGGGCGGGGTGTTCAGACCGGTACCGATGGCGGTGGCGCCCAGGTTCACTTCCAGCAGCAGCTCCTGGCAACGCTTGATGGATTTGATCTCTTCACGCAGGGTGACGGCGAAGGCGTGGAACTCCTGACCCAGGGTCATGGGCACGGCGTCCTGCAACTGGGTACGGCCCATTTTCAGGATATGTTTGAATTCCTTGGCTTTGACATCGAAGGCGGCGATGAGGGCTTCCAGAGCGTGCAGGGTGGTGTCGGTGCTGTTGACCACGGCCACGCGGAAACCGGTGGGGTAGGCATCGTTGGTGGACTGGCACTTGTTGACGTGATCGTTGGGGTTGATGACGTCGTAGCGACCCTTTTCAAGTCCCATCAGCTCGAGGGCGATGTTGGCCAGCACTTCGTTGGTGTTCATGTTGACGGAGGTACCGGCGCCGCCCTGATAGACATCGACCGGGAACTGATCGAAGCACTTGCCGGTGTTCAGCATCAGGTCGCAGGCTTCGACAATCTTGTCTGCGATCTCGGGACGGATGGTGCCCAGCTCACCGTTGGCCAGTGCAGCCGCCTTCTTGGTCAGGACCATGCCACGAACAAACTCGGGAACGTCAGAAATCTTCTGAGTGCTGATCTTGAAGTTTTCAACAGCGCGCAGGGTGTGCACGCCGTAGTAGAGGTCGTTGGAAACTTCTTTGGTGCCCAGCAGGTCTTCTTCAATGCGGACGTTCTTGATGTCGCTCATTGTTATGCCTCAGAAATCAAATAAATGGAAACGATCCTCACCGAGTGGTCGCGATTTCCCTACGCACATTTCATCCTGAAGCACCACACATCGGGTGGGGCAGTTGGGAGCCAGTTGCTCCCTGTGCAATGACTGGTGTTGATGTTACCCCAATTGAGGTATCCGGTATTAGACCTGGATCACTAAATTTGAGGCAACCTCAAATTTCTTGTGGTCATTAAACAGATATTGCAATCGGGCGATTAACTTTGACAGAACAACCACCTCAATCCCAGTTGGGCGGACAAATATTTATCAGTATTCCGGGGCCTGCGGCAGGAGAGGCTTGAAAAATGATCAACCAGCCCCATTTTAATGTCAGAAGACCTGAACCCGGCGCGTCAGCATCAGCGATGTGCGGCTGCCGGCCGGACACCCCGGGTCCATTCATTCATCGCTCCGAGGTTAGTATGGGCAAGTTGTTACTGTTGTTGGTCGGGCTGGTATTGCTGGAGCTCACCGTCATGATCAAGGTGGGCTCCGTGATCGGGGCCTTGCCGACCGTTGGCTTGCTGGTGCTGACCGCCGTGCTGGGATCGTCGCTGGTGCGCAGCGAGGGGATCAAGACTCTGCTCACAGCCCAGCAGAAGATGCAGCTGGGGGAGATGCCCGGCCGCGAGGTGATGGGTGGCATGATGCTGGCGCTGGCGGGCTTGTTGCTGATTATCCCGGGATTTGTGAGCGATATTGTCGGCATCCTGCTGCTGCAGCCCTGGCTGCGCAACATGCTGGCCGACAAGCTGATTGGCAGCAATCAGTTCAGGATGCAGATGGGGGGCTTCCAGGCTCGCCAGCAGCCGTTCGAGCCGGGTCCCGGCGATGACAGGCCCGGACAATCCCCGCGAGGGGGTGGCAACACCATCGAAGGGGAGTTCGAACGCAAAGAGTAATCGCGAGCCTCGGGCTGTGCCGTCAGGATCTCCCCTGATGGCACAGCCGCTCGAATCTGTGGCGGGCATACCCCCATGCCAGCAATCCGGCGGCCAGGTTCGCCAGCAGCATCCCCAGATAAATCCCCTGTTCTCCCCCCAGTTTTGCCCCCAGCCAGGCCCCTGGCAGCAAGAAGACAAACAGTCTGATGCCGTTTATCAGCAGTGACACCGCCGATGCCCTGACGCCGTTGAGGGCCGAGGCCAGCAGCATCACCATGCCCTGAAAACCGTAGCCAATGGGGACCAGATGCAGATAGAGCACGATGAGTCGCACCACTTGCGGATGATCGCTGAACAGATCGGCGATGAAGGGGGCGAGAAGCCAGGTCAGCACGTAGACCCCAAGCTGGAACAGCAGGGCGAAGCGCATGCAGAGCAGCAGGGCGGCCTTGGCTCGGGCCGGATTCCCGGCGCCGCAGTTCTGCGAGATGAAGGGGGCCAGCACGGAAGAGAGCGCCATCATCACGATGAGCAGCAAGGCCTCGACCCGGGATGCCGCGCCGTAGGCGGCGACCACCTCGGTTCCGAGCCCGGCGAAAATGATCATCAACACGGCGTTGGCCAGTGGGTTGAGCATGTTGGTAAACGATGCGGGCACAGCCACATGGAGCAGGGCGCGCCAATGGGCCAACAGCTGAGGGCGGGGAGAGAGGCGCCAGGTCAGCAGCGTCTCCCGCTTGCGCAGCAGATGGAGGCTGACCAGCATGGCCATCAACCAGGAGAGGGAAGTGGCGATGGCGGCTCCCCGAATGCCCCACTCGGGGAAGGGGCCCGGCCCGAAGATGAGCAGAGGATCCAGCACGCCGTTGACCAGACCGGCGACCCCCATCACCAGACTGGGGGTCTTGGTATCCCCCGTGGTCCGGATGGCCGCATTGCCGACCATGGGCACGACCAGCATGGGGACGGTCAGATACCAGATGAGCATGTAGTCGTGGATGAGGGAGATGAGCTCGGCGCTGGCCCCCAGCAGGGTGAACAGAGGGGTAATGGTCAATGCCCCCAGCCCGGCGAGCAGACTCACCAGGATGACGGCAAGGAACAGACAGTCTGTGGTGATGCGGGCTGCCTCGTCATGGCGACCCTGCCCCAGGGCATGACCGAGCAGGGCGCACAGGCCCGCCCCCAGCCCCATGGTCAGGGAGGTGACGACAAAGGTGACCGGGAAGGTGAAACTGATGGCGGCCAGCGCCTGGGTACCCAGCATGCCGATAAAGAAGGTATCGACCAGGTTGAAGGCCAGGATGGCGATGATGCCCAGGATCATGGGGCCCGTCATGCGCAGCAGCATGGGTGTCATGGGGGCGGTCAGCATGGGATTGGGTCGGCTCAAGGCAGAGTCTCTAGGTGCTTTGGGCCTGAATGCTGGCCGTCTCCATCCGCCTTCCTGATTGGGGATGGGTGATCCATCGAAGGTATTCATAGTACGTGAAAATATTTTTTTTGTATTTGCCCTTGAAGGGCTAGCCCTGTTGCCCCAGATCAGGGACATGACAAATTTGGCCGATTGCGGCCATTCCTCAAGCAACACAGAGACTCATTTTGGGAGAGTTATCGATGAAAATTCGTCCACTGCACGACCGCGTCATCATCAAGCGCATCGAAGCTGAAGCCAAATCCGCTGGCGGCATCGTCTTGACTGGCACTGCGGCCCAGAAGTCCACCCGTGGTGAAGTTCTTGCCGTGGGGACTGGTCGAATTCTGGACAATGGGGATGTCAAAGCACTGGCCGTCAAGGTGGGTGACAAGGTGATCTTCAACGAAGGCTACGGCGTGAAGACCGAAAAGCTGGATGGCCAGGACGTACTGATCCTGTCCGAGACCGACATCCTGGCGATTGTCGAAGAGTAATCACCCTCCCTCTTTTCCCGAATTGATTTAAGGATTGAAGAACATGGCAGCTAAAGAAGTTAAGTTTGGCAACGAAGCTCGCATCAAAATGCTGGAAGGCGTCAACATCCTGGCCGATGCCGTCAAGGTGACCCTGGGCCCGAAAGGCCGCAACGTGGTGCTGGACAAGTCCTTCGGCGCCCCGACCATCACCAAGGATGGCGTCTCCGTTGCCCGTGAAATCGAACTGGAAGACAAGTTCCAGAACATGGGTGCCCAGATGGTCAAGGAAGTCGCTTCCAAGGCCAATGATGCCGCCGGTGACGGTACCACCACTGCCACCGTACTGGCTCAAGCCATCGTCAACGAAGGCCTGAAGGCCGTTGCCGCCGGCATGAATCCCATGGATCTGAAGCGTGGTATCGACAAGGCCGTTGTGGCTGCCGTTGCCGAGCTGCAAGCTCTGTCCACCCCTTGTGCCGACAACAATGCCATCGCCCAGGTAGGCACCATCTCCGCCAACTCCGACGAGAAGGTCGGCAAGCTGATTGCCGAAGCCATGGACAAGGTCGGTCGTGACGGCGTCATCACCGTGGAAGACGGTCAGGGCCTGGACGACGAGCTGGCGGTGGTAGAAGGCATGCAGTTCGACCGCGGCTACCTCTCCCCTTACTTCGTGAACAAACCGGAAACCGGCTCCGTCGAACTGGATGACCCCTTCATCCTGCTGGTGGACAAGAAAGTCTCCAACATCCGCGAAATGCTGCCGGTGCTGGAAGGTGTGGCCAAGGCGGGCAAACCGCTGATCATCGTGGCCGAAGACGTGGAAGGCGAAGCGCTGGCGACTCTGGTGGTCAACACCATGCGTGGCATCGTGAAAGTGGCCGCCGTCAAGGCGCCGGGCTTCGGTGATCGCCGCAAGGCCATGCTGCAGGATATCGCCATCCTGACCGGTGGTACCGTGATCTCCGAAGAAGTGGGCATGGAGCTGGAAAAAGCGACCCTGGAAGATCTGGGCCGTGCCAAGCGTATCGTCATCACCAAAGAGAACACCACCATCATCGATGGCGTGGGTGATGCTGCCCTGATCGAAAGCCGCGTGGCCCAGATCCGTCAGCAGATCGAAGAGACCTCTTCCGATTACGACCGTGAGAAGCTGCAAGAGCGCGTGGCCAAGCTGGCCGGCGGTGTTGCCGTGATCAAGGTGGGTGCTGCCACTGAAGTTGAAATGAAAGAGAAGAAAGCCCGTGTTGACGATGCCCTGCACGCCACTCGCGCAGCCGTGGAAGAAGGCGTGGTTGCCGGTGGTGGTGTAGCGCTGGTGCGCGTTGCTGCCAAGCTGGCCTCCCTGCGTGGTGACAACGAAGACCAGAACGTCGGTATCAAGGTTGCCCTGCGCGCCATGGAAGCCCCGCTGCGTCAAATCGTCATCAACGCCGGCGAAGAAGCCTCCGTCATCGCCAATGCCGTGAAGAACGGTGAAGGCAACTACGGTTACAACGCCTACACCGAACAGTACGGCGACATGCTGGCCATGGGTATCCTGGATCCGACCAAGGTAACCCGTTCTGCCCTGCAGTTCGCCTCGTCCGTCGCCGGCCTGATGATCACCACAGAGTGCATGATCTCCGAGCTGCCGAAGAAAGATGCACCTGCCATGCCTGATATGGGTGGCATGGGCGGTATGGGTATGATGTAATCCCGTCAAGTCATCAAACGGCTCGCTTTTGCGGGCCGTTTTTTTTAGTGCTACTAAGCTGAAGTTGTTGATAGTGAAATGATCTGAGGTGAACATGCGATACTTAGGGCTTCTCCCGTTACTCCTTTTCCTGGCCTTGCCGGGCATGGCGCTGGCGACACCGCAGGGGCCGGTCATTCTCAGGGTGACGGGGAATCTGGACCCTGCCGATCCGGCAGATGGAGAGGTGCTGTTCGATATGGCCATGATCCAGGCGCTGCCGCAGCATGAGGTGGTGACGAGCAATCCCTGGGTGGACAAACCGCACAAATACGTGGGGCCGAAACTGGCGGACGTGCTGACTGAGGTAAAGGCCAACGGCAAGAGCATCACGCTCACCGCCCTGAACAGTTTCCAGATCCGGATCAACTGGGATAAGGTCAAGCAATACGATCCTATCCTGGCCTGGCAGGATGACGGGATGACCATGCGGGTACGTGACAAGGGGCCGCTCTGGTTTATCCTGCCACTGGATCAGCATCCCGAACTCAGGCGTTCCGAGTTCACCGACATGATGATCTGGCAACTGAGTGCGATCGACATTCAGCAGTAAAAACGGTGGTTTACGGGAGTACTGGGTGAAAGCGAAGACCAGGGCCTGGCCCTTACTCGGCGTTCTTTATCTATCCATTCTGTTGTTCACGGGTAGCACCCTCTATTGCCTGGTGCAGATACAAAATGCGACCCGGGTGATGGAGAAGTACACCTATGACGTCTCCTGGGCATTGATGCAGTTGCAGCTCGAGCTGGGCCGCTTTCTCAATGCCGTCGAGATTTACCACTATGGCGGCATAGACCAGGAAGCCCTGCTGCTCCGCTATGACATTCTCTGGAGTCGTACCCCCATCCTCCTGAGCGGCCAATTGAGAAAAAGCCTCGCGGACAATCCGAAGACGCTGCGGCTGGTGAAACTGACCGAAAGCAGTATCCGCAAGCTGGAGCCTGATTTGGTCAAACTCAAACCGGGGACGCCGGATTACCAACAAGTCATGATGACACTGGCGCCCTTGCAGGAACCCCTCTCTTACTCTCTTGCTTCCGTCATGCAGAACAACATCAACGTCTATACGGGCAACGACGCGCGTTTTGGCCAGTTGCGCAATGCCCTGCTGTTCATGGTGTCGGGGCTGGTGGTGTCCGTCATTCTGCTCAGCGGCCTGCTGGTGCGAGAAGCCAGGCGCCATTTCAGGACCGCTAGGATCGATCCCCTCACCGGGCTCGCCAACCGACTGGCGCTGCTGGAAAAGATGGATGCCTATGTCACCCGTGACACCTCCTTCGGACTGGTGCTGGTTGACATCAACGACTTTCGCGATATCAACAGCAAGTTTGGCTACAACACAGGGGACCTCCTGCTGCAAGAGGTGGCAAAGCGGCTGCGCGCCCTGTGCGAAAACGGGGAGTGGGTGGCGCGTTTGGGGGGAGATCAGCTTGCCATGCTGCAACGGGAGGGGAGCGATCTTCGCCAGGTCAGGGAGCTCGTGGCCAGAGTGCTCCACTCCATCAAGCAAGACATCATCATCGACAACTACCCTTTCCGGCTTGAGGTCGGTATCGGTATCGCCTTCTTCCCGACCGACAGCAACCAGACCCAGGAGTTGCTCAGCCGGGCGGAGCAGGCCCTCTCTCACAGCCGCAAGACCCATGTTCCCTATGTCATCTATGACAGTTCCCTGCTCAACGAGACGGCCAGGCGCAAGCATCTTGCGTCCGACATGGTGATGGCGCTGGAGCACAATGCGCTCGAGCTCTATTACCAGCCCATCGTCAATCTTGAGAGCGGACGCTGTGAAGCCGTGGAGGCACTGCTGCGCTGGCGCCATCCCGAGCTTGGCTTTATTCCCCCCAACGAGGTGATCCAGGTGGCGGAAGAGTTCCAGCTGGCTGAGAAACTGGGTGGTTGGGTATTGAATACCGCATGTGAGCAACTGCATCAGTGGCAGCACCTGGGTTTGGTGGACTTGCAGATGTGCGTGAATATCTCCCCGGGCATGTACCAGCGCAACCTCTTGAAGCTGGTGGCCAGAGCGCTGATGGAGCACCATATCCCTGCGTCCAGCCTGGTGCTGGAGGTGACGGAAGACACCACCATGCGCGAGGTCAAGAACTCGCTGCAGTTGATGCAGGATCTCAGCCAGCAGGGTGTGCATCTGGCCCTTGACGACTTCGGCACCGGCTACTCCTCCCTCAGCTATCTGCAGAAGCTGCCGGTGAGCAAGGTGAAGATAGACAGGTCCTTCATTCAGGGTATCGACACCTCCATCGAGGCGGCCGAACTGGTCGCCAACATCTGCCGTATGGGCTCCATGCTTGGCAAGAAACTGGTATGTGAAGGGATCGAGACCCAGGGGCAGCTCGATGTGCTGCGCTCATTGACCGACATACATCTGTATGGGCAGGGATATCTGTTCAGTCGCCCGGAGCATGCTGAAAAGGCCTATCAGACATTGCTGGAGATGGAAGAGCGCTGGTTGGCCCGGCGCTCGCCGGACAAGGCATATCTGCGTTGAACGATATGGCTCATGTCTCACCGGTCCCGGCCGATAGTCTCTTGGCAGGAGGTACACAATGGATATTTCTAGTTCTGCAAAAGCGTCGTTCGGTTCTGCACTGATGGTGGCCAGCCTGGCCAAAAAGCAGCAGACCCAGGAAGGCGAATCCGCACTGAAACTGCTGGAAACAGCAGCGCAATCCGCTCCGGCAGCGCCGACATCGGCCAGTGCTTCCCTCGGAAGCAAGATCGATATCCGCGTCTGAGCGATAAAAAAGCCCCCATCTCTCGATGGGGGCTTTCTTTTTATTTGGTTGTTACCTGTCAGGCTCAGACCGGGAAAGGGGCCGGTGCCTCGAAGGTCATCCGCTCGCCGCTGCGGGGGTGGCTGATGGTCAGGCTGGCCGCATGAAGATAAAGGTGCGGTGCAGCCGTCAGCGCATCCGGGTTGGCGTAGAGGTTGTCGCCGAGGATGGGGTGACCCAGCTCCAGCATGTGTACCCGCAACTGATGGGAGCGACCGGTAATCGGGGTCAGCTTGATCAGGCTGTTGCCGTTCTCCACCTTCAGTTTCTGCCACAGGGTGAGGGCATGACGCCCCTCCTCAAAATCCACCTTCTGCTTCGGCCGGTTGGGCCAGTCGACGCAGAGCGGCAGATCCACTTCACCCGCATCCAGCACCGGTTCACCCCATACCCAGGCGAGGTAGTGCTTCTCGGTCTCCCGCTCTCGGAATTGCCGGCTCAGCTCCCGGTGGGAGTTGGGGGTGAGCGGGATCACCAGCACGCCGGTAGTCGCCATGTCGAGGCGATGGGCAGCCGCCGCTTTGGGGTGCTGCTGCTTGACCCGATGGAGCACGCTGTCTTCATTCTCGGGGCCGCGTCCGGGGACGCTCAGCAGGCCAGTGGGCTTGTTGACCACCATGATGTCCTTGTCCTTGAACAGGATATCGAGCCAGGGTTCTAGGGGCGGTGAGTATACAAACATAGCGTCTCGCATCTTTGGTCAAAGCGGGGGCAAGCCCCCATTAGTTATGGATTACCACGATAAAAGTGCATGGCAGCCAACTCGCGTTGGGTTTGGCCATTTCACTGTTTTATCAGTTATGGGTAACCACAATAAAGCGGATGGCATCCAGCTTGAGCTGGGTCTGGTCGATCAGGTGGTGCAATTCTGCCTGCAGATTGCGCAGATATTCCAGCTCGCTGTCGCGCACATTCGGGTTGACCGCCTTGAGTGCCTCCAGCCTGTCCAGATCCTGTTGCAGGGTCTGCGCCATCTGGGCACGGGCCTTGTCTACAATCCCGGCTTTCAGTTCGTTGGCAATGACCTCGCCCTTGCCAATCAGGCCGTGGATCACCGGCTGGGATGCGGTAACCAGCTTGCTGCCAAGGTGGCGGTTGACCGGTGTCAGCTGGCGGTTGAAGGCATCAAACGCCACTTTCTCTCCCAGATTCTGGCCGTTCTTGTCCATCAGCAGACGGATCGGCGTCGGCGGCATGAAGCGGTAGAGCTGGGGATGAGCCGCGGACTCGGCAACGAAGATCAGCTCAAGCAGGATGGAGCCGACCGGCAGCGCCTTGTTCTTGAGCAGTGCGACCGAGGTGGCACCGATCTCGGAACCCAGGATCAGGTCGATACCGCCGCGCATCATGGGGTGATCCCAAGAGAGCAGCGCCATGTCATCCCGTGACAGGGCGGTGTTGCGATCGAAGGTGATGGTCATGCCGTCTTGCGGCAGGCCCGGGAAGCTCGGCACCAGCATGTGATCCCCGGGAGTCAGCACCAGCGCATTTTCACCACGATCATCCTGGTTGACGCCGATCTCGTCGAACATCTTGAGGGCGAAGGAGATCATGCCGGTGTCGTCATCTTCGGCGGCTAGCTTCTCGACCAGCTGCTGGGCGGTCTCGCCACCGCTGGAGTGGATTTCCAGCAGGCGATCGCGACCCTGTTCCAGTCTGGCCTTGAGCGGCTCGTGCAGTTCGCGGGTCTTGGCCAGCAGGGCGTCGAGGGGGCCCTGCTCGCCGGTGTTGGCGGCCAGCAGCTCGAACAGCTCGTCACGTACCGTTTCGAACACCGGGCGGGCCGTCGGGCAGGTCTGCTCGAATGCATCCAGACCATCGTGATACCAGAGCTGCAGGGCGCGCTGGGCAGTCCCTTCCAGATAGGGGACGTGGATCTCGACGGTATTCTGCTGACCGATACGGTCCAGTCGGCCGATACGCTGTTCCAGCAAATCCGGGTTGAGTGGCAGATCGAACAGCACCAGATGGCTGGCAAACTGGAAGTTGCGCCCTTCTGAGCCGATCTCGGAGCAGAGCAGCACCTGAGCGCCCCCCTCAGCTTGAGCGAAATAGGCGGAGGCCTTGTCCCGCTCGAGGATCGACATCCCTTCGTGGAACACGGCGCCACGGATCCCTTCACGGGTGCGCAGCGCCTCTTCCAGGGCGTTGGCGGTGGCTGCTTCGGAGCAGATCACCAGCACCTTCTGCTGACGGGCGGAGAGCAGCAGTTCCAGCAACCATTCGACGCGCGGGTCGAACTGGGTCCAGGTAGCGTTGTCGCCTTCGAACTGCTGGAAGATCTTCTCGGGATAGAGGTAGCGCAAGGCACGGGTCTGCAGATCGCCGCCATTGCCACCCATCATGCCCATCACCTTGATGGCGGTCTTGTACTGCTCCGGCAGCGGCATGGGGTAGACGTTGAGGTGGCGCTCCGGGAAGCCCTGAATGTTGGCGCGGCTGTTACGGAACAGCACCCGGCCGGTGCCATGCTGATCCAGCAGCTTGGCAACTGCCTGCTGACGGGCGGCCGCATCAGTGAGATCCAGCCCATCCAGCTGGCTGGCGAGGATCTGCCTGGCTTCATCGCTCAGGGTCTTGCCATCCAGCAGTTCCTGGGCTGCGCTGGCGACCTGACCATAGGCCTGCTCCTCGGCGAGGAAGGCGTCGTAGTCGTAGAAACGCTCCGGGTCGAGCAGGCGCAGACGAGCAAAGTGACTCTGGTGGCCCAGCTGATCCGGGGTCGCGGTCAGCAGCAGTACACCTGGTACCTGTTCGGCCAGCGCTTCCACCATTTCGTAGGCGCGGCTCGGTGCCTCCTCACTCCATTCCAGATGGTGCGCTTCGTCGACAACCAGCAGATCCCACTCGGCTTCCAGCACTTGTTCGAAGCGACGACGCTTCTTGCGCAGGAAGTCGAGGCTGCAGATCACCAGCTGTTCGGTCTCGAAGGGGTTCTCTGCATCGGCGAACGCCTCAATGCAGCGCTCCTCGTCAAACAGGGAGAAGTGCAGGTTGAAACGGCGCAGCATCTCGACCAGCCACTGGTGCTGGAGCGTTTCGGGCAGCAGGATCAGCACCCGATGGGCACGGCCGGAGAGCAGTTGCTGGTGAATGATCATGCCTGCTTCGATGGTCTTGCCCAGACCAACCTCGTCCGCCAGCAATACGCGCGGGGCGTAGCGGTGACCCACTTCATGGGCGATGTAGAGCTGGTGCGGGATCAGACTGACTTTCCCGCCAGCCAGGCCGCGAGTCGGGTTGCGGCGACGCTGGTGCTGGTTGACCAGCGCTTCGTAGCGCAGGGTAAAGCGGGACATCCGGTCAATCTGGCCGGCGAACAGGCGATCCTGCGGCTTGTTGAACTTGATGAAGTTGTTGAGAAACACTTCCTTGAGGGCAACCGGCTCACCATTGTCGGTGCGAACACCTACATATATAAGCAGGCCATCTTTCTCCTGCACTTCGTCGACCGTCATGGTCCAGTCTTCGTGGCTGGCTATCTGATCGCCCACATTGAAGCTGACCCGGGTGACCGGTGCCTCTTCTTTGGCATACATGCGGTTTTCACCGGTAGCCGGAAACAACAGGGTAACCATGCGTCCTTCAACAGCAACGACAGTCCCCAAACCCAGATCCGTCTCTGTATCACTAATCCAACGCTGGCCAAGTGCAAAAGGCATTAAACTCTCCAAAGCCCAAGAGTGTGAGAATCGCAAAGGGGCGCTATGTTACCCGAAGGCGGAAAGCCGATCATCATGGTTGTGCTGCAAGGGAAAGCCAAACTGATACAAGCTTGATCTGTCAACCTGCCGGCCTCAATACAGCATCCGGAATACCAATCTGCAGACCCTTTTCGTGCATTAATTCATCATCGCGGTCGCTTTGTAAGCGGTTGAGCGATGAAAGCCATCTTTTTGCAATTATCTCCTTGCCAGAACGAATTCGCTCCCTATAATGCGCCTCCATCGACAGGGCAAGCGGCAACGCAAACAAGCCGGTCGGTAGCCTAGAAAAGCCTGTGAAAATAAGGCTTGACTCGAGAAGGCGGTTGAGTAGAATGCCACTCCCGCAGCAGCCAAAAGCTGCGTCGCTCTTTAACAATTTGAATCAAGCAAT